>PKXI01000391.1 GCA_003133425.1 Acidobacteriaceae bacterium
ACCCTTGCCGAAAACTCACGGTTTTTCCTCCTTTTCGACGGTCTTGGCTCTGCACTTTGGCTCGGTTCGCTTCTTGCTGCCGGACACCTCTTTGGCGACTTGCTCAGGCGCGATCCCCGTTTGCTGGAATGGGCGGGTAAGTTCTCCGGGGTTTTGCTGGCACTGGGGATTCTAGGGTTCATCGTTTGGCGCGTGATCCGCCGGCACATGATTCTCAAACAACTTTTCGTCGGGCGCGTGGAGGCTGGAACACTCAAGCGGCAACTCGATGCCGGCGAAGATGTATTCATCGTCGACCTACGCCATCATCTGGAACTGTTGCCGGACCCCTTTACACTTCCCGGCGCCGTTCACTTTTCCCCAGAGTCCCTGGCCGCTCACAGCGACGAGATCCCCCGCGACCGCGACGTTGTACTCTACTGCACTTGTCCCAGCGAGGCCACCGCCGCCAGAACCGCCATGACCCTGCATAAGCTTGGCATCGAGCGAGTCCGCCCATTGCGGGGCGGCTATGGCGAGTGGAAGCGGCTCGGATTTCCGGTGGAACCATTCCGGCAAGATCTCTTCACACGGCCGGCCAAACCGTGAGACCTTGCCATCGCGGCAACACGTCCTGCCTGCCCGCTCCAATTCATCCAGAAACCAAATCCCTGCTGCACATTGCAAAGCAATTAGCCTGTTTGCCTTGTCTTTAATCTCTTCAAATTTCCGGTATGGGAGGCGGTATCGGAATTCGCTCCATGGTCGCACGCAAATTTAATTCGGCGCTTTTTGTAACGGATTCGGCATTTCGTGGCTTTATTCAAATGAAAGCATCACCCAAGGACATCTCACCCGATGAGTTATCGCTTATATCGATCTTTGTGCCTTCTTCTCCTGTTCTCAATTGGAGGATTGGCCGCAGGTGCGCAGGAACCGCTGACCCTTCGGCAAGCCATCAATCAGGCCCTGGGGCAGAGCCCCGAGGCGGCAATTGCGCATGCCGGTAATCAGGATGCCAAAGCGGGTGCCGCCATCGCACGCTCCGCGCTCCTGCCCCAACTCGGCTTTACGGAGGACATTTCTCGCGGAGACGATCCTGTTTATGTGTTTGGTTCCAAGCTGAGACAGCATAGGTTCACGCAAGCCGACTTTGATGTGAATGCCCTGAACCGGCCACAGCCGATTGGCAATTTCTCAACGCGCTTCTCAGGCTCGTGGATGGCATTCGACTCGTTCAAGACTCAGAAGGAGATCCACCGAGCCGATCTTTTCAGGCAAAGCGCCTCCTCATCCGCCAAGGCGGTGGATCAGCAGATCGTGTTCCGCGTTGTCGGAGCGTATCAGCAAGTGCTTTACGCGCAGCGAGCGGTCGATGTCGCCCAGCACGAGCAGGAGACTGCGGCGGCATTGCTCAGTTCTGTAGACGATCACGTAAAGGCCGGCCTCGCAGTGGAATCGGATCGGATGTCGGCGCAGGTGAACGTGGCTGCGCGCAAACAGGAGTTGATTGCAGTCCAGGGAGACCTGGAACTTGCGTGGGCATCTTTGCGCGAAGCGATGGGGGCACCGGAGTTGAAGGAAAGCGAGCTCAAGCCGATTGAGCCGCACACGTTTCCCCAAGGCGCGCTGGAAGACGAGATCGCTACAGCCGTCAAGACACGCCCCGATTTGATGGCGCTGGGGCAGGCGCAATCGGCACAGGCATCAGCGCTCAGTGCGGCCAAGTCCGACTTCGGCCCGCGCGTCAGCGCGTATGGCAACTGGGAAGAGGATCGCGCCTCGTTTGTCGGCACGGGCGGAAACAACTGGGTGGCCGGCATGCAGATCAGCGTGGATATTCTGCCCATGGGCAAGCGCGCACAGATGGCACGGGAGAGCGCAGCGAAACAGAAGATAGACGCGCAACTGGCAGCCACGCAGCAGCATCTGCGGCTCCAGGTTAGCCAGGCGCACATTCACCGCAAGACAGCAGAGCTCTCGCTGGAGACGGCGCGGGCCGCAATGGACGATTCGGCGGAGAGTCTTCGCATCCTCAAGAACCGCTACAGCGCGGGCCTTGCCACCATCACTGATCTGCTGCGGGCTGAGGACGCCGAGCGGGAGAGTCAATCCAATTACTGGCATGCCGTTTACGGAAATGCCATGGCCTATAGCGAACTTTTATACGCAACCGGGACCCTGACTCCCGATGCTGCGGAGGAATTGCAATGAAGAATGTCTTATGGTCTAGTTTGCTTGCCGCTTCCGCAGCGCTGATTGCCGGTTGCCATGGCGGCGAATCTCCCGCGACGCCATCAACCCCTCAAACCGTTGAAGCGCGGGTTGTCGAAAGCCGACAGCAAACGGTGCCGCTGAACCTGGGCTCCACAGGCACTGTTCAAGCCAAACAATCCGCGGTGGTCTCCGCACAGGTAATGGGCCGCATCGAGCAGGTACTGGTGCGCGAGGGAGACAGCGTCCGCGCCGGACAAACCCTCGTTGTGCTCGATGATGCCGGGTTGCGCTCTTCGGTCAAGCAGGCACAGGCAGGCGTGAAGGCGGCGCAAAGTGCTCAGGCTGCCGCGCAAACAAACGCCGCACTGGCGGCGAGCACACTGGCACGCTACAAGCAGCTTGATGCGCAGAAGAGCGTAAGCCCGCAGGAACTCGACGAAGTCTCTCGGCGTTCCGAGGCCGCAGCCGCCAACCTTGAAGCCGTGCGCGCACAGACCGACGCGGCGCGAGCCCAGGAGAGCGGGGCGCGCACCATGGTGAGTTACACGCGGCTCATTGCGCCATTCGCAGGGATGGTCACGGCGCGGATGGCCGATCCCGGAACCATGGCCGGACCCGGTGTGCCCTTGCTCAAGGTGGATCAAGCTGGGGCTCTGCAGCTCCAAGCCACGGTGGATGAGTCAGCGATTGCGGCCATTCACGAGGGAATGAAGGTCCAAGTGTCCATCAGTGGCGGATCGTCGGCGAACTTGGCCGGGACCGTGGCAGATATCCTTCCCGCCGCCGATCCATCGAGTCACAGCTTCCTCGTCAAGATCGACCTGCCTTCCTCCACTCAGACGCGCGCAGGCATGTATGGAACGGCCATGTTTGCCAATGGCACCAAGCAGGCGATACTCATTCCGCGCTCAGCAGTCGTTGCGCGCGGCTCACTGTCCTGTGTGTATGTTCTCGACAGCCAGGGAATCGCGCAGCTTCGCTACCTTACTTTGGGCGCACCGCAAGGCGACCTCGTGGAGGTTCTCTCCGGTGTCTCTGCGGGCGAAAAGCTTGTGGACGCGCCGTCAGACCGCGAACTCGCGGGGAAGCGGATTGAGTCCAGTACAGGGGTCCGGCCATGACGCAAGATCTTGGAATCGCCGGGCGCCTGGCACAATCGTTCCTCAACTCCAAGCTGACGCCGCTCTTTATTGCCGCGTCGCTGGCCCTCGGAGTCTTCGCGGTCGCCATCATTCCCCGCGAAGAAGAGCCGCAGATTCTCGTACCCATGCTGGACATCACCACCGCGATGCCGGGCGCATCACCGGCCGAGGTGGAAGAGCGCGTGACGCTGCCTATCGAGAACCTGGTTCACCAGATCTCGGGCGTCGAATATGTGTACTCGACCTCAGCTCCGGGTCAGAGCATGGTCATTGTGCGCTTTCTGGTCGGCACGCCGCAGGAAGATGCGCTGATCAAGGTCTATAGCAAGCTCTACTCGAACTTCGATCGCATGCCGCCCGGAGTTTCCCAGCCGCTGATCAAGGCCCGCTCCATCGACGATGTGCCGATCCTGGCCATGACCCTTTGGGGCGAGCATTACAACGGCTATCAGTTGCGCGCCATCGCCGATGAGATGCAACACAACATTGAGCAGATTGGCGATGTATCGGAAACGTCGATCATCGGCGGCCTTCCACGCACTATGCGGGTGGTGCTCAGTACGGAAAAGCTGAATGCCTATGGCTTGTCGCCGATGGCAATCGTCGGACATCTACAGGCCGCGAATGCAAGCGTGCAGGCCGGGAACTTCTCTGAGAACAACCAGGAGGTGCGCGTCGACGCCGGCAACATCTTCACCCAGCGCGAAGATCTGGAGGCCGTAGTTGTTGGCGTGGTTCGCGGCCGCCCGGTGTACCTGCGCGACGTAGCCGACAAGATTGTCGATGGCCCCGCGGAGCCAGCTGACTATGTGGTCTACGGAACCACGAACGCGGGTGCAACAGCGCATCAGGGCGCAGGCCAGTATCCGGCCGTGACGATCACCGTAGCCAAGCGCAAGGGGACCAACGCAACAGATATCTCAAATGCCGTTCTCAAGCGTGTGCATGAGATGCAGGGCGTGACCATACCCAATGACGTGACGGTGACCACTACACGGAATTACGGAGAGACGGCGAAGAACAAGTCGGACGAATTGCTTGAGCATCTGCTGCTGGCCACGTTGTCCGTGACTCTTCTCGTAGCGCTGTTCCTGGGCTGGCGCGAGTCGGGCGTAGTGCTGTTGGCTATTCCTGTCACGCTGGCGCTCACCATGTCGGTGTTTTACTTCCTGGGCTACACCATCAACCGCGTCACGCTCTTCGCTTTGATCTTCTCCATCGGCATTCTTGTCGATGACGCCATCGTTGTGGTCGAGAATATGGTGCGCCACTTCCGTTTGCCGGAAAATCACGGCCGCTCCATGAGCGTCGTTGCGGTCGAGGCAGTCGCAGAGGTGGGCAACCCCACCATTCTGGCCACTTTTGCCGTGATTGCCGCGGTACTGCCGATGGCTTTCGTGCGCGGACTCATGGGCCCCTACATGCGGCCCATCCCCGTCGGCGCTTCGGCGGCCATGCTCTTCTCGTTGATGGTTGCTTTTGTGGTTTCTCCCTGGGCTGCACTTCGCCTGTTAGGCAAGCATCTTGAAGGGGCCAAGATACTGGAACCGGAGACAGAGAACTGGCGAACCCGGCTCTATCGGCACATCATGACGCCGCTGATCAGGTCTTCGCGTAATCGAATTCTGTTCTTTATCGGCGTTGCCATATTGCTTGTAATCTCGATGGCACTGGTGCCCATGGGACTGGTGCGCGTGAAGATGCTGCCGTTCGACAACAAGAGCGAACTGCAGGTTGTCATCAACATGCCCGACGGCACGCCAATGGAACAGACGGCGCGCGTGGCCCAGGCGCTCGGCGAAGAACTCGCGCGGCAGCCGGACGTGCTGAACTATCAGACCTACACAGGAACTTCCGGGCCCTATAACTTCAATGGACTGGTGCGCCACTACTACATGCGCAGCCAGTCGAACCAGGCAGACATCCAGGTGAACCTGCTGCCTGCCAAGCAACGCAGTGTGCAGAGCCACGCCATTGCCAAGCGGCTTCGTCCGCTGCTCGACGCCATCGGCAACCAGTACGGCGCGCGCATTCAAGTGAGCGAAGTGCCGCCGGGGCCGCCGGTGATCCAGACCCTCGTCGCTGAGGTCTACGGTCCTGATCTCGCTGGCCAGACCGAAGTTGCGCAACAGATCAAGTCCATCTTCCAGCACACCTCGGGTGTTGTGGATACAGACTGGTATGTCGAAGACCCGCAACCGCGGTTGCAGATCCGCGTGGACGAGGCGAAGGCGGCGCAGCATAGCATCGCGGTGTCGGACGTGGCCCATGCACTAGCGCTGGCTGTTTCGGGAACCCAGGTGGGCCTCATGCACGATCAGGCCGCGCGGGAGCCCGTGCCAGCAATTGTCGAGCTTGACCGCGCGGATCGCTCCTCCGAGCAGGGTTTGAACAATATTCGCCTGCCCGGCGCGGATGGCTCCATGGTGTCGTTGCGGGAGCTGGTCATCATCGAACACAAAACCATCGAGCGCAGCATCTATCACAAGAACCTGCGCCGCGTGGTTTATGTCACCGGCGACGTTGCTGGAGCGATTGAAAGCCCGGTCTACGCCATTCTCAAGATGAACAAGGATCTCGACAATCTCAAGCTTCCAGCCGGATACACGCTGACCCGCTATAACGCTTCAATGCCTGAGTCGACTGATCACTACTCGATGAAGTGGGACGGCGAATGGCAAATCACGATTGAGGTCTTCCGTGACATGGGCCTGGCGTTCGCCGCGGTGCTGGTACTCATTTACGTGCTCGTGGTGGGATGGTTCCGCTCCTTCATCGTGCCGTTGATCATCATGGCCCCCATTCCTCTCACGCTGGTGGGCATCATGCCGGCCCATGCAATGATAGGCGCATTCTTCACCGCGACATCAATGATCGGCTTCATTGCGGGCGCCGGCATCATCGTGCGCAACTCGATTATTCTTGTCGACTTCATCGAGCTTCGTATCCGCCAGGGAATTCCGCTGGCCGATGCGGTGATCGATGCCGGAGCAACTCGCTTCCGTCCCATGCTTCTCACTGCGGCGGCCGTCGTCGTCGGTGCCAGCGTGATTCTTACCGACCCCATCTTCCAGGGGCTTGCACTATCGCTGATTGCCGGAGCAGTCGCATCCACGTTCCTGTCGTGGCCAACCATTCCGGTGCTCTACTACATGGTTCATTCGCGGCATCAGGCCGAGCCTGAACCTCAACCTGAAACTGAAGAAGGAAATTCCCTATGACAGTCGAACGCGCTCTACGTCTCATGGCAGGTGCTGTTGTGCTCGTGTCGGTTGCGCTTGCGCATTACGTTTCAATCTACTGGCTCTGTCTGACGGCCTTTGTCGGACTTAACCTGCTGCAATCTGCATTTACAAACTGGTGCCCCGCAATGTCTATCTTCCGCGCTATCGGTATGAAAGATGCCAACTGCGGCGCCGCCAAGTAGGAGCGACATGCACGACAAACGGTTTCCTGCGCCCCAGGTGCATCGGCTCGACGATCCTGCGCGCAAAGTGTGGCTTCCTCCTGCCGAGGTGCTCGCGGCTCTTTCTCTGCGCCCAGACGATACGATTGCCGACCTGGGCGCAGGCACGGGATACTTCTCGCTGCCCCTGGCCAAGGCCGTCGGCGCGAATGGCAAAGTCTACGCCGTCGATGCGCAGGACGAAATGCTCGCGCTCCTGCGGCAAAAGCTGCTCGAAGGTTCCGTGTCCAATGTCGATCTCGTCCACGCAGAGGCCGAATCGACAACATTGCCGGATGCCTGCTGCACGCTCGTCTTTCTGGCGAATGTCTGGCACGAACTCACAGACAGTTCCATAGTCCTTGAGGAGTCGCATCGCATTCTCAAGCCCGGAGGGCGCATCGCGATCCTCGACTGGCGGCCGGATGTTGAACGCGAAGCCGGCCCCCCTCTGGATCATCGCCTGGCCGCATCGGATGCCGCGGATCGGTTGCTTTCCAGCGGATTTCATCAGGTGGCATGCGTGAATGTAGGCCGGTACTCCTGGCTCATTCAAGGGGAGAAACTGCAATGACGGCGCGAAAGAGTGTTTCACGACCGGCAAGTTCGCGGCATGTTCGCGGCGAGCGGGTCAAGGATGAAGTCTACCGCCAGATGTTCCTGCTGGAGGAAAGCCGTTCTGGCGCCGAGATGGGTCTCGCTTTGGCATTGTTGCGCGCATGGCTCGCCGCTGACTCGAAGCCCGCAAGCGACGAGGAGTGGGATTGGCTTAGGAAGGTATCCCCGATCTGCCTGGAGATGATCGAGGCCGCATTGCAAGTGGCCGGCACTGCGCATCCATGTGTGCAGTGAGTTCCTTTCGGAATGCTTTGCGCAGTGAACAGGCGGACCTTCGGGAGGATCAGCTATCGCTTACATACGCGGGGATATACTGGTAGTGATCTCGATGACCCCATGCGATGCGACCTGAACTGATCCAAGCCACAGATCTGTTGCGCCTCAACACCCCTGAAGCTGTTGAAGAGGCGATCGGGTTGCTTCAGAACACCGTCTATTCGTTCAGCATGAAGGTCTGCGGGCATCCTGAGGATGCCGAAGACACTATGCAAGAGGTGCTCTTCCGTTCCCTCGAGCATCTGGCCAAGATAAAGGACCCGCAGGAACTTGCCGTCTGGCTTTACACCGTCACTCGAAACCGCTGCTGGCGCATGCGCCGCAAGCCTTCTCATGCCCCTGCGAATATACTTTCGCTCGATGAGCTGATGCCGACCGACGAACAGTTGGGGTTATTGCTCAGGGATGCCGGAAAGGGCCCGGAAGGCAACCTGCTTTATGCCGAGCAACATCATCTGCTCCATCAGGCGATTCTGCGCATCCCGGCCCCCTTGCGAATCGTTCTCGTGCTCCATGATATGGAGGAGTTGAGCACCGAGCAGGCCGCTCAGATTCTCGATCTGCAGCAGGGGACTGTACGCATTCGTCTTCACCGAGCGCGTTTGAGTGTGCGCAAGGAGATGAACCAACTCCTGAGTGGCACTCCCGGGGATTCTGATAACGCCCGATCGCTCGCGAAAAGGCCCAAAGGCACACGATCCAAGAGTGGGCGACGTCCCGATGAATGCCGCGATTTGTTTGCCAACCTCTCTGAATACCTGGACGGAAGGGTGGAGCCCGTTACGTGCGACCAGATGCGGGGACATATCGAGGCATGCCCGTCCTGCGTGGCGTTTCTGCGTGACCTGCGTGCAGCCATCGACCGCTGCCGCTCCCTGCAGATCCCCTGTGACTCCGCTGTCGCACCCCGATTGCGCGCCATCCTCACGCGCGAATACCTGCGTATGCTGATTCTGCCGGCCACAAAATAAACATCTGCGGTTTTGTAACGAATTGCCTCTGTCATGTCTTTCTTCTAATGAAGAGGAGAAACACAATGGAAGTGAAGGTTACTCATCTCGATCAGGTTAAATTCGCCATTCATTCGCGGTCGCACTCGATTCTTTGTGATCAGCCATCAGAAAACGGGGGCGAAGACAGTGGAATGACACCCCCTGAGCTTCTGCTCGCGTCACTAGGTTCCTGCGCGGCTTTCTATGCGGTGCAATACCTCAAAACCCGTAACCTCGACGACCGTGGCGTGGAAGTTTCCGTGACTGCGGACAAGCTGAAACAGCCTGCGCGGATCGGCAACTTTCGCATTCATGTTGTTTGCCCCGTGCCTCTCACGGAAGACCAAACGGAGGGACTCATGCGTTCTGTACACCATTGCCTGGTGCATAACACGCTTCTGGCTCCGCCGGAGATCAAGATCGAGCTCGCCGTGGGCGAGGCAGCGCTCCGGCGGGGATGACCGCTCAGGACCGGTGGCTGACTGGCTGCGCCACTTGGGCCCAGAGCCGCTTTCCCGTCTTCCATTCATTCGCGCTGGTGGATATGCGGCATCTTGGACGGGGAGTCCTTTAAGTTGATCTTCAGTCACAGTAGGGAACGGTTATTCTCCTTGCGTGGCCTTTTCCACCGTGGAAAGACCACTCGACTTTCAGAAAGTCTCGCACGAATTAGGAATAGGTCCAATCGTCCAATGACGAGCCTCGAAAACTTCCGTATCGTGGTCTTCCGGGCAGTTGCGGAGCAACGCAGCTTCAGGAAGGCTGCCGAAGAGCTGTACCTTTCACAACCTGCTGTGAGTCTCCAGATCAAGGCACTCGAGGAGGATCTCGGCGTGCAACTCTTCGATCGCACCGGGGTGCAAATTACGCTAACGGAGGCGGGCCGTGTTCTTCTCAGGTACTCGCAGCAGTTAAGTGCGCTTCGCGCGCAAGCTGAACACGAAATTGCCGCGCTTAGCGGAGAGCACTCCGGGCATCTGGCCCTGGGCGCCTCCACGACCATCGCCCAGTATGTGTTGCCCCGCCTGCTGGCCGAGTTCCGGCGCGAACATCCCCGGGTTTACCCCACTCTGATCAGCGGCAACACCGAACAGATCGTGAACGCAGTGGAGAAGCAGAAGATTGCGTTGGGATTCATCGAGGGGCCGGCGCGAAGCCGCGATGTCAAGACCGAACCATTTCTTGAAGATGAACTGGTCTTGATCGCATCTACCGCGCACGAGCTGGCCGAGCGCAATCTGGTATCGTGTGCCGAACTGGCTGCTGTTCCCTTGCTCATGCGGGAACACGGATCCGGTACACGGCATGTAATTGAGCTTGCGTTTGAGCAGCAAGGCGTGAAGCGCAGTTCATTGCATGTTGTGATGGAATTGGATTCAACGGAGGCTATCAAATCTGCCGTGGAAGCAGGACTGGGAATAGGATTTGTCTCGCGTTGGGCGATTGCCAAGGACCTGAGGCTCGATAACAGTTTCAAAATTGTCAATGTAGAGGGATTGCGGATCAAACGCAAGTTCCTTATCGCGTATGCCTCCGGCCCCGAGCCTCTGGGCCTGGCCCATGAATTCCGCAGGTTTCTCATCGGCCGCGCCGGTTCGCAAAGAACATTGGTCAAGACCAAACAGCTCTAGCCTGCCGGGACCCATAAGAAGCGCAAATGGGGGCATGAGTACTTCTGCTTGGACGCGGTCGCATGCCTCAGCGACACTTATTGTGTGTCCAAGAATATATTTTTCATCGGATTGATTCTCGCTGCCAGCGGTCTGGTGTCACCGCCGGTGGCGCTGGCCGGCGGCCTCATCTACGGGTTCTCATTTCTTCATCCATTCCATGTAGAGGCGAAGAAACTATCCAAACTTCTCCTCCAGGCCTCCGTGGTCGGCCTTGGGTTTGGTATGGATTTGCAGCAGGTTATGCAAGCGGGCCACTCCGGTTTCATCTATACCGCAGGTAGCATCAGCATCGCCTTGCTCCTGGGTTGGGGGTTGGGACGACTCTTGCAAGTGAAACAGAGAATCTCTTACCTCATTTCGGNNTCTCGCTCGGAACTGTTTTTGTGCTTAACTCGGTTGCATTGCTCACATTCCCCGCAATCGGGGCGGTGCTGCATATGACTCAGTCGCAGTTTGGCCTTTGGTCAGCGCTCGCCATTCATGACATAAGTTCCGTCGTCGGCGCGACGGCAAAGTACGGAGCGGTGGCTCTTACCGTCGGCACGACCGTCAAGTTGGCCCGCGCTCTATGGATCGTACCGCTTTCCGTCGGAACCGCTATGGCAAACAAGAGCAAGGCGCGCATTCAATGGCCATGGTTCATTCTCTTTTTCTGTCTCGCGGCTGTTTCAAATACCTACGTCCACATTTTCAAGTCCGCCTATCCAGTGCTCAAGCACCTTGGGGGCATCGGCCTGACCGTCACGCTTTTCCTGATTGGAACCGGGCTCTCCATGAAGACGCTCCGCGAAGTCGGAGTTCGACCATTCCTTCAGGGAATCCTTCTCTGACTCTTCGTCGCGGTGGGATCGCTTACATTGATCCGTTCCGGCTGGATTCACCTGTAGCGGTCCCAAGACAGGTCTCTCGTTTGCTCTCGATCCAGGCAAGGAAGGACGTGGCCGGTTATCTGGCCGGCTTACAAGTCTTAAAGCCGAATGGCAGATAGGCCGGGCACCATCCGATCAAACCGGTTGCGAGAGGGACTACCCCGATCCAGCCCCAAATTGGCAGCAGGTGAAACACGGTTGCGCCGATCATGGCCAGCCCTACAACGATCCGCAAGACGCGGTCGATTCCGCCAACATTCTTTGACATGGTATGCACTCCTTCTGGATTCAGAGACTTCAAAGTGTCTCTACCCTACGAGGCGCGGCGAGGGCAGTCTGTAACCTAGTCACTTTGGGACGAAAGATTCTTTGCCAACAGATCGAGGGCGCGCGTGTTCAGAAGCAGCAGATGGCCGCGACCCAATTGAACCAAGCCGCGGCGCTCGAATTCCTTGAGTTGGCGGCTCACCACTTCGCGGGCCGTCCCCAGTTCCACCGCAAGCTCCTGGTGCGTGGCGTCCACCTTGTCTTTTCCCTTGCCGATTTGAAGCAGGCATGCAGCCAGGCGCTGATCGATCCGCCCGAAGGCGACTTCTTCAATCAGCATCAACAGGCTGGAGATGCGCGTGCCATACGCTTTGAACACAAAATCGCGGAAGGTGACCGACTGGGCCAGGAGTTCGCGGAAGCCCGACATGGGCAGCTGTGTCTCGCCAAAATTCCAT
>PKXI01000202.1 GCA_003133425.1 Acidobacteriaceae bacterium
ATTTCAAATATCTTTGGCTAGCCTTTAGCTCGCCGAAGCCCAGCTGTTCATCCAGCTCACGAACAAGGATGAGGCCACCGTCGGAGGTGACGCGTGATCCCTGGAAACTGATCTTCAAGGAGGCGTTGAAAGAAAGCTGAAACGGCCCATTTTGTTTCTCACCCATTGGGTGTTGACCTCCTGAGCGTCCACGTCACGTTCAAACCGCTATGGATATTGATGAGGAAGCCCATCCGAAGATTCGCAAGTCAAGTTCAGAATGGAAATGTGGGATTACCGCTGGCGCAAGAAGTACGGTGGTCTCAAGGTGGACCAAGCCAAGCGACGAAGGGCTGTCGCCGGGGCCCCGGAGGAAGAGGGGAGCGCCCGTTCGAGACGGCGGGAGGAAAGAAGAAAGCTAGACTTTCACTGCCGGCTGCGTTGCGTAGTGCAGAAGCACGGCGACCGCGCAACTGGTGAGCCGCGTTTCCGCCGAATCGGCGCGACTGGTGAGGATGCCCGGCACGCGGCCGCCAAGCACGATTCCGGCCAGTTGGGCGCCGCCCAGATATTCAAGCTGCTTAGCCAGCATGTTGCCGCTCTCCAGATCGGGGACCACGAGGATGTCGGCCTGGCCGGTGACGGGCGAGACCAGCTTCTTGATGCTGGCGGCCTTTTTGCTGACGGCGGTGTCGAAGGCCAACGGGCCGTCGAGGATGCCGCCGGTGATCTGGCCGCGGTCGGCCATCTTGCAGAGCGCGGCGGCGTCGAGTGTGGACTGGATCTTGGGGTTCACGTTCTCGACGGCCGAGAGCAGCGCCACCTTGGGTTTGGGAATTCCGAGCGCGTGGGCCAGCTCGATCGCATTCTGGACGATGTGAATCTTGTCTTCAAGCTCGGGCTCGATGTTGATGGCGGCGTCTGTGATGAGCAGCGTACGGGCGTAAGCCGGCGTGTCCATGATGAAGACGTGGGAGACGCGGCGGGCGGTGCGCAGGCCGAGTTCCTTGTGCAGGGCGGCCCTCATCAACTCGTCGGTGTGGAGGCTCCCCTTCATAATCGACTGCGCGTCGCCGGAGCGGCATAGGGCGACGCCAGCCGCAGCGGCTTTGCCCTCGCTCTCGGCTTCCTGAATTTTGAAGCGGGAAATATCGACACCGATCTTGGCAGCAAGCGCCTTCATCTCGGCAGAGGGCCCGACAAGTATGGGCTCGATGAGGCCATGCGAAGCAGCTTCGACCGCGCCCAGCATGGCGACGTCGGAGAGCGGCCAGACAACGGAGGTGGTGATGGCCGGCAGGTTTTTGCAGCGGGCAATCAGTTTATGGAAAACGTGATAGTCGGCCGGGTGGCCGACCAGTGGGTCGACCGCGACAGCGTCGACAAGCGTGTCTAAATCGCCCATTCCAAGCTCCTTCGTTGGGCCGCGGCCAGGAGCCCGCGTACCTCACACATTTATTGTTACGCGGGGGAAGGAAAGGCGCATGTGCCACGGGTCACAGCGCGGGCATGCGTCCCGTAATGTTGGTGCATTGTGGCAGTCTCCTCCATGTTCCCGCGCCCCTAATCCCCAGCTATGGCCCCTCCGCTACACTAGCCGAAGTTCGTCACGAAATTGACAGATTCGGCTATTTTGACCTGTCGGCGGGGATCAAGTCTTGTTGTCTCAATGGTGGTTTCTGAAAACGCGATGTAGTGCAGACCTACCCTCTTGAAATTGAGTTGGGGTCATGGCACGATCCTCGCAGAATGTATTTGCGTTAGCACAGCCGCAGTAAGGACGGCAAGGCTCACGCGTACTGGTCGCTGGTGGAAACGGTGCGCACGCCGGATGGTCCGCGTCAGAGAACGCTCTGCTATCTGGGTGAGTTGAACAGTTCGGCGCAGGCGCGCTGGGTGAAGACGGTTGAAGTTTTCAACGAGCAGGGCGATACGCGGCAACTGAAACTGTTCCCGTCGCATGTGGAGCCGCCCGAAGACGATTCCGATGTGGCGCGGGTATTGCTGAACAAAGTGCGTCTGGAGAGGACACGTACGTTCGGCTCCTGTTTCCTTGGACTGGAACTGTGGAAGCGGCTTGAACTGGATCGTTTCTTTGAAGAACATATCGATCAGGAACCGGCCGATGTGCCCTGGTCGCGCGTTGCGGCGTTGCTGGCCATCAACCGTCTCTGCGCGCCGGGCAGCGAGCTGGCCATCGAGCAGCGCTGGTATCCGTCGACCGCGCTAGACGATCTGCTGGAGATCGAAGAAGGCAAGGTCAACGACACCCGCCTGTACCGCTGCCTGGACCAGATCCTGCCGCACAAGACGAAACTGGAGCGGCATCTGAAAGAGCGCTACGGAGCGTTGTTCGGCGCCGAGTTCGACGTGCTGCTTTACGACCTGACGAGCACCTATGTGGAAGGCGCGGCGGAAAAGAATCCCATGGTTCGGCGCGGCTATTCCCGGGATCATCGGCCCGACTGCGAGCAATTGGTAATCGCACTGATCGTCAACAGCGAGGGCTTCCCATTCAGCTACGAAACCTTTGACGGCAACCGCAGCGACGTCTCAACCATGGAAACGATCCTGCGCATGGTGGAGCGCAAGT
>PKXI01000295.1 GCA_003133425.1 Acidobacteriaceae bacterium
ACTCTCCGGGCGCTCGTTGCGGTTATCCACAAAGTAGATTTCGCCATCGTCAAGTTTGCGATGCAGGAACATGAGTGTTGTGTCGGCCTCCGGCTTCGTGTATTCGAAGTCCTGCGATGTCCCCAGATCCGCAAGCACCTCGTTTGCTGTCATGCCGGAGTAGACTCTTCCTTTTCCAAACTTGTGGTAGGCGCCGGATAGATTGGTCACCTTATCCAACAACTGCTTTCCCCATCCCTGTATCGCACGCATTCCGGTTCCCGCTACAGAAGCTCCCCAGAGTTGATCGGCGAGGTCGTGAAACTCCTTTTCATCATCGGAGAGACTTGGCGAATCCGTCGGCTTGCTGCCTGCGATCACCGCACCCTGCTTCACCAGGTTGCCAAGTTGCTGAAGGACCGGGAGAGTCATGCGCTGGCTTCGTCCACCGAGGTAAAGAATTCGATAGCTCGTGCCGCCGGGAGTTATGAGCCTTCCGTCCTTGAACGACAGTTGATGCAACAACACATCGCTGTTGACGAAGTCGAATCCATAGCCATCCGGTGCATCCTGCTGCGCCTTCCATCCAAACACCGCAGTCAACGGCCCTTCCTCACCGTAGAAGTAGGCCACATCTCCGTAAAAGTGTCCCTGCTGCAACAGGTATGAACATCGCGCGAGATATGAAATCCACGGTCCCGCTTCGTCCGCCCATGTGTCATTGCGATTGAACCACACTCCGTAAGGTCCCAGCGTCATTCCGGGAGCCATATCTGCCAACGGCTGATGCGACGATTCATGGATCTGGAACCGGTTTACGCCTAGCGCAAACTCCAGGTCTGCAACCTTTTTGAGCGAGTTCGGCGACCATCCCCACGCGGGCCCGCGCGATGTCATCGACTCCGCGCCCACAATGTTCTGCCCGTAGATGTGCGCTACCGACGCGGCCCCGCGCAGATCCGAGATGTAATCCACATCCGGCCCCGGACTCCCTGCCCAGGTCCACATCGCGCCCATGGGCACGTCCGTCTTGCTTCGCATCTCCATATCGTCGCCGAGCGAAGGACGATGATACTCAAGCGCCTCGCCGTAGTAACCCATCCCATGCGCGTGCAAATCATCTGATATCGCGCCGTAATGATTCTCGGCAATGAGTTGACCGATGGTGCGGCGGAAGTCCCAGAGAAATCNNCCGCGCCGCTTTTGAAATTCGTCCAGCATATTGTCAGTCCAGTTCTGCGGACCCACCTCGATGCTGTCGGTGAGCATGAACGAGATTCCGTCCTTGCCCATCTTGTCCGCGCCCACGGTATCGGAATACATCTTCAGATAACCGTCGACGTAGTTCTTCACGTACTCGCGATTGAGCTTGTCCACTTCAAGGCCGGTCGCTTCCGCGGGCGCGGGTCCATTCTCGTGCCCAGTAAGCGAATAGCCGATGCGCAGAACCATCCATTTACCCGCCGGCGGCGTCCAGTCCAGCGTGCCATCAGCCTTCATCTTCCCGCTCAGGTCGATCACATCCTCCTGGGACACGATGAACTCCGGTGCAACATTCGGATCGGTGATGGCATAAAAGTCGCGCGAATTGGCATAGCCCGCCCGCTTTTCGAATTCATTCACACGCGCGCCGCTGGTCAATACCAACTCCGTGATCCAGTGATCGGCCACGCCCCTGGGTGAAGCGTTGGTTGTAAACACGATCTGAAAATAGCGCGCCGTCACTGCATCGAATGCGACGGTACGCTGCGGCAAGCTGCTGAACGGAATATCCGCAATCTTGCGGAATTGCGTGCCATCGTCGCTCGCCTCAATGCGCGGCGCAACATCGCTGTTCTCGTGATCGAACACGCTGATCATGTCGTCCAGCGAGGCAAGCGTGACAGCCTGAATCGCTTGCGGATGACCGTAATCGAACTGAACCCATGCCTCGCTTCCAGTCGCTCCCGCAGACAACTCCAGCGCAACCGTATTCACATCGCCATCGGACAATGCGGCTATGTTCGGAGTTCCGCCACTTGAAGTCACCTGCGGATTCAACTCCACCTGCGTCTTGTCTCCTTCAGGAACTTTGTACGCAATCACGGCCGCGTCTGCATAAAATTCCGGTGGAACAACAATCTTGCCGTCAGGACCGCGCCGGCCCGGCACCTGGAAGTTCTGAAACGTCCCGTCCACCTGCGGCGGATGCAGCAGCACGCCGCTAAATGGCTGCCCACCCTCCACGCGCGTCGCACTCCATACCATTTTCTTCATGCCTTGCGCGGCCGGAACCCAGGGGCCGCCCGTCTCGCTCCAACCAGGCGAACTCGCAATCGCCACCTCCATTCCAAGGTCTCTCGCGGTCGTCACTGCATCGCTGAAAGCACGTTTCCACTCCGGTGTCATATAGATGAGCCGCTGCGGCACCACCTGCGGAGTAGCAATCGCGCCCTCAAAGATCGTCACTCCGCCCAGGCCCACCGAGTGCATCCACTCGAGGTCCAGCTTGATTCCTTCAGGAGCAATGTTGCCGTTCATCCAGTGCCACCAGACGCGGGGCCGTGCGCCATTGGGCGGATCCTTGAACTCGCGCACCAACGTATCCTTCGATGAGGAGGGGTCCTGAGACAAAGGTGGCGGCGCTTGTTCTTGCGCCAGCATGTTGCAACCTGCCAAACAGACAAGGACAAAGAGAGCAGTCACACTCGATCTGCGACTTATCATGTCAATTCATCCTTGTTCGCTTTTCTTCACCAAGGTGAGAATCTCACCGGTGTCTACTCACCCTTGGTTCTTGGGAGGTACGGTGGCTCGCGTGGCCCCGGTCGAGATTCCGCCGTCCACCAACAACGTCTGCCCGGTAATATAGCGGCTGGCTTCAGAAGCCAGGAACACTACTGCCCCATCCAGATCGTTCGGCTGTCCGGGACGCTTCATAGGAATGCGATCAACCAGATAATCAACCCACTCTTGATTTTCGTAGAGAACCTTGGTTTGCTCGGTGCGGAACCAGCCTGGCGCCAGGCAATTGACAGTAACTCCATGTTTGCCCCAGTCGTCGGCAAGGCTCATCGTCATCTGCCGAACGCCTCCGCGGCTTGCACCATACGGCGCAAGGCCCGCATATCCGGCAACGCAAGTCACCGATCCGATATTGACGATGCGTCCATATCCCCTGGCAATCATCCTTCTCGCCACAGCCTGCGCTACAAAAAACGACCCGCGCAAATTCGTATCGAGAATCTTGTTCCAGTCTTCCCATTGCACATCGAGCGCCGGCTTGCGGATATTGCATCCAGCATTATTCACCAGGATGTGAATTTGCCCGTACGCATCTTCCGCATCGGCGGCCATCTTTTCGATGCTCTCCTGGCTGCGCACATCGAGTTCCAAAGAAACTGCCCGCCGCCCCAGCGCCCTGATCTCCGACTCAAACGGAACCAGCGACTCGCGCGTGCGGCTGGTCAGAACCAAATCTGCGCCAGCCTTTGCCAACGCCCTCGCAAAATATTGTCCCAGCCCACGGCTGGTCCCCGTCACAATTGCAACCTGTCCGGTAAGATCGAAAAGTCCGTTGTTCATTACATCCTCGGCGTCAAAATTATCTTCATTAAATTCGGTTCGCGCGAATGCAGCCGCTCAAACCACCGCGGTCCTTCTTCAAGGCTGGCCACAGCGGTGATTAGTGGCTTCACCTGGATCTTGCCATTCGCGATCAATTCAATTGCCTCAGGATACTCGCCCGATGAAGCGCACGAGCCCTGGAGTCGCAGCTGCCGCACCACCACTTTCTGCAGCGGCAACGTCACCTCGGGCATGATGTTGCCTATGAGAGTCACCGTTCCGCCCTTGCGCGTGCAATCGATTGCGGCGGCCACCGTCTCGTTGCGTCCCACTGCTTCCAGCGTGATGTCAACTCCGTTTCCGCCTGTCAACCGCATCACTTCTGCTACAAGTTCCGCGCCCGAGCAATGGAGTGTCTCATCGGCGCCCACCTGCCTGGCCAACTTCAACCGCGTCTCATCCACGTCAGTGATAAATACGCGCTTGCAGCCCGCGGCTCGCGCAGCCTGCAGCGTGAGCAGGCCGATCATTCCCGCGCCGATCACCAGCGCCGTCTCGCCACCCGTCACCTGCGATACCTTCACACCGTGCAGCGCCACTGACACCGCTTCAAGCATGGCCGCCGCTTCGAATGAGAAATCCATCGGCAGCGGATACATGATGCGCTCCGGGACCACGACATATTCGGCAAAGGCGCCGTGCCTGCGGTAGTCGCCGCATGAAACGCCGATCACCTCGCGGTTGTCGCAGAGGTTAATCTGTCCGCGCTTGCAGTACTGGCACTCGCCGCAGTAAATCGTCGAGTCGAAGGTAACGCGATCGCCTTTCTTGTACTTTGTCGCACCTTCGCCGACGGTCTCTACCGTACCGGCAGCCTCATGGCCCATCACAATTGGCGGAATGCGGCGCCCCGTGGAGCCGTCGAAACCGTGCACGTCGCTTCCGCAGATGCCGCACGCTTCCACGCGCACAAGAACCTCACCGCGTCCGACGACCGGCAAAGGAACGTCTGCTATTTCAAGGTGGTTGTATTCAGAAAGTAGTAGCGATTTCATAGTTTCTCAAACCCTCAACTTAGTTAATATGTTGGCGCAGATATAGCGAGAGCGACCTACACATCGCACAAATCCACCGCAGCGCGCAGGCTGGTCATTGGATCATGTAACGGTAGAAACTCATGCGCCACATAACCCTTGTAATCTGTCGCCGCTATGGCTTTCATCACGCCGTCCCATTGTATCTCCTGCGTGTCGTCCAATTCATGCCGGCCCGGTACGCCGCCAGTGTGGAAGTGCCCGATCCATGCAATGTTTTTGCGAACGGTCGCAATCAGGTCGCCTTCCATAATCTGCATATGGTAAATGTCGTAGAGGAGCTTCACGTTCGGAGAATTTACCTCCTCCATCACGCGCACGCCCCATGCGGTGTGATCCGCCATATAGTCCGGGTGGTTCACCTTGCTGTTCAGCAACTCCAGGCAGATTGTGACTCCATTGTCCTCGGCGATCTTCTTCACACGGTTCAGTCCGGCGATCGTATTGCGCGCGCCTTCATCGTCCGCCATCCCTTTCCGGGTTCCAGAGAAGGTGATCACGTTGGGCACACCGGCTTTTGCTGCTAGCGGAATGTTGGTGCGCAGGGCCGCTTCGATATCCGCATGATGCTCCGTCCGGTTCATGGCATCGGGAATCGTTCCAGCGCCCGCATACCCCATCGTGCAGATGATTCCATGTCGCCGTGGAACTTCATACTCCTCCGGTTGCAACAGATCGACGCCTACCAGTCCGATCTGCGCCGCCGACGCGCATAAGTCGTCCAGGGCAATCTTCTGATAGCACCAGCGGCAGACCGACTGCCTGATCCTCTTTTTCCTTGGGTTCACTTCTTCCCCCTGCAATATTCCGGATAACGATGTCAGCGCCGTTGCTGCAACGCCGGCTTTCAATGCAGTGCGACGGCTCATCTCGAACTTGCTCATGATCCCTCTTTCCGCTTCGGGCAGTTAGTTGGCTGTGGCCCGTGCCTCACAATCAGAATTTCCCCATGTGCACGCGTACAACCTGCGGCTTCTGGTGGAAGCACAAACCGCGGTCTACCTCGTCGCCGTTCAATAGCCGCACTGTCTTCCACACACCGTTTTCATAGCTCCCCTCTTCCGCGGTAAGAATCTGCGAACGGATAAATGGAGGGTCACTCGGCAAATGAAAACGAACGCTCGCGTCGAAACCCGTCACCAGAAATTCGTCGGGACCAAGTTGAGCCACCAGCGTAACTCCGTGCGCGTCTTTAGTACCCGGGGCGTTCCGTCCGTCGGGCTGCGGGAACCCGAATGCCACCGTGGCCTGCCATCCTCCAAAGTCAAGTTCCTGCTCCGCCTGCCCGGGCTCCTCTACGCTAGTCTTGAGCTTGCCCTCGTCCTCCAGCTTAGCAATTTCGCTGCTCATCGGACCGATGAGGGCGAAGTTGCGCGCGTGCCCTGACCACGGTTCGTCCCCCAGAATATTCCACCCTGCCCGGTCCACACCGAATGGCGAGAACCCGATCGCTCCATCACCCAGCGCATAGAAAAAGAACTTGGCAAAATTGTCGCTGCGCCCTGTCTCCGGAATCCAAAGCGGATTGTCCGGCCGATGATATGTGTGAATCAAGGCTCTATACTCGCTCGAGTTACTGGTGTAAATGTCCGGCCCGATCATGTCGATCGAAGGTGCCAGAGCTTTCCATAGCCCCACCCACTTCTGCACAGCTCCGCCGCTCGGATACTGAATGCCCGGAAGCAGGATTTGTCGTTGCGGCAGTTCTACCGTCAGATGACTTACCCACACGTTGATGTAGAACGGAATGTTGAATTCCTTCTTACCGGCCGCTGCGATTTCATTCACATACTTCGCCTGGTGAAAGATCTGAAAAATCTCGTCTGCGTCAGCTCCGAACACCTGGCTCCATGTGCCCGCCTGCTTGTTCGCAGCAGCCAGCAGTTCCGCTGGAACCTGCCCGGCAAACTCGCGATTCGACTCTGCCGAAAAATCGCGCGCGCTGCCGATTCCACCGGATTCGTTTTCCACCTGCACCATAAGCACCGTGTGCTGCTCACTGTCTATTTCCTTCAGGTGCCGCATCAGCGCCGTAAACGCCGCCTTGTCTGCTTCAAGATTGTTGCGCGAGTTGGCCGACAGCACATCCGTCGGCAGCCCGTCGGGCCGCATCATTCGCGGAAAGCGCTTCGTATCCGTCTTCACCCACACAGGCGCGTACTGCATGTTGCCGTTCTTCCAGGTTCCAAACCACAACATAACCAGGTGTAGATGATGAGCGCGCGCTCCCTCTACAAGCTGATCCACGTTGCTGAAGTCAAAGTGCCCTTCCTGGGCTTCGATTTGTTCCCAGTACGCAGGCGCCTCGACCGTGTTCGCGTGCAGAGCGGCCAGCGACTCCCACACTTGCGGAAGTTCGCTTGGCCAACCGCTCGAATTGTGTATCTGGCCGCCGAGAATCAGGTACGGTTGGCCATCCACCATCAGAGCGTAGCGACCGTCTTTCTTCTCCAGGCGCGGAGCATCTGCTGCAAAAGCGCATGGAAGAGAAGTGAAAATCAGGAGGGCAAAAGAAAAGCACAAAAAGAAGGTGGTCTTTCGCATCGGATAACTGCCTCCGAACAAATCTAATTACATACCCTACTCCAAGCAAGTCTAACTGCACACCGTCAGCACGGCCTCGCCTCTTCACATTTGCAAGAAACCTGCCAGGCTCCGGTGCACGCAGAGTCGTGTATTCAAGCTATTCAAGGTTGGCGAGAGGAAGGAACAAGCTGTGCCGTAGCTCTAGAAGGTAATGGCCAGGCCGCCGCGGATGCCGCGCTGGTCCTGGGAGAAGATCAGGAGGGAACCATCGCTCAGAATGAAGGGGCGATAGCCCTCGGCCAGCAGATTACGCACATCGAGCAGCGCTTCTACGCCAACCGAGCCGTCGTGGCTCACACGAATGGGCTGGCGCAAGCGGAAGTTCAGGTAAGGTTCGGCGGCGTTCTGCGCAAATGGCGCTACTTGGGTAACGGTATCCTCAGGCTGCCAGCGATAACTCGCTTGCCAGCGCGTTCCGGTGCCATCGAGCGTCCCTGAGAGGGAAATGGAATAGGCCTCGGCACGGCGGGGATGGGCTGCGCCCAGCACCTCCTCCATCGCAGCCGGTCGCGGCAGGGCCGGCATTACCAGCGCACGTCCATTGGCGTAGCTAAGGCGAACTTCGTTGCCGCCGGGCAAACGGCGTTCAACGCCGGCCACGATTCCCTGGCCGGAGAAATTTGGACCCGCAGCGCGCAGCAGGCCGCTCTTGCTGTCAAGAAGTGCGGCATCGGACATCGAGCCCGAATTGCGGTACCCCATGGCCTCGAGAACCGGATTCCGGATGCTGTCGGTGAATACCAGGACGCTCATGCCTGAGGTATTGGTGTTCCGCTTCCATCCGATCTCCTGGTGAAGCCCGCGCTGCAGAACCAGCTCGCCATTGCGGATGGAGAACTCAGGCAGCCAGGCACCGGCCTGGGTATCATCGTTTTGAATCGGGCCGGACATAAACGTCGCCAGGCGGTAGCCGACCGACGAATTGCCATCGCGCCAGTCTGCCGAGGCATTAGGCAACGCCGCGGCTACGGTGTTGGTCGCCCCGCTCCCGAAGCGTCCCACTACTTCTGTGGAACCCACCTCAGCCTCGAACTCATCGCCCAGGTGAAGTGTCTCCCAGGTGCGAACTGCAGCCTCGTCCAGTCCTGCTTCCCCTGCGGGGCCATCAATCTCAGGATGGACGGCGACGGCTGCTACCGATCGGACCGAGCCAGCAAAACCCAAATCCTGTCGGAAACCGAGCATGGACTCCATTCCCGCATCTGTGCCAGGAGCAAAATCCACGCGCGCCAGCAATTCCTGGCTGTCGGAGGGCGTATCCTCCACCGAAACGGAGAAGCGTTCGCCGCTTTCACCAAAGGTTCCTGCCTGCCCGGTGGCCATCAGGCGCGCCTTCAGTTTGGGCGTTGTTCCCGGACCGTCGGAAACAACCACCAGCGGTCCGTCTTCAAGCCAGCGCAGCAACGGCCGATTGGCGGCCGAACGCAAGGTCCAGGCCCAGTCGTCCTTTTGGGAATTTCCCGCGCGCGGCTCGGCCGGAAGCCACTGCATCACCTCATAGAGTGTGTTGAGGGTAAGGTTGACAACGGTGCCGGAACGGACCCGGACATTTTCGCGCAGTGAAGGCAAGTAGGACATGCTCATGGCCTTCAGCGAATAACGGCCCGGAAGTAGCGATGAGATCTTGAAGCGGCCCTGGCCGTCGGTATAAACGCTGGCCAGCACGCTCAGGTCGGGGCGCAGTAACTGCACCTCTGCGCCCATCTGCGGCACTCCGGTCGAGTCGCGCACCAGTCCTGAAACCGATGCCGACGCCGCCCCACAGACGGGAGCGGCCCCTAAAGCGATCAGCAGTGCAAATCCGGCGAAATGGGCTCTGCGCTTCATCACTCGTATGTGACCCGGCGTCGTCCCTGGCAATCTTATGGCAAATCGAACCCGCGCAGATCGCCGGATCTCAGGTCCGGCTGACATACGCGCGGGGCTAACTACTATTCCACGACAAAAGGTGCCGATTGCGCAATCTCTTGTTTCGAGATTGCGTCATTTATTTTCACCGTCACCTTGTACTTGCCCGGTTGCAAACCCGCAATTGGTAGAGACTTCTCCACTGTCAACTGATCACTGTGTGCCCCTAAGTCCTTTGATTCCATCTGTTTTTGCAGAATTACTGTCCCGGAAGCAATATCGGTAATCTCATAGGTCACCGTTGCCGAGTTGCTTTTAGTGGCTTCGTCGATACCCAGATTGTAAAACTGCATCCAGAAGTTCAGAGGCTGGCTGCGCTTGAACTTGACCGGCGTGGCCGGAATAGTGGTAGCGGCCACACGCGGCCGGACAAATTCGCCTCCGATGATGAAGTTCCCTGCACCGATTTCCCGCGAAGACACGGGGTACATCTCATCGGCCAGAATCAGCGAAGAGGCCCCCAGCTTCTCATCGTGGTAGACAGGCACTTCGATGCCGCGACCATAAATTCCCATATGATCGGGATTGTTCACGTCCTTGATTGCGATATCCAGGCGGTAGAGCCCAGGCATAAGGGGAACGGCCTTCCAGTAGACCGATTGACGATCAAGAGACTTCTCCAGCAACTCTTCTGGTTGATTGACCTCGACGGTATCTTCGAACGTCTGCACCGTCTTGCCGGTAATCGTCGTGACCCTGACAAGAATGTTCACAACACCCCTTGATACCCCTTCCTTGGTCACAAAGGTGATGTCGCGGTTCCTGATTTGCAGGGTGATCGGGACCATATCCATGCCCTCGGTCACCTTTACGAAGTCGGTGCGCACATCGAAGGGAAATACCGGCCCCTTAAGCAACTTGTGCTCGGAGACGAATGCTTCAAGGTCTTTAAATTTGATTGGCGGCGGAGCAAAGAGCTTGGCAGCCATCTCGATGCGGTCGAACTCTTTGCCCTGAGAGGCGTCACCCATGGGGCCGCCGCCGATGTTTTCAATGCCGTTGCCCTTGAACCGGTCTGTCTTGTCCTTGTGGTTCATCTCCTCATATTGAGTAAGGCCGGCGCCGGGGACATGCAGCAGGGCGTCTTTCTCGCTGCGGTCGATCGTAAAGTGGTAGTCGCCGCACTGGCAGGAATCCACAAACTCGATGTCTACGTTCTCCCCGATTCCCTCCAGATACCGGAAATGCCACACTTCGAACGGGAACGTAGTGGTGTTGCCGCCACCCTCTTCCGGGGTTCGGTCGTAGCTGCCGCCGGAGGGATGTGCATCAATGTCGTCGGGCTTGCCGAAGGCGATGTAGATGTGGCCACGGTCAGTCTTCCAACCTGGCTTGCCGGCCGCAAAATGCTCGTTGGCGTAGGCGATGCGCCGGTAGTGCTCCTCCCGATACTCGTTCTCGGGTGAATCCGGGTTCGGATTGCGGCGCAGCCAGAAGTTCTCGATGAAAGCGTCGCGCTCCTCGTCGTTGCTAAGACTCATGAAGGCTTTGCGCTCTTCGTCGGTGATGATATAGGGGACTTCCTGGTTCAACCAGGTTTTGTAGGTTCCCTTCAACTCCTGCCGCAGAGCCTTCTGGGAGTTGTAACGCTCCTTATCGGACCGTTGGCGCTTGAGGGGATCTACTTCCTGATCCTGACCGGCGGCAGTTCCAGTCTGTTGTTGGCCCTGTGGAGGTGCAGGCGGCGTGGCCGCCTTTAGGGACTTGAGACCGGATACCTGGGTCAAAACCAGGGCGAAACCGATTATGAAGAACTTCAAACTACGACCGTTAAGCGTCATTGCCTTAAATACTCCTGCGATCCCTTATTCTACGGGTCCCGATAGGGCTGGGCAATACTTCTTGCGCAGTGGGCTGCCGTATGGACGGGTATTTGGCCTAAAGGTAACCCGAAAGACCCACAGAAAAGCGGTAAAATCAACTCGAAACGGGTAGGTGCCGAAACCCGCGGCCTGGTTGGCCGTCGAACAGGCAACTACAATCCTCATAACCATTTGTCTCGGTCAGTTTTCCTCTCAGGATTCCCCGATCGCGATCCGCGGGGAAGAGATGTGAAGTCATTCTGGAACCATACGCAATGCGATTGCGTACACTGAATGGAGAGAGATTCGGAGCACGCATCATCCATGAAGAAAATTCTCTTGATAATTCTCGCCGTGTTGGTTGCCGGTGGGCTTGTTGCCTTTATGGTCGTGAAGCAGCAGTCAGGCTACACCAAGGTTCTGACTGCCACAATCGCGCGCCAGGACCTGGACACCGTCGTTAGCGGTACCGGCCAGATCAAGCCCAAGACTTATGCAGTTCTGGGCGCTACCGCCATGGGCCGCGTCACCCATCTTTATGTAAAGGAAGGTGATCTGGTTAAAAAGGGTGAGACCGTTGCAACTGTTGAAAATGTCCAGCAAGAGGCCTCGGTCTCTGGTCAGCAGGCCGCGATCGCTGCCGCCACGACCGATATTGCCGCCTCCGTCGCCAACGAGAAAACCGCTGAAGCCAATGTGGAGAAAGCCAAGGCGGATCTGGAGCAGAAAAAGCTCGATTGGGACCGCGAACAGCCCCTCTTTCAGGGCGGCATCGTGTCCAAGTCGGATTACGACCTGAAGAAAGCGGCCTACAACACCGATGTGGCTACCGTAGACCAGGCCTTGGCCAGCTTGAATCAGGCCAAGGCGCAGACCGATTCCATGCGCGGGCATCTGCAAACGCAGATAGCCAACCTGCGCATGAACCAGAATGCGCTGGACCTGACCATGGCTGTGGCGCCGTTTGACGGCGTCGTGACCGACGAGCCGGTCCGCGAGGGCGAAACCGTCGTCGAAGGCATCCAGAACACCGCGGGTTCCACCTTCATGACCCTGGCCGACATGAGCATCGTCACCGCCGAGGTCAAGGTGGATGAGACCGACATCGTCAACATAAAGCTAGGCCAGCCGGCCGAAGTCACCGTCGACGCTCTGCCAGGAAAGGTCTACAAGGGCCATGTCACCCTGGCGGGCGATCAGGCTCTGCTCCGTTCGACCGGAATCGCGACTTCCCAGTCCACTACCGGCACTGAAGAGGCCAAGGATTTCAAGGTCGTCGTCACAATCGACAGCCCAACTGATGAACTGCGCCCCGGCCTCTCCTGCACTGCCAAGGTCACCACAGCCCACAAGATGAGCGTGCTCTCCCTGCCTATTCAGGCGCTGACGATGCACGACCCGGCATCTGACATCGCCAAGCCCAAGGGCAGCGTCCAGGCCGCATCTCAGCCCGCGGCCCCAACAGCCAAGCCGAAACTAGTGCAGGGCGTATTCGTTGTCGACAAAGACCCAAAAGGCAAACTGCGTGCCAAGTTCGTTCCTGTTGCCACCGGCATCACAGGCGCCACTGACATTGAGGTGCTCTCCGGTCTTAACCAGGGACAGGAAGTAGTCACCGGCCCGTACAAAACGCTGCGCGATCTCAAAGGCGGCTCGCTGTTGAAGCGCGATACCGTAAAGGTAGTTCTTCCGTCCGGCAGCAACTCGTAGCGGCCGCTGCAGTCTAACAGCGAGAGCGAAGGAAAGAACGACGGCCCTGCTCTCGCCCTGGCGGCAGCCGGAACGGGAAAGACAACACCGGGGCAAAGGATGAGATTCAGATGGCGATGAACAGCATAATCACCGAGGACCTGGAACAAACCGCTGCCGTACCCAGCAACGACATCATCGTCGTCGAAGATCTGTGGCGCACCTACGACATGGGTTCCGAGCAGCAGGTTCAGGCGCTGCGCGGAATCAACCTCCGCATCCGGCGGAACGAGTACGTCGCGATCATGGGCCCCTCGGGCTCAGGCAAGTCCACGCTTATGAATCTCATTGGATGCCTCGATACACCATCGAAGGGCAAGTATTGGCTGAATGGCCAGTTGGTGAGCGAGCTGGATGACGATCAGTTGGCGCGGATACGCAACAAGGAAATCGGCTTTGTCTTTCAGACCTTCAACCTGCTGGCGAGGGCCACTTCGCTGCACAACGTCGAGCTGCCGCTGATTTATAACGGCACGCCTGCAGCAGCGCGAATTGCGCGCGCCAAAGAAGCGCTGAGAGATGTAGGTCTTGAATCGCGGATGAACCACAAGCCCAACGAGCTGTCAGGCGGACAGCGCCAGCGCGTGGCTGTTGCGCGTGCGCTTGTGAATCATCCCTCGATCATTCTGGCTGACGAGCCTACGGGGAATCTCGACTCGAAGACCGGCAAGGAGATCATGGCGCTGTTTGACAGCCTGCATGCCAGCGGGAACACGATCGTGCTGGTGACACATGAGCCGGATATTGCTGAGTATGCGCATCGGGTGGTGCATATTCGCGACGGACAAATCTTCTCAGACGAACCGTCGAAACGGTTCCGTAGCTAAATTAGACAGATCCTTTCAAACAAGTGCCGAAAAAGCTGGGATTGACGCGGTGTCTTGAAATGGCAAGGCTTTACAGCTTGCGGAAAAATCCAATCGCGGCTATGTTTTGAAAGCGCACGGCTCAGCAGCTTGCTGAAAAACTCTGGCGAAGCCGAGATAAGTGTCAGGGCATGACTTCAGTCGTGCCGAGAACGGCGAAAAATCGGCAGGGCTTTAGCCCCTGAGGTATGCCGGGTGCCCCACCCTTGCGGCAAGTGCTCCGCAAGGATGGGGCACCCGGCACCCATTTTGTGGTTGGAAATTTAGATTCAGGCCGCCTGCCGTTCCAATTGACTGCACCGTTGCCTGAGAGATCGTCTAACTGTCGAGCGCAGCCGAAAAATGCAACAGGGGCGAATTCTTGAATCTGTACGAGCACTCTTCCACACGGTTGCCAAGAACGGTGATCTTTTCCAAGTTCCCCTGGCCCATTCCGGCTTCGGTCATTGACGACAGATACAGAATCTTCTTTGAGTTGAAGCCCATGAGCCGGGCGCTGAGCACGTCAGCAGCCAGTGGGTCGACGCTGGCAACGGCGATACGCGAATCGACGGGAGTTCCGCGCGATGGGCCGTCGCCTTCCATTCCGGTGAATCCGTCGATGACCGCCAGATCCGGAAATACATGCTGCGCCATGTGGAACATGTTGAAGTGGATGATGTCGTTGGGTTCGCCGTGAGGACCCATGTGCATGTGCGGCTTGTCGCTTACCTTGTAATCGTTGATGGGCGCGCCCAGCAGCATGTTCTTGAGCGATAAGGTGACCGCGGCGAAGCCGTGGGTCTTCATGATCGCGGTGGAGATGATGTAGAGATTGGGATCGAGAAAGGGAGCGCAGATGCGGATGGGCGTTGGAGCATTGTCTGCACCAATGGTGTAGCGGTACTCATATCCGCCCAGATTGAGGTCGACCAGTTTGACTTTGTACTTTTGCACCAGGTCGTTGTACCCGTAGTTTTTGTACCCGACGATGGTGCCTTCCTTGGTGGCCGCCGCCTCGCCGATGATGATCTCTTTCTTATAGTGCGGGCGAAGGAATTCCAGGATGCCTCGAATGGCATCCGCGTGCGTTGCGGCCAGTTGGTTGCTGGTTTGCACAAAGTTCGGCTTGATGAGGATCTGCTTGCCCTTGATGCCGCTGAATACCTGGTCCTCAATGAGCTTGAGCGCCTTGTAGATATTTTCGGCTCGGTCGTTGCCCTTGACCAAAGCGACAGAGGATAGTTCCTCCGGGTGCTGGTATAAGCTCCGTCCTCCCCGGCTCCGATAGATCAGCGAGGCCTCGGGGTTACGGGCAAAGGCGTTCTGGACGCTGACAGGTATACTCGCAGCCCCAACAAGTCCCATGCCCAGGGTCTTCATCATGTCGCGTCGACTCCAATGCTCACTGAACTTCATGGCGGTAATCTCCTTGACTGCCTGAATTCTTTTCAGATTCCCGGTTTGACGTCTTCCCTTTTCGCCGTCCATCTTACTCGGGTATTCGCCGGGGGGTGGTGATACGCTTCACACGAGCGGTCAACAGATTGACCGGGTGCCCCATCTGGGCGCCCTCTGGGCACCGCGCATTTTGCGGAATGGGTGGGATAGCACAACCCTCAACCGAGGGCTCTTCTATTCCCTCTTCCCTGTCTTCCCCCCCGATGCACCGCGCCCCCGGTTCTCGGAAGTCCCCACACAGTCAGGAAAAACCCAGAAAAACAACACATTTTTGTCGCAAAAAGCTCGATTTCCAGCCCTTTTGAGCCCCTTTTACGCGATTTCCAGGTAGTTCCAGACAACCCATGGCTCCTTTTCGGAGCCTTGCTCGCAGCCGGTTCGCGAAATTGGATTGCCTGNNCCTTTAAGCGAACCTTTAGCGCCTATGTAGAACCCTTTAGGCCAACCTTTCTGACCCCGAAAATCGATTGGGTGCCCCATCCTTGCGTCTTTTGCAAGGGTGGGTACAAGCGCTCAATTCCCCCCCCGCACTTGGCCGCCCTGATCCGGCGCCGCGGGTTGGTGCTCGCCCGGACGGTTCAGTTTGGAACCACGGAGAACGAAATGCCTGCTCACGCAAATTGCGCCAGGTCCATGCCGAGTTTGTATGTCTCGCCGTGTGACTGCAGTTCGTCCCAGGTGGTCTCCTGGTGGCGCAGGCCTGCCATGCGGCCCAACATGCAGCTCAGGGCCGTTTCCACACCGGCGGCAATCTGATTGTGGACCGGGCCATTCACAATGCTTTCGATGAAGGTGCGCTCCTTGTCGCGGTCGGCGAAGGCGAGATTGTCTTCGAAGTTTCCGTTGGCGGCGAATTTGCCGGATTCGGCGGAGGTGCTGGTCGAGTCCTGCCACGCCCACTTCTGCGTGCCTGCAATTTCGACAGGACCGGCGTAAGGAATTGTCGCTGCGCCTTCAGAGCCGAAGAGGCGCAGACCGGCTTCAAACATGTCATAGTCGCCGAACTGCTTGGAGGCAAAGGAGACGCGGACGTCATTGGGATAGAGATAGTCGACCTGGTAGTTGTCCCAGCAGTCGCCGGCGTGGGTGAGGATGTTGCGGCCACCTGTGGCGATTGCCTTGAGCGGGCGCGCGCCAAGTATCCAGTTGCAGAGATCGATGATGTGGATGTTCTGCTCGACGAGAATGTCTCCAGAGAGAGCGCGATCCCAGAGCCAGTTGCGGAGGCGGTACTCGTCTGGTCCGGCGCCGGGGAAGACTTTTTCTTTCGATGCCGGGGCGTAGTAGTAGGCGCTGATAGAGGCGATCTTGCCGAGGGCTCCGGCTCTAATCTTCTCGGCGATTGCGGCGATGGGCGGGGCGTTACGGCACTGGAATCCAACGTCGATGCTCTGTGTAGACTTCACGCGCTTGGCAATTTCGAGTGCTTGTTTCGCTTGCTTGATGTCGATGCCCACGGGCTTTTCGCAGTAGACATGCTTGCCCGAGGCGACGGCGGCATCGAGATGCTCGACATGGAAGAAGGGCGGAGATGAGATCTGAATAATGTCGACGTCTTGCGAGGCGGCAAGTTGTTCGAACGCGTGCGGGCCGTGGAACAGAAGCTTGGGGTCGACGAGCGGGCGGCCCAGGGTCGTGTTGATTTGGTTGAAGTGCGCATGGCCGGCCTCGAGCTGGTTCGGGAACAGGTCGGCGAGCGCAACTACCTGCGCAACCGTGTTCTGTGAGAACGACGTTGCGACGTGGGTGCCGCGGTTTCCGCAGCCGAGCAGGCCATGGCGGACAGCCGAGTTGTTCTGGTAGCCGAAGGCTGTTGCGGGCTTGAGAAGAAGGAGGCCGGAGGCGAGCCCTGCCGTGGTCTGTATGAATTCCCTGCGCTTCATGGCGTTGCCTTTCAAATTGAAGTCTTGCGTGATTTGATCGCTGCGTGGCCTCAGCCAAGAACCTCGCGGAGGATTCGCTCCAAGTAGATTTTCTCGTTGCGGACGTCTTCTATTTGCTGCGGGCCGGAGGTTTCGCGCTCGATGGTGATGGCGCCGGTGTAGCCGATGCTGTGCAGCTTGGTGAAAACCTTTTTGAAGTCGACCAGGCCGGAGCCGATGAGAACCTCCTGGCCGAGTTTGCTGGGATCGGTGGGCCAACGGCCGTCCTTGGCATGAACGCTGCGGACGTGGGGCCCAAGAATATCGACCGCGTCGACGGGGTTGGCTTTGCCATAAAGAATCAGGTTGGCGGTGTCGAGTCCGACGGCAAGGTTGGGCATGGCTGCGTCGCGTAACATCCGCGACATGGTGGTGGGCGTCTCCTGGCCAGTCTCCATAAGGAAGTATTGACCGTTGCCCTGGCAGTGCTGGGCGACGGCGCGGATGGCCTCGACGGCCCCGGGGTAGTTTGGATCGGCGGGATCTTCAGGGATGAATCCGCAATGCGTCTGCACCTGCCCGATGCCAAGCAGTTTGGCAAAGTCGGAGGCCTGGCGAAGTGCGTCAGTGCGCGCGGCGCGGGTGGCTGGAGGCACGAGGCCGATGGTTGAGGGGCCGCGCAGGAAGTCCCAGACCAGGGGCTGCGGACCGACGACCTCGACGGTGGTTGCGATGAGCTCATATTTATCAAGCAGATCGCGAAACTGCGGTGCCAGATCCGGCGTGAATTTGCCGATATAGCCGTCGAGCGACAGGAAGCAGTTGGAGAAACCCAGATCGTGCACGCGCTTGAGCCGTTCTTCCGGCGCGCCGAAAGGCGAAATGAGCAGCCCCACCGCCATGGGCTTGAGCGGAATGGCGGGTGCGCCGGCAGAAGCCGCGGGCAGCCCCTCGGCAAGGACGGTCGCCGATGCGGCCGCTAAAAATTCTCTGCGATCCATAAAATAGCCTCGCGACATTGTCCAATTCGACGGCGGACTTTGGCAACCTGCCGCAGATTCAACGGCCTATCCTGTGAATCCTTTCACGCACTTCCCAATCGCAAATTCTTTCGCACCGCAATGCACACGTGAGCATTGAGGCTTCAGTTGAATTTTCATAATTGACAGTCTTGACATCTGAGGAAAAGAGGGTCAATATCCTCCCAGATAGCTGAATAAAAGCACGTGGCCAGCTTAGCTGCCGTGCACGTCGGATGTATTCTGCTCTTCTTCTTGACTCCCCGGCACTTGCGACATTCTGGCGCGAGCTGAGAGTGCGTGAAGATCAGAATCCTCTTCCCGCGAAATTGGGGTTCCCCCGCATCCGTCTTCGGATAGAACCTGCCAGCGAATTGACTGGCTTAGAGAAGCGGATGAATCAGTGTTGCTTTAAATATCCCGTATTCGTTGCCAGGTTTACCCGTTCGGCCAGATACTCACTTTGTGACACCGCGAAACGTGAGCTGCTTATCAGAATTATTTTCTGCGGCTCTCATGCGGCGCCAAGAGGCCTGTCTCGGCTGAGTTCCCTAAACGGACCTATGTGGTCGTTGCGATAATGGGAGGTTAGCTATGGTGGTCAAAGCACAATATGACGGAACCCGCGTTTCAGGGCTATATGTGGGCGTCAACAACGTGCGGCGCTACTTTTCAAGGCGCATCCAGGTCATCGAATTGCAGTTGGATCACCTACAAATTCAGTGCGGGCTCACACCGCGTTTCTGGGAGGGCCAGCCGGAGATTCACGATCCCCGCTTGAGCCTATGGCTGGAGTCGAAACAACTCCACGACAGGCCATGCCGGACACCGGTACCCCTGGCGATGATTCCTTCGGGCAAGAACTCGTTCAAGCTGGCATCGATCTCCCGGAACGGAGGCGCCCGGCTGAGGCAAGTGCCCAGCCCTGCGGCTGCCCTGGGTCAAATCGCGTAGCGGTGCGTTGCGTTCACTCCATCGGCTTGGAAAGCGATGCCCCACCGGCAGTCATAAGAAATGAATCATAGGAGATTTCGATGAGAATGGTTGATTCCGCGCAAGCGGCGAAGAACCGGGCAGCCGATGCTCTCCGGGCAGTCCTTCATCATGTATCCGCAATCAAACTTAAGGAAATCGACATGGATTCACCGGGGCCCGATCTCAAAGTCGACCTCCTTGCGCACGTTGACGTGTACGGCCACAGCCATACACTGGTATGCAAGGTCGAGGCCAGTGGGCGACCCGATCATGTCCGCATCGCGCTCGAAGCGTTGCGAAGCCGTGCGGATGAACTGGAAGGCAATGCGACGCCGGTTTTTATTGCGCCGCGCATGTCAGAGGAGGCGAAGGCGCTTTGCGGAGAAAATAAGACCGGTTTTCTCGACCTGGAAGGGAATGCGCGCCTCGATCTGGGTGAGGTGTTCATCATCAAGCGCACGTTGCCGCAACAGAGGCGCAGTTCGTCCTCCGTTGTAGTGGAGCCGGAGGGTGAGGAGCTTGCCGGGGTTGCGTAGTGGAAGAGTGTGCGCGGCGGAAAAGCCGCAGGTCACATAAAAAAGCCTCTCGCGATGAGATCGCGAGAGGCTTTTTCTTAATGGCTGCTCCGTTATTTACCAAGCACAAAGATGCAAGAAAGGCAGATGCAGCCCCAGGGCTGCTTAGAGTTCCAGGATGACGGGCATGATCATGGGGCGGCGGCCGGTTGTTTTCTGGATGAGGCGCTTCAGTTCTGCGCGCACTTTTTCCTTGACCATACCGTAGTCGGCCTTCTGCTCGGTGCTGAGCCCATCTAGCGTCTTGAGCACCAATTCGCGGGCCTGGTCGGTAATGTCTGCGCCGCCAAAGCCGCGCATTACTACTTCAGGCTGCTGCTCCACCTTGCCGGTGCGCTTGTTGATGGCAAGGACCGCGAGCACGATGCCGTCTTCAGACAGAATGCGACGATCGCGAATTACGAGATCTTCAACCACATCGATCGAGGAGCCGGAATCGATGAGAATGCGGCCCGCAGTTACTTTATCCTTCTTGCGGGCGTCGTTCTTGTCGAGTTCCAGTACGTCGCCGTCTTCGATAACGATGGCGTGCTCCACCGCGCCGGTCTCCATGGCCACCTGCGCATGTTTGCGGAGGTTGCGATAGTCGCCGTGTACCGGGATGAAGAACTTGGGACGCACGAGATTGATGAGCAGGCGCATTTCTTCCTGGCATCCGTGGCCGCTGACGTGAATCAGTCCATTCGCGCCGTCGTCGCAAATGACGTTGGCGTCGCGGCGGTAAAGATGGTCGATGACGCGGAAGATGCTTTTTTCATTGCCGGGAATAATTCTGGAACTGAGCACCACGGTGTCGCCAGCGTCGATCTTTGCATGCTTGTGGTTGTCTACGGCGGCACGGCTAAGCGCGCTCATGGGCTCGCCCTGGGTGCCGCTGATGAGTACCATCAACTGCTCCGGCGGGTAGTCGCGCATCTGCCCCGGCTGTATGACGAGGCCAGGTGGAATGTCGATGTAGCCCAGGTCCTGCGCGATCTCGGAGCTCTCCATCATGGAGCGGCCGACGATGGCAACTTTGCGGCCATGCGCCCGCGCCAACTCCATCGCGATGCGGATGCGATAGATGGACGAGGAGAAGCAGGTGAAGAACAGCTTCTTTTTCGTCCGCGAGAAGATCTCGTCGAGGCGAGGAATGACGGCGCGCTCGCTGGGCGTGTAGCCGGTGCGCTCGACGTTGGTCGAGTCCTGGAGAAGCGCCAGCACGCCACGCTTGCCGTACTCGGCAAAGGTGTGCAGGTCGAATGCTTTCTCGTCGAGCGGCGAGAGATCGATTTTGAAGTCGCCCGTGTGGATGACGACGCCGACCGGTGTTTCAACGGCCAGGGCCACGCAATCGACCAGCGAGTGAGTGACGCGGATAGGCTCGATGATGAAGGGACCGACGGTGAACTTTTCCTTGGGAGCGATTTCGATGAGCTCGATTTCGTCGAGCAGCTCGTGCTCTTCAAGCTTGCCTTCAACATAAGCCAGCGTGAACTCGGTGGCGTAGACGGGAACCTTGAGCTCGTTCAGAATCCAGGGCAGGCCGCCAATGTGGTCCTCGTGGCCGTGGGTGAGGACGATGGCGCGCACATGCTGCTTGTTCTCAATGAGGTAAGTGATATCGGGAACAACGATATCGACGCCCAGCAACTCCGACTCCGGGAACATAAGCCCGGCGTCGATCACGATAATGTCGTCTTCCCAGCGAAGCGCAAGGCAGTTCATGCCGAATTCGCCCAGCCCGCCGAGGGGAATGATCTTCAGTTTTTTCGTTTGCATCTGTCATCTTTGATGCTACCACCAACGGTGGGGCAGAGTGCCGCGACCTGAGCGAGCCCGATTGCATTGAAAAGCCCGGAAGACGGTCCTTGAATGGGCGCTACTTCTCCGCCTTCACGTCCCAATCGAAGCTGAGCGACGCGATCGGAGTGTTGAGCTTGTCGCGGTCTCGGGCTTCGTCGGCGCGGTCCGTAGCTTCGGTCTGCTTTGCCTTGGCAATATCCAGATTCAGTTTTGCCACAACGGATTGCGCACCGATCACCGGCTTCAGCTTGTCGAGCCCGTCCGGAGCCTGCTTGACCAGGTCGAGCAGGGCCGTCGTCACAGACAGTCTTCCCGGCCCGGCGCACAATGAAGGCGTTGAAAAATGTCTCCGGCCGGCGGAGCGAAAACACGAGGAGAAGGATTGATGAACGGGTCAGGAGCGAAGGTTGTTGCATTCAATGGCAGCGCGCGCAAGGGCGGCAATACATCCATTTTGCTCAAATACGTATTGAAGGAGCTTGAAAACGAAGGCATCGAGACAGAACTGATCGAGATGAGCGGGACCAGGGTCCACGGCTGCCTGGCTTGCCGCAAATGTTCGACCCGGAAGGATCGGCGCTGCGGGCAGACGAGCGACATGGGAAACTCCTATATCGAAAAGATGGAGCAGGCGGACGGAATCCTGCTCGGGTCACCTACTTATGTTGCCGACATCTCGCCGGAGATCAAGGCGCTAATGGACCGGGCCTGCCTGGTGTCAAAGGCCAACGGTGGCATGTTCCGGCGCAAGGTGGGGGCTGCCGTAGTGGCTGTGCGAAGGGCTGGAGCAATTCACGCTTTCGATGCTTTGAACCACTTCTTTCTGCTCAGCGAGATGATCGTGCCAGGGTCGTCTTATTGGAATATCGGGATCGGCCTCGAGCCCGGCGATGTGGAGCGGGACGAGGAAGGGATTCGGACGATGCGAGTGCTGGGGCAGAATATGGCCTGGTTGTTGAAGAAGATCAAGGACTGACGGAACGGTTTCGCGCGATCTTTCAGTCTTCGCGAAATAGGACTATCCTTGTGGTGTGGGACTGGCCGGCCAATGGCTGTTCCCATCCGGATGGCTGAGACGATGATTGTGACGTCTCTGGTTCACTTCCACCCGGAACGGCGGGTGCCTGTCTGCGACCTGATACGCCGGATTACAGAGAGCATCCTGCCTGACAAAGGGAGGAACTGATGGAAACAGCCGAATCAAAATCCCCAACAACCCAAAATTCTGCATCGAGCTCAGTGAGTGAAGATGTGCTGCATCTTGGCAGCCCAACCAAGCTTTCCGCTGAAGAGATTGCGAAGGCGATTGCGCACCACAACCGGCACCATAGCGGGGATCAGCCGCAGCAGGCGGCCGCCAAGAATGCGCAGGGCAAGAAGCGCAGATAGAGCGGTCCTCGCCCTTGAGGGCTCGGGTTGACGGTGCGCATAAAAGGAAGTGCGGAGCCGGCAACAAATGGTGGTGAGCAAAACGGGGCATCTCGTCCCCTGGTGCCGAATGAGACGATCCGGAGTACGGAAGTGACCGCGTGGTGCGGACGTTTCCATCAGGGTGGCCAAGGCGGACCTACAGGACCGTCCCTGCTTTGCCTCAGTGCGACCTAAGTGTGCTTGCTGAGGGTTTTCCGCCCAACCGGTAGGAACTTGTCTGTGGCCTTGCGCGACAGCTTGCAGATAAAGCGCCCTGTCCCGATACAGGAGAAAACAGATGGAATCAGCTGCATCCAACACTGCAATTACAGACGATGTTCTGCATCTTGGCAGCCCCACCAAGCTTTCCGATGAAGATATCGCGAAGGCAGTAGCGCACCACAACAAGCACCACGGGGGCGATAAAACGCAGGAAGCCGCGGCCCAGGCAGCGACCGGCAAGAAGCCGCAAGCGCGCAAAGCAAGCAAATGATGAGTTCGGCGCCGAATGCCGTTGCTCTCCCGGAGCCACGGCATTCGGCTCAAGATGCGTGGCGCAGTTTTCGAGCGGAGAATGTTTCGCTCATGCTGCCGGAGCAATACCCGCAATCTTTCGCAACTGGCTGAGATGGTTGAGGTCGTGGCCGGCCATGGTTTCTACGATGGTCTGAAAGGTCATGGCGCCGCGCTCGGGATGGATGGCAGGCCGGGTTGCGGCAGGGGGCAGAGCTGCGTTGATGAGTCGCAGATTCCACCCGCGCAGGCCGGTGAATGCTTCAAGCGCACGGGAGGCAGCGACGCCGCCATAGGTCGCGGCCCACTTCTCCTGGTCGAAGGGCTGGAGTGTGGGCGCATCCTCGGCCAGTGTCTGGCGGAGACGAAAACCGAACGCAATCTCGCAGTCGGCCAGGTGGCAGACGATCTGCGCGGGGCTCCATTTACCGGGGGCGGGCGGCGTTGCAATTTTATCCGCGCCGATGATCGCCAGCACCTCTGCAAGCGCGTTGGTTGTCGCGGCCAGAATATCTTGAAGCGGCCGACCGTCGAGAAATGTGTCGTAAGGGTTGAGTATGCTCACCGGGCAATCTCCTTTCGATGGGGTCTTTGGACCACTGTTCACTGTCTACTGTTCACTGCCTTCATAGATACTGCTGCAGCATTTGCTGCCAGGTGGGCCAGTCGTGCGAGTTTTGCGTGTCCCAGACATGGAACTGGTGTGAGATGCCCCGCTCAGAAAGGATGCGGTCGAGGTTCTGATTCTGGCCGAGGCACTGGTCGTCCCAGCCGGTGGCCAGCACGTAGGTATTGCGGCGATAGTGGTCGAAATACCATGGGTCACTCAGGTTGGGCAGGTAGTGGGTAGGCAGGTTGAAGTAGCATTCCTGGTCGTAGTAGCCGTCGAGAAAACTCGAAATGTCGAAAGCGCCGGACATGGAGAGCATGCCAGTGAAGATGTCGGGATGACGCAAGGCAAAGTTTCCCGCATGGTAGCCGCCGAAGCTGCATCCCAGCGCGACCAGATGCGGGTCGCTGTTTTTATCGCGGATAAACGGAACGACCTCGGTGAGCAGATAGGCTTCGTACTGCAGATGGCGCGCGATGCGCCAACGCGGAGGCGCCTGCCGGTTGTACCAGCTCTCCATGTCGACCGAGTCGACGCAGAAGACTTGCAGTTGGCCGGTGTCGATTTTGCCGGCGAGCGCGGTGATCATGCCGCGGTCTTCAAACTCGTAGAATCGGCCACCCGATGTGGGAAAAACCACTACTGGAGTGCCGGCGTGGCCGAAAGCGAGCAGTTCCATCTCGCGGCCGAGCCGGTTGGAGAGACCTTTGTGATATTCGCGATTCACTGGATGCGCGCTCCGGATCAGGTTCGAGGCGATTGGAGAACCGCCGATTTCTTGTTACTGTAACAGCCTGGGTTGCTACTTTTTTAGCGCTTCCCACGGGCAGTGAATGACGAACGATAAAGGACCGCAGGGATTGAATCTCGAATCGCAAGATGCGATGGCGCAGGCGGGAACGAGCGCTGCCGCGGGATTGCCGGGGGCGAGCGAGGACGCAGGGCGTCTGCATCCGCGGCTGCGGCTTCATCGCGGGTTTCGGAGCCGGTATTTGCCAGGTGATCGAGACGTGATCGTCTATCTGCCCCCGGAATATGACCGGCATCCGGAGCGGACGTACCCGGTGCTTTATTTGCAGGACGGGCAAAATCTCTTCGACGGGCGGGCATCGTTTGTACCGGGGCGAACGTGGCAGGTACGCGAACATGCGGACGAGGCTATCAAGGCAGGCGAAGTGGAGCCACTGGTGATCGTCGGAGTCTACAACACCGGCGACCGGCGGCTGGCGGAGTACACGCATGAGCGCGATTGGCAGATGGGCGGCGGAGAGGCCGGGGCCTACGGGGGGCTGATAACCGAGGAACTGATGCCGTGGATCACCGGGCAGTACCGGGTGCGGGAGGAGCGTGAGCAAACAGGCGTGGGCGGATCGTCGCTGGGGGGCCTGGTGTCGCTGTATCTCGGGCTCAGGTTTGCGCGGCACTTCGGCAAACTGGCGGTGCTATCACCCAGCGTCTGGTGGAACCACAAGAGCATTCTGGGTTACGTGAACGAGCGGGCGCCGGAGATTTGGCAGCGGCCTCGGATTTGGCTGGATGTAGGCGACCAGGAGGAGCGGCACACCCTGGAGAATGCCGAGCAGCTGAACCGGCGGCTGATGGCTAACGGCTGGAAGGCTGGGGAAACGCTTCATTTTGAACGGGTGGCGGGTGGGACGCACGACGAGACGAGCTGGGCACGGCGGGTGAGGCCGATGTTGAGGTTCTTGTTTCCGGCGGGGTGAGGGTGGCTGTGAGTGGCAGGAGAATGGAATCTCGTGGCCTGACAAGCCATTCTGGACGCCTAGAAAACTTGCCCTGAACCCTTTTTTCAGCGATACTTAGGTGTTGTGTCTTGTGCGGCTGGGCTCATCCGTCTGGCCCTCATTTTGGTTTGGCGCGTCCGCGCTGGCCGGGAAGACCCCAAAAAGACCGCAACAGAGCATTGGAATTTGAAAGGAACCGTATCGCCGTGGTGATGATTCGTTTGGCGCGCGTTGGCGCCCGCAAGCAGCCCTACTACCGTATCGTGGTCATTGAGAAGGACCGCGCACGCAATGGCCGTTCGATCGAAGTGGTCGGCACCTACAACCCCCGCACCAACCCGGCTTCAGTCGAGCTGAAGCATGACCGCGTTGCCTACTGGCGCGGCGTTGGCGCGAAGATGTCTACTATCGTGGAAAAGCTGGTTACCAAGAACCCAGCGCCGGTTGCCGAGACGGCCGCGGCCTGATTTTTCCGCTTCTCCCCCAGATATGTGCGCGGGCAACCTTGCCTGCGCATACAATTTGCTGACGGCGACGGGTGTGTGCTGATACTATTCGCGCACAGATTCATTGTTGCCAATTCCTAAACGTATCTGGTCAGGGGCAAGAGCATGACCCAAAACGAAATGGTCGCACAAACCTCCGTAGCCGAACTGGTCCGGGAGATCGCCCAGGCCTTGGTGGATGAGCCTGCAGCTGTTGCAGTCGAATCCGTGGACCGCGATGAAAACACGGTTCTCAAGCTCAGGGTTGCGCCACAGGACGTGGGCAAGGTGATCGGCAAACAGGGACGCACCGCTCGATCGGTGCGCACCATCCTGGGCGCCGTGAGCATGAAGCTGCACCACCGCTACACGCTCGACATCCTGGAAGAGGACGACGAAGGCTAGCATGGCGTCTGCTGAATCATCCGGCACCCCTCTCTCGCCGGATGGGACCGCGCCAGAAGAAGCCGTGCAAGCCTCGCAGTGGACTTGGCTGGCTCGCATTCGCCGCCCGCAGGGACGCAAGGGCGAGGTCTTCGCCGACATACTCACCGACTTTCCTGAAAAATTTGCTGAACGGCGGCGGCTATGGCTGCTGCCGGATGCCGCGCCTGCCAAGGCTGGGCGCGTCGCGGCTCCGCGCGCGGTTGAGCTCGTGAATCATTGGCTGCATAAGGGCGGCGTGGTGCTGCATTTTTCCGGGGTGGATTCGATCAATGATGCGGAGACGCTGGCTGGGTTGATTGTGGCGATTCCGCGGGTGGAGCGGGCTGCGCTTGGCGAGGACGAGACTTATATTGGCGACCTGATTGGTTGCACGCTGGTGGATGTGGCTGGAGCAGAGCCTGTGCTGGTGGGCGAGGTCGAAGATGTGGATCGGACGGCCGGGCCGGTGGCGCTGCTGGTTGTGCACGGCGCGGGCGGCGAGATACTGGTCCCGTTTGCAAAGAGCTATCTGCGGAAAATCGACCTCAAAGCAAAGCGCGTGGAGATGGCGCTGCCTGAGGGGCTTATTGATTTGAATTCGACGGAAAAAGCTTAGTCCAAAAAACAATTCCCTTTATTGAAATGCCAGCGGCTTCCATGCGCCGTTGTCTTTGAGCGCAAGCTGGATGGGCCTCGGCGGGCCTTTGGGAGGGAGCGTCACTTCAATCCATAGCTCCTGGCCTGGCCTCAATGACAAACGACCCTCCACCCGTTTCGGAATATAGAAGGGGACGGGCTGCACAAGAAGCAACACATCGCAGCGCCCGCCTTGACTGTAATCTACCTCAACCTCAGTTCCAGATCTTTCATCGTCGGGAAGCCAAGCTGCGGTGAGATTGTTATTGCTCACTCTGAGTTTTGCCTGGTAGGGCGGTGGATAGAGCGCAATTTCCTCATCCTCCGCTCCGAAATTGAATTGCTTCTCCAATATGACCGTCGGACCAGGGGGCGGCATGTGTCCGCACCCATTCGCCTTCAGCGTAATCGGGAAATACCGGCCACCCATCGTTGATTGCGATCCGAAAATCACCCCTCGCGTCCAAACATGCGGACTCGTCCATCGCTCGTAAAAGTATTTGGCAGCAACGGAGGACACAATCACAATTTGGATTGCAAGAAGCATCGCCGAGGCTCTGGATGGCTTCATTACTCCTCCTAGTTCAACCGGTCCTGACTCGATTTGTGCTAGGCCGTATCGACATATAGC
>PKXI01000140.1 GCA_003133425.1 Acidobacteriaceae bacterium
GGCACGATCACGCCCGCAGGAGTTTTCACGCCATCTGGTGTCGGTACTGGAACTTGCACCGCCAACTCTGCACAAGCGGGATACACAAACATATCTGGTTCAGCGCCGATCACTGTTACTGCCTCGTCGCCCACCGTCACTGTCACCAACGTTGCCGTTCTCGCATCGCCTGCTTCCATCTCCACCGCGCAAACCGCGACCTGCGTTGCGACTGTGACAGGCACTGGAGCTTACAACTCCGCGGTTACCTGGACAGCCACCGGCGGCACGATCACACCCTCAGGAGTATTCACACCATCCGGTGTCGGTACCGGAACCTGCACCGCCCACTCTGCGCAGGCGGGATACACGAACGTGTCCGGCTCGGCGTCGATCGCGGTCACTGCAACGCCGCCCACCGTCACTGTCACCAACGTTGCTGTTCTCGCAACGCCGGCCTCCATCACCGCAGCGCAAACCGCAACCTGCGCTGCCACCGTAACAGGCACAGGCGCTTACAGCTCCGTCGTTACCTGGACAGCAACTGGAGGCACAATCACGCCTGCCGGAGTATTGACGCCATCCGGGGCAGGAACTGCAACATGCACCGCCAACTCCGCACAGGCTGGGTATACAAACATATCCGGTTCGGCGAACATCACTGTCACATCCTCTCCCTTCACTGTCACTGGGATCACTGTTTCCGCATCGCCCGCATCCATAACCACGGGGCAAACATCGACGTGCGCCGCGACAGTGTCGGGCACTGGCACTTATCCCGCCACCGTTACCTGGACAGCGACCAGCGGAACGATCACTTCCGGCGGAGTATTCACTCCATCCGGCGCGGGAACTGCGACTTGCACCGCCGCCTCTACCGCTGCTGGTTTCACCAACATCTCCGGCTCGGCGAATATCGCGGTCACGGCTGCGACGCCCACCGTCACCGGCGTCACACTCGTGTGCGCCCCGTCGTCCATCACTGCAACTCAAACCTCCACCTGCACGCCTACGGTCACTGGCACGGGAGCATTCACAAATACAGTGAACCTTTCCATCAGCCCATCGGCTGGTGGAACGTTGAGTTCTACAACCGGTGTGAGTTCGGGAACCGGAATTACCTTTGCGCCTCCGAGCACCGGTGCGGAAACAGCAATCATCACCGCGACCTCCACGCAGGACTCTACCAAGTCAGGGTCGGCGTCAGTCGCGGTCACCGTGTCGGCGGGCGTCTCTGCCTGCGCCGGAATGACCTTGGGAGATGAGGGCAGTCTCAATGGATTCGTCCCGTTCCCGGCCTCATCCGCCTGGAACACGGATATTTCCTCGGCGCCCCTTGATCCCAATAACTCCACCATCACATCCGCCTCCGGGTTTGCCGGCTTGCATCTCCACCACGACTGGTCTTCTGTAGCCGGTGGAGACTACGGCATTCCATTTACCGTGGTCGATACGAGCACTCAACCGGTGGTTCCCATCACCGTAAATGCCTACGCCAACGAAAGCGATGTTTCTGAAGCCCCATTCCCGGCCACCGCCCCTATCGAGGGGGCGCCGGCAGATTGCACTGACAATGCGGGTGACCAGCACGTTCTGGTATTGGATCGAAACACATGCATGCTGTATGAAACGTGGAATACGGTTCGATGCAATGGGTCCTTTAGCTCCGATTCAGAAACGATTTGGGACATGAAGAACTATGAGCAACGTCCCTGGGGCTGGACTTCGGCGGATGCCGCAGGCCTACCAATTTTTCCCGGGCTGGTGCGGTACGACGAAGTTACTTCCGGCGTGATCAACCATGCTCTCCGCTTTACCATGCAACAGACGAAAAACGACGCCAACGGCGGATATTTCGTAGAACCCGCTAGCCACGCCGCAGGAAATATCGACGGGTCGAATAACATTATCGGGATGCGCATTCGCCTCAAAGCCAGTGTCGACGTCTCCAGCTTCTCACCGACGAATCAGGTGATACTGACCGCAATGAAGAAATACGGCATGATCCTCGCGGATAACGGCGGCTATTTCTTCTTCCAAGGGGTTCCGGATCCGCGGTGGAATGATGACGATCTGCATAACTTGGACTCCATTCCGTCGTCCGACTTTGAAGTTGTGCAAATGACGCCGGCTTATCCTGGCTGGGACGCTGCCACGGCCCCAACCGGAGCGCCGCCAACCATCAACAGCTTCGCTGCGTCGGCTACTACAGTTGCGGTCGGCACGCCGGTCACGCTTACATGGAGCACAACCAACGATTCGTACGACTTCATCGACAAGCTAGGCGGCGTCCGTGGGGGAAGCGTAACCTTCACTCCCACGGCAACCACGACGTACACACTGAACTCAACCAACCAGTACGGCCGTTCCACCTCGCAAGTTACTGTTATGGTTCAGTAGGTACATAAACTATATAGATTCACTGCATCCGAAGTTCGGGTGCACATGCACCACCGGCGCCGCTGCACGATACCTTTATTGTGTGCAGCGGCGCCATTATTTTCTTCGGAACGGGCCAGTCATCTCTCGCAAATTCAGACGCCTTTCCGGCGCGCAGTATCAGCAGACCCCGGGTATAGAATCGTACAGTAATGTCGAGGCAAGTCCCGGGTTCCTCTCGCCGTCATTTTCTAAAATCCGTTGCCGCCGCAGTGGCGGCGGTGCAAAGCAGCATGCCGCTTCGCGCATCGCAGGTGCGTCCATTTTGTGCCCGGCAGCCAACCGAAGGTTTCTCGCGACGCCATCTGGACAGAAAGCTGCGCATGCAATCTCTTCGACTGGCATCTAAAGGTCCAGGACACGATGCCGTGGCTCACCGGATCGGCACAATGGTGCTTCAAGGATTTCACCACGCCGCTGCGAGCGGAAAATCCGGTGCCGCGCATCAACCAGAAGGGCGTGCTCGAACGCGACATGATCAGGAAAGAAGGCTACTTCGTATTCCAGTCCTACTGGAGCGACGAGCCGATGGCCCATATCTACGGCCATTCCTGGCAAGTGTGCTGGGGCGCGGAAGGTGAATCGCGCATGGTGAAGATCTACTCGAATTGTCCAACGGCCGCGCACGTATTTCAATCGAACGCAACGGCGGTGCGTCCACCGTCAGCGTTGTAAGCGCGGGTATTGCGCCCGCGTTTGTTTTCATCTCCTGATTGTGGAGCCTCTGTCATGATAGACCGCCGCAACTTCTGTTTCACTGCTGCCGCTGCGGCAGTGTCCGCTTACACTAGTACCCCGCCTGCGCTCGCTTTGCCCCATAAGTCGCTGATTTCCGCACGCGAAATCGCTCACCTCGACCGCGAGCGAATTCTCCGCGCCGTCAACGAATATCTTCCCCAGCCCCCAATCACCATCACCGCATCCAGCTCGCCGCGCAGCCATGGCGGCAAGCACGATTATTTTTCCGAGGGCGATTACTGGTGGCCCGACCCGAACAATCCTGGCGGGCCTTATATCCGCCGCGACGGCTACTCCAATCCCGGCAACTTCAACGATCATCGCGAAGCCCTCATCCGCCTCAGCCTGCACGTGCCCGCTCTGGTAGCGGCATGGATGATCACGCGAGATAAGCGCTATGCGCAACACGCTGCCGTGCATCTGCGCGCGTGGTTCCTCAATCCTGAGACGAGGATGAATCCGTTACTCGACTTTGCGCAGGCCATCTTCGGCATCTCGCCCGGCCGCGGCACCGGAGTTATCGATACGCTCCACCTGGTTGAAGTGAGCCGCGCCGCACAGCATCTGGAGAGAGCCGGAGTCCTGACTTCCGCCGAATTCAGAGCGATGCAAGATTGGTTCGCGCAGTACCTCAACTGGATGGGCACTTCAAAGAACGGCAAAGAGGAAGAGATCGCAAAAAACAACCATGGCGCCTGCTGGGTCGCGCAGGCAGCCGCTTTTGCTGCCCTTACGGGCAACACGGGAGTGACAGCGCTCTGCCGCGACCGCTTCAAAAAGAATCTTCTGCCCGGCCAACTCGCATCCAACGGCAGCTTCCCGCTGGAGCTGGCGCGCACCAAGCCATACAGCTATTCGCTCTTCGACCTCGACGTGCTCGCAATCATTTGTCAAATTGTTTCCCCCGGTGGAAACTCACCGGACAATCTCTGGAGATATTCGCTGCCTAGCGGGATCGGCCTCAAGAAGGCCGTGGACTTCATGTATCCCTTCATTCAAGACAAAGCCAAGTGGCCCTACGCCCACGACGTGGAGTATTTCAGCGACCTTCCCAATCGCCAACCCAGCCTGCTGTTTGCCGGCCTGGCTTATCACGAGCCAAAGTACATCGCTCTCTGGCGCACGCTGCCGCCCGATCCAAAAACTGCCGAGATCATCCGCAACTTTCCCATCCGCCAGCCGTTGCTCTGGGTCACCCCGGTTTAGCGTACGAACCTGCTTGTTGACGTTTATCCGCATGCCATTCATGCACATGCGAGCGGTGTGATACGATTCCGTCGATACGTCAGCATATTGTTCAGGAGCGAGAATGCGGGAGCGCAAGGCCGGAATCATCATGAACGGCGTTACCGGACGCATGGGGCTCAATCAGCACCTGATCCGGTCCATCCTAGCCATCCGCGCGCAAGGCGGCCTCTCCCTCGGCGACGGCACTGTCCTCATGCCCGATCCGATTCTCGTAGGCCGGAATGAAGAAAAGTTAAAAACCATCGCCGCCGCGCATGGCCTCTCCCGCTGGAGCACCGATCTCGCGCGCTGCCTCGACAACAAAGAAGACACCATCTACTTCGACTCCGGCTCAACCGGGATACGCGAGCAAAATGTGCTGCAGGCCATCGCGGCAGGGAAGCACGTCTACTGCGAAAAGCCCCTCTCGACCACGATGAAGAGCGCGATCAAGCTCGCCAAAGCCGCGGACAATGCCGGCGTAAAGCATGGCGTCGTGCAGGACAAGCTCTTCCTGCCCGGCATCCGCAAGCTTCGCCGCCTCATCGATTCCGGATTCTTCGGCCGCATCCTAACAGTGCGCGGAGAGTTCGGTTACTGGGTCTTCGAAGGCGACTGGCAAACCGCGCAGCGTCCCTCGTGGAACTACAGAAAAGAAGACGACGGCGGAATCATCCTCGACATGTTTTGCCACTGGCGCTACGTTCTCGACCACACCTTTGGCGATGTCCAGTCGGTTAGCTGCACAGGTGCGACGCACATTCCACAGCGCGTTGATGAAGCAGGCAATACCTACAAGTGCACCGCAGATGACGCGGCCTACGGCATGTTCGAGTTGAAGGGCGGTATCTTCGCGCAGATCAACTCCTCCTGGGTAACGCGCGTTTATCGCGATGAGCTCTTCAACCTCCACGTCGATGGAACCGAAGGCAGCGCCGTGGCCGGACTGCGCGACTGCAAGGTTCAACATCGCGTCAACACGCCCCGCCCCGTATGGAATCCCGATCTGCCGAACCCAATCAAGTTCCGCGATCAGTGGGCCGAAGTGCCTGACAATGCCGAGTTCGACAACGCATTCAAGGTGCAGTGGGAGATGTTTCTCCGTCATGTCTTTGCAGACGCGCCATTCCCCCACACATTCATCGACGGCGCTCGCGGCGTGCAATTGGCAGAGTTGGCGCACACTTCGTGGCGAGAACGCCGCTGGGTCGATATTCCCGAAATCACCCTCGGCACCTAATGAACACTTTTCAAGGGTGTGTATCAGAATTTGTTTTGTGTCAGGGCACGACTTTAGTCGTGCCAAAAAGGGCCGTACATAGATGGGCTTTAGCCCCTGAGGTATGTCAGCCCAATCCCATCGATCCATTCATGAAACGCGCAAAAGCCAAACACTACCGGGGTTCAATACGCATGGCAGATAAGTCAAGGCTCTCGCTGAACCAAATCACGACGGCTAACTGGAGCGTCGGCGAGGCAGTGGAAGCCTGCGCGCACCACGGCGTTCCATCCATCGCGCTTTGGCGGCACAAGATTCAGGAGGCAGGCCTTGCCTCGTGCGTGCGTCACGTGCAGGATGCAGGCATGCACGTATCCAGCGTGTGCCGCGGCGGAATGTTTCCAGCGCCCACAGAGTTGGAGCGGCAAAAAAACATTGAAGACAACTTCCGCGCTACGGATGAAGCCGCAGCCCTCAACGCAGATTCCCTGGTAATGGTAGTCGGAGGCTGCGCCGCTGTCGGTCTTGAAGAAGCCCGCAAGATGGTTGCCGCGGGCATCGCAGCTCTAGTTCCGTACGCACGCGAGCGAGGCGTCCGCATCGGCCTTGAGCCGCTTCATCCCATGTACGCCGCGGAGCGTTCCGTGCTGAACACAATCGGTCAGGCGCTCAAACTCGCATCACCCTACAGCCCACAGCAAGTGGGAGTCATCCTCGACACCTTTCATATCTGGTGGGATCCACAGGTCACCGAACTGATCGCGCAATCGGCGGGCCGTATCTATGGCTTTCACGTTTCTGACTGGCTCGTGCCCTTGCCGGATATCCTGCTCGGCCGCGGCCTGATGGGAGACGGCGTGATCGATAACCACAAGCTGCGCCTCCTTGTGGAGCAGGCCGGCTACACCGGACCCATCGAGGTAGAAATCTTCAATCGTGCGCTCTGGGATTCCGATCCCGAAGACGTCTTGAAGCAAGTCATCGAACGATTTGAAAAGTTCGTCTAGTGTTTTGTCTCAGATGTTCCATTTATGAATGCTGTCATCCTGAGCGACCATAGTGAAACGAAGGGAGTCGAAGGACCTGCATTTGGGAATAGTGGCTCGAAATCATAGGCTGAGAATTGTGAAACGAACTTCTGGAACGCGCATGAATCAGCTGCTTTGTGTCAGGGCACGACTTCAGTCGTGCCGAAAAGAGCCGAGAGAACTGGGGCTTTAGCCCCTGAGGGATGAAAGCACAACTTAGTCGAATCATTCTTGAAACATGATGTAGCGGGAAAGGGCGCAAGTGGAATCGAACGACAAACTAACTCCGCAAGCTCTCATGCCGGCGATCAATCGTGCCCTGGAACTTGCATCCGCGAAAACCTTGCAGCTCGAGCGGCGCTGGAACACGGCAGACGGCGCGCCTGTATTTACTATCGGCGGAAAGTACACGGCCCGAAGTTGGACGCAGTGGACGCAGGGCTTTCAGTACGGCAACGCGCTGCTTTGCTTCGATCTGACCGGCGAGCAGAACCTGCTTTCGACAGCCCGCAAACACGTCGTTGCCGACATGGCCGAGCACCTGTCTCACACCGGCGTTCACGACCACGGCTTCAACAACATCTCCACCTACGGCCATCTGCGGCGCCTCATGTTAAACGGCCGTATCGAATCAAATGAGTGGGAGCTGAATTTTTACGAGCTCGCACTAAAAGTGAGTGGAGCCGTTCAAGCCGCCCGCTGGACAAGCCTTGGAGGCGACCGCGGCTACATCCACTCCTTCAATGGCAGCCACTCACTGTTCATCGATACTATCCGCACCCTTCGCATCTGCGGAGTGGCGCACCTGCTCGGTCACGCTCTCGTAGGCGAGCAGGACAAGCGCATCAATCTGCTGGGCAGACTGCTGGCGCACGCGAAGACTTCTGCGGAACACAACATCTACTACGGCGAAGGACGCGACTGCTACGACGTTCCCAAGTTGCGAGGCCGTACTGCGCATGAAGCAATCTTCAATCCCGCCAGTGGCGCCTTTCGCTGCCCATCCTCGCAACAGGGCTATTCGCCCTTCACAACCTGGACGCGCGGCCTGGCCTGGGCCATGCTGGGCTTCGCCGAGCAACTTGAATTCATCCAATCTCTGCCCGAAAGCGAATTCCACACCCAGTGCGTTACCGGCAAGTCAGAGACATGCGCAATGCTGGAGCGAGCCGCTCGTGCCACCTGCGACTTCTACATCCACCAGGCAAGCGCTCTCGACGGAATCTGTTATTGGGATACAGGGGCGCCACGGTTGCATCTGCTAGGCGATTGGAAATCGAAAGTTGCCGACCCGTATAACGCATACGAGCCTGTTGATTCATCGGCTAGCGCCATCGCCGCACAGGGCCTGATCCGACTCGGCCATGTGCTCGGCGATGCGGGCTACACGCAGGCCGGCCTCACAGTCATTCAGCGCCTGATTCAGGAACCCTATCTTTCAACGGACCCCAATCACGAAGGAATCCTGTTGCACAATGTCTACCATCGCCCCAATGGATGGGACTTCATCCCGCCCACGGCGAAGATACCATGCGGCGAGTCAAGCATGTGGGGAGACTATCACCTGCTGGAGTCACTGCTTCTGGTTGCGAGGCTGGCCGATTCAAGTTACTACACCTTCTTTTAGGGCAGTTTTCCAATTGGTGTNNGCCGTGCCGAAAATGCCAAGGTTTTAATCGGGCTTTAGCCCCTGAGGGATGTTTCTGCCTCTATACCGTCAGGAGAACGGCCTTAGCGCGCGAAGTTTCCCTGCAAGAAAGGACTGACGATGCCCCATCAAGGAAAAGTAGCTCTGGTGACGGGCGGTGCACGCGGCATTGGCCTCGGCATCGCGCTCAAGTTGGCGGACGCAGGCTTCACTCTTGTAATCTCGGGTCGCCGCCCGTTCGAAGAAGTTCAACCCGCTCTCAATGAAATCAAAAAGCGTAGCGGCGCCTCCATCTATATTCAGGCGGACGTATCGGACGGCTCTGACCGCGCCCGCCTCCTGCTTGCAGCGGAAGAAAGCCTCGGTAGGCTCGACGTCCTCGTGAACAACGCAGGCATCGCCCCGCGCGTGCGCGCCGATATTCTCGACGCCCGCGAAGAGAGCTTCGACGAGTTGATCGCGACCAATCTCAAGGGGCCGTATTTCCTCACGCAGTCCGTTGCGGCATGGATGATTCGCCAACATGCGACCGACCCTCAAGTCCATCGCGCCATCATCAACATCAGTTCCGTATCAGCCACTGTCGCCAGCGTAAACAGGGGCGACTATTGCATCTCCAAGGCGGGCATCGCCATGGCAACACGTCTCTGGGCGGTGCGTCTCGCGGAATACGGCATCGGCGTCTACGAAGTGCGTCCCGGCATCATCGAGACCGACATGACTGCCGGCGTCCGGGACAAGTACGACGCACTGATTGAATCAGGACTGCTGCTCGAAAAGCGATGGGGAACTCCCGCGGACGTGGGCAGAGCCGTCTGTCTTCTGGCGAAAGGCGAACTGCCTTATGCAACCGGCTCCGTGTTAAATGTGGACGGCGGACTCACATTGCCGAGGCTGTAGCGCGACCCGAACACCCCGGAAGGAACGCATGGATAAGTCACCGCAGATCGCGGAGCAGACCGGTGCAGCCGCCCCGAACGACCCCGCCGCTGCCAGCACTCCGGCTCCGCTGCAATCGCGATGGGGGTTTGCGGTTTCTTCAGGAATCCTCGGCTGGATACTCGATGCGTTCACATTCTTCATTCTCATTTTTGTCGTGGACGCGCTGGCCGCCGACTTTCATGTAGCCAAGGCCGCCATTGTCTGGAGCATCACCATCACGTTGGCCACCCGGCCCATCGGTGCACTGATTCTCGGCTCAATGGCAGACAGGTTCGGACGCCGCCGTCCGCTGATTGCCTGCGTTCTTTTCTTCTCCGTCTTCACGGCGCTCACACCGTTTGCGCCAAACTACACGGTGTTTATTCTCTGTCGTGCGCTTTATGGCATCGGCATGGGAGGCTATTGGGGAATCGGCGCCTCACTCGTAATGGAGAGTTCGCCTCCGCGGTTGCGCGGCCTGTTCTCTGGAATCATGCAGGCAGGCTACTCGTTCGGATATCTTTTGGCCGCTGTTGCGGTAAGGGCCATCGAGCCGCGCTTTGGCTGGAAATGGATGTTCCTCTCCAGCCTTTTCATCGCAGGCCTGGTCGCGCTCCTCACCGTTCTTTCGCCGGAGCCTTCAGCAGGAAAGAGAAATCAGAAGGCGAGCTTCGGAGAAATTCTGCGCACGCCCTTGCATTACAAGAAAGATTTCGCCTATCTCGTCCTGCTTATGACAGTAATTACCTGCCTGTCGCACGGCACGCAGGACTTATACCCTGACTTTCTCAAGTCGGTGCATAACTTATCGACCGTTGTCATTTCGAATCTTACCGTCCTCTATAACATAGGCGCTATTTGTGGCTGCTTGGTTGTCGGCCATTTTTCCGAGAAATTTGGACGCCGTTACAGCATCATGCTGGCCCTGACCATCTCGCTCATCTCCATACCTGCGTGGGCCTTTGGCTCTTCACTGCTTGTGCTTGCTCTTGGATCCTTCATGATGCAGTTCGGCGTTCAAGGCGTGTTCGGCGTGATTCCTGCGCACCTGAATGAGCTATCGCCGGACCGTGTGCGCAGCCTCTTTCCGGGCGTGGTCTACCAACTCGGCATGTTGTTCGGCGCACCTTCCGTCGGCATCGAGTTTGCACTTCGGAAGAGTCTCGGCTATCCATGGGCGCTCACAGCGTTTGAACTTTGCACGATAGCCGCGCTGTTTCTCATCTGTGGATTCGGCCCCGAGAGACGCGGCCGCGCTTTGGTCAGTTAAGCCGCATCGACTTATTTTCGGTCATCGACAATGGTGCGGAGTTCCGCAGCGATCGAAACCATTCGGTCCCCGGTAGCGGAGTCAGGAGTGTTTTCGCTTTCAGAAAGCAGCTCGAACTCACGAGCGAGCTCGGTGCCACGTGCGAGGTTGAATGTGCCGAGTGTTCCGGCAAGCTTGTGCGCCGCGTCGTGGGCAGCGTCACGTTGCGCTGCCGAGAAATCGTTTGCCGCACAGGCCGCGGCCGCGGTCGCAAGCAGTTCAACCCGATTCCGAATCTCCGGCTGAAAGCGTGTCCACAGCATGTCAAGAGCCGAAGCGAGGTTGGGAGCCGCAGCAGGATTGGAGTGGATATTGCGATCGGGCTGCGCGCCGGGATCCATAGTGAACAATGCGTTTACTTCCAGCCCAGTACATCTGCAATCTGGTCGGAGAGGGTCAGAGGGTCAAACGGCTTGAAGAGAACTGCTTCAACGCCGAGATCGGCAAAGCGCCGCTGGTCGGAGCTTTGCACCTTGGCTGTGAGCAGCAGAATAGGAATCTTTGCGGTGGCCGGATTGGCGCGCAGCTCGCGGAAAGTGCTGGGTCCATCCATGCCTGGCATCATGACGTCGAGAAGGATGGCGTCTGGCTGATGCTCGATGGCGCGGGCCAATCCCTGTGCGCCGGAACTCGCCATTACGACATCCCAGCCCGCGACGCTCTCAAGGCTGAGAGCCGCCACTTCGCGTATGTCGTCTTCATCGTCAATGATTAGCACTTTATGCGGCACTTGAGAAATACCTCATGAACCATTTTGGAGCGTCGGGCCCCGGTTGTCGATGGGCAACTGGATTGCCTGGGGAATCGGGTAGCGAGTTGAGCAACGCAGAAGCGTGACGGTGAACCAACGATCCGCCGTACGATGGATGCGGAAGCCACGTTGTCAAACGCTATTGCTGAGCAGGCGCTTCTTCCATCTGGCGCGAGCTGCGCAGCATTGTGAGCACCAGCGCTTCAAGCTGTTGCGGTTGAACGCGCGCCTTGGCCAAAAAGTGAGTGGGCCCTAGCGTGAGATGACGCCGCTCGGCGGGCGTCAGATCGCGGCCGGAGTAAACAACCAGCGGCAACAGGGCCAGTGATTCGTGCTGGCGCAGCCAATCAACCACGTTGAAACCATCTCCGTCGGGCAGACCGATGTCGAGAACCAGCAGGTGTGGCCGAAATTTGAAACACGCGTCCAAGGCCTGGTCGAGCGTATATGCCAACTGCACCGCGATGCTTTCGCGCGCAAACACTTTGCCGATTACGCCTGCAAGGTCGCGATCATCTTCAACAACAAGGACGCGTGCCTTTTCGCCGGGCCCGCAAAGAACGCGCGCCAGTTCAGCGAGAATGGCGTCTTCACTCAGCGGTTTGGCAACCCATCCGTCGCCTCCCAGCGGCGGTCCATCGGGCAGGTCGCCCGGGCCATGCGGATTGTCAACGCTCAGCAGCACAATCGGTGTGCGCGCTTCTGGATCCAGGCGGCGAAGCAAGGGCAAAATCTCCCAACCGTTCATGCCGTCCAAAGCGGTGTCGAGCAGGATCGCCTCAACGCCATTGTGAGCTGCGCTTACAGTTTGCTCCACAGTGGCGGATTCGACGACGCGATAGCCGTGACGGGCCAACTGCGAGGCAATACGGAAGCGGGCATCCGCATTGGCGCCGGCCAGCAGCACCGTCCCCTGTCCCGGTTCAGTGTCCAGCAGACCAGCGGGCGACTCCAGAGGCGCCGGATGGTAGGGCAGAAAAACGCGGAACGTGGAACCCCGCACCGGATTGCGCTCGGCCCAAATGCGCCCGGAATGTTGCAGAACAATGGTGCGGCAGATTGCGAGTCCAAGCCCGCTGCCGCCTTTCTGGCGCGAGTCCGAAGCGTCTACCTGCTGGAACCGCCCGAAGACAGCCTCAAGCTTGTCGGCGGGAATGCCGCGCCCATGGTCGATCACTGAAAGAGTGACGCCGCTGACGCCGGGCCGCAGCATGATCGAGATCGTCGAATTGGGTGGAGAGAACTTCACGGCATTTGAAAGCAGATTGGTGAGCACCTGCAACAGACGATCGGGGTCGGCGTCGACCTCCGTCTGTGTGGTGTCGTGAATAAGCCGGACTCCCGCTGCCTCGGCCACGGGCTGCATGTCTCCAATAGCCTGGCGCACAATGTCGGATAGCTGCACGGGATGGAAGGCAAGTGGCTCGCGGCCGCTCTGTATGCGTTCCAGGTCGAGAATGTCGTTGATGAGGCGCACCAGGCGATCGGAGTTGGTGAGCGCGATGCGGAGCAGGTTCGCCGCCTTTTCGTTTACCTCGCCCAACATGCCAGACGAGAGCAGGCCCAGCGCGCCGCGTATGGAGGTGAGCGGGGTGCGCAACTCGTGGCTCACGGTGGAGATGAACTCGTCCTTGAGCCGGTCCAGGGCGTTGCGCTGGCTATTGTCGCGGAAGCTGAGGACAGAACCGGAGAAGTGGCCCTGATCGAGGATAGGAGTGAGAGCGTATTCGGCGGAAAATGAGCTGCCGTCGGCGCGGAAGATGTTGTCTTCTCCAGCCGAGGCTGCATGGCGGCTTGCAGCGCGTAGCAGTGGGCAATCCTCAGTGCAGCGCAGGTTGGCAGGCGCGAAACCATGCAACAGTTCATGCACCACCTGGCCCGTCAGCGATGAGGCGGGTGCGCCCAGCAGGCGGGCGGCGGCGGGGTTTGCAAAGCTCACGAACCCACTGCGGTCTACTCCACAAATGCCGTCGGCCACCGAGTCGAGCAGTATCTCCTGCCGGCGGTAGAGCTCTTCGGCTCGACCCTGCTCCTGCGAGCGGGCCAGCATCTGGCCGAGCGAGGAGGCCGCGGTCTCAATCGCCGCCATGGCCTCGCGGTCTTCGCGGAGAAAGTACTGGCAGTAAAACTCCAGCACCGCCAGAACGTTGTTGCCCACGCGCACCGGGACAGCCCAGCCGGAGACCATTTGCTGCTTCAAGGCGGACTGGATGCGCGGGCTTGCGGGAACAGAATTCAGGTCGGCAATCCAAACCGGACGGCCGTCTTTCCAGGCGCGTCCCGGCAATTCGGCGCCGCCCGCCAGTGTAAGGCCCAGGCTCTCCTGGATGAGAGTTTCGGCACGGCGGCCCGGAGCGCCCCATGCGGTTGAGAATTCGAGCCGATTCTCTTTGGCGTCAATTCCCCACTTGATGGCCAGGTCCCATCCCTGGGAGATACAGAGGGCCTCGAGGATGCGCATTGAGGCCACATCGGGAGAGGCATTTTCCCCAACAATCTGGCTCACCACGAGTTGCAGCGCCAGGCGGTGTTCGCGCTGTTTCTGCTGCGTCACGTCGCGCAGATGGCAGCGCACTGCGAGCGGATTGCCGGCCTTCTGGCGCTGGCTCAGGCTTAGCTCGAATTCCAGAACGCGGCCGTCAGGAGTGTGATGGCGCAGCGGCGCGCGATCCACCAGTTCGCCGTCGAGTGCGCGGCGAAAGTGTGCTGCCACCTCGGCACGGCAACCGGTTCCGAAGAGATCCTCAAACGATTCAAGTACCAGCAGTGCGGCCTGGTCGAGATCAAAGCACCGCTTCCACGCGGGATTGGCATATAGGAACCGTCCCGCCGGGCTCAGCGTGGCGATCATTTCGCTGGAGTTCTCAAAGAGATCGAGATAACGCTCCTGAGACTCGCGCAGGGCCTGTTCATGGCGGAGGGTCGCGCTCTGGTCCGAAGCTACGGCCACCAGGCCGGAGATTGTGCCGGAGCCATCGCGGAGTGCGGAGATGTGCAGAGTGGCGGGGAACACATCGCCATTCTTGCGGCGTAACTGCGCTTCGAAGCTGGGGACCATGCTGGGCGGCAGAGCGCGAACGCAATTGAGAAAAGCGGCCAGGCGGCCGGCAGGGGTGGGTTCGGGAGGTCGTTGTATATTGCAGAGCTTTTCCATCTCCGCAACAATGCGCGCGCCCTGGCCCCGAGCCAGAATGTCAGTAATGCTGCGCTCGCTCATCAACTCCACCGCATCCGAGCCAAGCATGCGCTCGGCTGAAGGGTTCACGTAGATCAGGCGGCCATCCAGCCCGACGGAGAGGATCGCGGGACCAGCCGCATCGAGCACCTCCTTCAGAGGTTCGGCGGCGGGCGCAGACTGGGAAGCATCGGAATTGCGTTTGGGCATGCGAAGAGCCAGGAGAACAGCGGCACCGCAGGCGGCAAGAATCAGAAATCCGTCAAAGCGAGGCCCAGCCAGAACGCGCACCACAACCGCGCCAACTGCCAGAACAAGAGCCAGAGCCGCGAGAACCGACCAGAGGATGAACCCTCCGTTCGGGACCGCTGGTACAGGGTGCGAATTATTGACTGCCGCAATCTCCTCTGATGGCTCCCCCATGGTTCCCCCGGTGCTCAAACAGAGCTTAAGTATCAAAGATACAAAAGGCCTCCGCCCAATTGCACTGTGTGCAGGTAGTATATGCATTTGATCGCAGTTCCTCTAGGTAAATCGCAGAGGTGTTCCATGAGGATGGAACGTCCCGTTCCTGTCCTGGGTCTGCGTTCGCGGGGTTTCCTTGGAGGCGGTATGTCTATGATTCGATGCTTTCTACCCCGTGGTGACCGCCTGAAAAGCGCGTCGCCCGCTGCTTCTGAAACCCCCTCCAATTGCGGCCCGGTTCCCGCAAATGAGCCGCTACAAAGTTCGTGGCATGCGAAGTGAACCCATGTTATAGTCTGACTCTCCCTCGGCTCCAAAACAAAAAATCCCCAGGAGGAATCGAAATGCACTTGGCACGTTGGATAGTCGCTATCTCCACGCTTGCAATTCCGCTCAACCCGGCATTCGCCCCCCAACAGGCCGCGGCGCAACAGACCGCTGCTCCCGCAATGTCGTCTGGATGTACGGGCAACGTCAACATCGTTCGAATCTCTGAGGTCAAATCGGGAATGATGGATAAGTTTCTGGGCGCGGTCGCAGCTCAGCAAGCATGGTATAAAAACGCCGGCACGCCAGACGAGATCTCAGTCATACGCGTCATGGAACAAAATCCCGACACCAAAGCGTGGGCTCTCTCCGACACGCAGGCCATCACTACGCACGTCATGCCGGCTCGCACCCAGAGTCTTCCTCACGACGCAGCTTGGGACGCGTTCGTGGCTCTGTTCAAGGACAGCTCCACCATCAAAACTCAATACATCGGTTGCGTCGTTTCAAAGTAACCGGTCTCGCTCGTCCCATTCACTGCGCCAGACACCTCGGATGGGACGAGCGGCTCCCGGCATCCGTGTGCATTCCACCATCGCGGATCGGTAGGCCGCATCGCTCCCTTAAACTTGACCCCTTCAAACCGTATACTTGTTCCCATGCTCCGTAGACACATCTTCTTCCGCTCTATTCTTCCGGCCTTGGTCCCTCTTTCTCTCCTTTACCTCGCAATTCATCCGCCGGCCGCGCACGCCTGGGGCAACGAAGGCCACCGGATGATCAACCGCCTGGCGGCCGGCACGCTGCCTGCCGATGTGCCGGCCTTTCTGCGTTCTGAGGCGGCAGTGAATGAAATCGAGTATCTGGGCCCGGAACCGGATCGCTGGCGGTCGCCCGCCGAGCCGGAACTGAGCGCTGTTCAGGCTCCGGAGCACTTCATCGACCTGGAACCTGCGGACGCGCTGGGCCCGTTGCCATACAAGCGGCTGGACTTTGAGGCCAAAGTATTTGCCGCGGGCGAGCGGCCGGAGAAGATCGGCCTGCAGCCTTGGCAAACCACCGAAGTGTGGGAGCGCCTGAAGGCTGCGATGCGCCAGTATCGAGAGTTGTCGGCAAACCACGAGGACACGAAGCCTGTGGAACAGGCAATCCTCTTCTATGCTGGCTGGCTCGGCCACTACGTGGGTGACGGTTCGCAGCCCCTGCACACAACCATCCAGTACAACGGCTGGACGGGGCCGAATCCCAATGGCTACACGACCGCCCACCAGATTCACGGGCAGTTCGAGGGATCGTTTGTGGGTGCGAACATCCACGCGCCGGAAGTGCAGGCAATGATGACTCCTGCGAAAGCCATCGACGGCGTTCTGTTCGACAGTTACGTAGCTTACCTCCGGCAGACGGCCACGCACATCGAGAAGGTATACCAGCTTGAAAAGGCAGGTGGATTTGTGGGCGCCGGTACGGCCGAGTCCAGACAGTTTACCGCCGAGCGTTTGGCGGCCGGCGCAAGCATGTTGCGCGACATGATCTACACCGCCTGGCTGGAAAGCGCCAAACCTGTACAAGATCCATATGCGGGAAAATAGCTGAGTTTCAGTCGCCGGTTTCGACGGTCGTGAGCGCGGGAATCCGGCGCAGCATCAGGGTAAGCATCAGCGTCATCAGCGTGACCGCTGGTGCGGCGACAACCAGCCACGCCAGCATTGCGTGCCCTGCAAGGCCGCCCACTTGGGAGTAGATTCCCCAGGGCGAAAGGTGCAGCAGCGCGCTTGCCGTCAATGCTTGCCGCGAATCCTCAGCCGCGAAAAGCCATCCCCCCATGTGCACGAACGGCACAATCAGGATCAGTTGCAGAGGCATTGCAACGTAATTTGCAGCCTGGATCGCGGGCTGGTTGAGCCGCAGCGCCAGCGCCAATCCGGCGCACAGAACTGTGGGAATCCCGACCACTGGAATGCAGCCAATTGCGAATCCCAAAGCAAGCGTGAGCGCCAGTCTCCGGGGGCGAAATGCCCTGTTGGAGCCAGACAACCGCGCTACGCTTGATCGGGTCGGGAAAGATTCGCATCATTCCTCTCACAATTCTCAGTACATAACTATCCATACGATAGGATGCAATGCTTGGATTTCCGATGGATCTTTCGTGTGATCTTCGCTGGAACTTTAGTCAACGCTCCAAAGCTGGATGGCGAACCCGAAGCCGGTCTTGTTTTGGGAATAAAACAGACAGCCGTTGCTCTGGCGGCACCCCCCGTTTGATTCAGCGTCAACTGCGATACACTTGGACCCGATGCGGGTGTTTGGGATCGATTGCGGTACCGAAGTAACCGGATTTGGCGTCGTTGAGTCGGACGACACCGGTCGCGAGCCGCGCCTGGTTTGCAAGGCGATGGGCGCCATCAAGCTAAAGAAAACCAAAACCACACCCGAACGTCTTGAACAAGTGTTTCGTGAGCTGACCGCGGAGATTGAGCGCTGGCAGCCCGACGCAGTAGCCATCGAGGAGGTTTTTTACTCAGTGAACGCAAAGTCTGCGCTCAAGTTGGGCCAGGTACGTGGAGTGGCGCTGCTGGCGGCAGCCTTCCAGCGTATGCCCGTTGCCGAGTATGCTCCGCTCAAAATCAAGTCCAGCGTAGTCGGTTACGGCCTCGCCAAAAAGGAGCAGGTCCAGTTCATGGTTGCCCGGCTTCTCAACCTTGCCGAGTTGCCGCAGCCCGCCGATGCAGCCGACGCCCTGGCGATCGCCATCTGCCACATCCACACCGCGCAGACCTTGGCCATGCAAGGTCCACCACAGGGAGTGGCACGATGAGGATGGCCTGGCTTGTCATGTCGATATTGTCCGCATCTGCATTGCCGCTCGGCATCCGCGCCCAAAACGTCCCCGCCACAATCCCGGTTGTCGTTGTTGAATTCTCAAACCCCGGCGTCACTCCATCCCACTGGACGCTCTCTTTCCATCGCGACGGCAGCGGCCATTTCCAGTCTGACCGCGGCAAGCTGTCGGAGGGCGAACATCTCGCGGAGATCGATGCGCCCAATGTAGATCGCGAAATCCAGCTCAACGATAAGTTTGCAGAGCGAGTCTTCCAGGCCGCGCAGCAGCACAACTGGTTCAACCAGGATTGTGAGAGCCATTTGAAGGTCGCTTTCCAGGGATGGAAGAAGCTCAGCTACAGCGGGCCCGAGGGGCAGGGGTCCTGCACCTTCAACTACTCAAAAGACAAGGACATCCAGGCGTTGGGAGATTCCCTCATCGGAGTAGCCGAAACGCTGCGCGAGGGTGCGCGCCTCGAGATCCTTCTCCAACACGACCGGCTGGGCCTCGATAAGGAGATGGAGTACCTGACCGAAGCCACCAAGGATGGCCGGATGCGCCAGACTTGCACCATCAGGGAGATTCTGGAGCGCCTGGAAGGCGATCAGGAAGTCCTCGAGCGGGTGCGCAAGCGCGCACATGCTCTGTTGACCCATCCAGTGACCTGAATATCCCACCAGGCAAGGAATCCCCCAGAGAATTTATTTCTTCTGGAAGCACCGATTTTGCGCGACATTTCCGTGCCTGAAGGTGTCGTATAGTAGTGGGGTTCCCGGCGAGCGCAGATTCGTGCCGCGGGAAACAGCATGATCAGGGAAGGCGGGGGACCATGAAGCAGATGGTAAATCGCGTCAAGTGTGGCACGGGACTGTTTGGAATTCGTCCCGGAACCTTAGGGCTGGGATTAGCATTCGTGGTGATTGGAACCTTGATGCTGTCGTGGGTCGCAAGAGGCGACGACACAGGGCAGGCAGCAGCGGCAGGGGCGGCCCGGTTAAGCAGTGTCGAGGGGCAAGTCCGAATCTCGCAGGGTGGCCAGGTCATTTCCGATCCTGCCCTGGTGAATTCGCCGTTGTTTGCGGGCACCCAGGTGGACACCGGAGACGACGGCAAAGCAGAAATTCAGTTTGAAGACGGAAGCGTGGCCCGGCTTTCCCCGGACAGTACGCTCGCGCTCAAATCCCTGAGCGTGCAGGGCGGACCCGGCAACACTGACGTTGCGCTGGTGGCCGGCCTCGGCTACTTCGAATTGCAGGGCGGCGGCCAGGGCGGCCAAATGCGCGTCACCTTCGGCGACAGCATAGCCACTGGCACAGGATTCACCGTAATGCGCGTCAGGATAGACAATCCTCCCGGTGAGCTTGCCGTGTTCTCTGGCAATGCGCACCTTGAGCGCGGAAATTCCCTCGCGGTTGATCTCCACGGCGGGGAGAGCGTCGCGCTCAACGGAACCGATCCCAGCCGCTACAACCTGTCCGAATCAATCGAGCCGGACTCCTGGGATGCGTGGAACTCTGACCGCGACCAGGCGTTGAACGCCGAGGCAGCGGATCAGACCGGCGCAGCGAAGAACTTCGTCAACACCGACAATCCAAATCCGGCGTGGAACGCCCTGGATGCGAACGGAAACTGGTACAACGTACCGGGCCAGGGATATATCTGGTCGCCATATGAGGCCTCGTCCGCGGGATGGGACCCGTACGGTTGCGGCCATTGGGTGATGACTCCGCGTTTCGGTTACGTCTGGGTTTCGTGTAATACCTGGGGTTATCTGCCCTACCAGTGCGGTTCGTGGAACTTCTACGACGGCTTTGGCTGGGGCTGGGCGCCCGGCATGGGCATGGGCATGGGTTCTGGAATGGGTATGGGCATGGGTATGGGCGGAGGCTGCGGGCTCTATGGTGGTGGCGGCTATGGCGGCATCAACATCGGCCTCGCTCCCAGGGGTTATCGTCCTATCGAGCGCCCGAAGCCGAATCCACGCTTGGGGGGGCCCGGACGAAATCCTCGCGGTGTGATCGCCGTGAACCGGGGCTTTTCCGGTGGGACGGGCGCACTGCCCGTCCGCACCAGAAATACCCCGGTAGAGATCGCCGGTCATACAGTACAGCCTCTGCATCCATTGCCAAATCAGGGGCGGTATCAGGCCTCGCCAGGGGGATTCGTATATCGCCCCACGCAGGGCTACCAGGGATCGAGGTCGCCAAGCGCAGGGGATAGCAACGTACGGTCCGTGAATGGCAATGGCAATCGCCAAGGCTACGCTCCCCCGCCCGGCAACTCCACTGGCCAGGGTTTTGAGAGGTCCACAAGGAATACGACGCAACCGGGTCGCGTTTATACGCCTCCCAACCAGGGCAATAACAATCAGCCCAATCGCAGTTACACCCCCCCCAGCCAGGGTAATTCCGGAGGGTCGCTCAACCGGCCGTCTGGCGGTGGTGGTGGGTATTCAGGTGGAGGCGGTGGCGCGTCCAACGCTCGGCCATCTGGTGGCGGTGGTGGCAGCTACTCCGGCGGCGGCGGCGGCGCCTCGCACAGCGGCGGCGGTGGTGGTGCTGCACCCAGCGGTGGTGGCGGAGGCGGCTACTCCGGCGGCGGTGGTTCACGTGGCGGCGGCGGTGGGGGCGGTGCTGCACCCAGCGGAGGTGCCAGTGGCGGTTCCCACGGCGGCGGAAACCCCCGCTAAAGCTCCTGCCTCAGATGTTTGAACGTGAAACCTTAATTTGTCAGAACGGAATACTGAAGCGCTCCACCTTCGGCTTGCGGTGCATGCTGAGTGTGGAGCGCTTTCCATCTGATGGACCCCTCAAGCGCCACGAAGTGTCAGTGCACAACTACAAAGCCTTTGGAGAAACTCACTCCATGCGGCAAGAAGTGTCAGGGCACGACTTCAGTCGTGCCGTAAGAGATCTAGCGGGAGTTTACTGCGAAGCATGAGTTGGGGCCTTAGCTATCGGAGCTAAGTTTC
>PKXI01000125.1 GCA_003133425.1 Acidobacteriaceae bacterium
ACTTAAGTCGTCGTGTTTAGCTTCCGCCGTGCCACGGTCAGCAGCCACGCTTCAGGATTGGCGGGGCACCCCTTCGACGGCCATACAGAGAGCGCCGCGGCAAACGCCTCTGAGAGCGCACCTTCAGCGGCGGTCACATCCCCCGAACGCATAGCTAGAAACGCCACAAGCTTCCCATGACTGTGGCGTGCCACCGTCTCCGCAGTAGCCAGCGTTGTGTCTCGGTCCGATGTCTCCACTGTCGCCATCCCAAAAATTTCTTGCAAGGAGCGAGCGAAGCCAACGGCTCCGCTCGTTCCTCGCAGTTACATCGCCCAGATCGCTCGCACTTCAACAACCCCGTGTTGCGCCGCGGGGCACCGTCCGGCCCACGACATCGCCGCGTCCAGGTCCGGCACATCGATCAGGTAATAGCCACCCAACTGTTCTTTCGAATCGGCAAATGGACCTTCGAGCACTTGCGTCTTTCCATTTGTGACGCGGAGCGTGGTTGCCGTGGCAGACGGCCGCAGTCGGTTCGAATTCACCAGCGCCCCGGCCGCCTTGAGCGCCGCGGTGTACGCCATGTATGATGCGGCCCCTTGCTGCTGTTGCTCCGGAGTCATCTTGCCCCAACCGGATTCGTCGACGTAGACCGTCAATAGATATTGCATTGCTTCCCTCCATTTTGGATTGTAGGCGGTGACCGCCTCACATCCATGACGAACGAGGGTGGTCTCAATCGACATGGACCTTCACTTTATTTCAGGGTTGCATCGCAAGCTCTCTTTACAAACCTTGACGGCAGTCTTTATTGCCTTCTCTGGAGCTTTACCTGGAAGTGCTTCACGGCAGCGCGCCGAACTCGAGACAACTTGCCTTCATTCTCCTGCTTTTTCTTGGACGGAGCGCGTTAATAAATGGCTTATAATCAATGATTTAGCTCGATGCCGATCAAGTCCATCAATATTGTATTCCATGCACCGGAGCTCCTTGGTTTTCGCTTTAAGCTGTCTGGCCTTCTCGGCCAATCGTCGAGTCCCGCGCAATCAGCTTTGGCTCCACGAGTAGATGCTTTGCTCGGCGCTCATGTTTTCCCGCGAGCACAGAAAGTGCCAGGTTCGCGGCTTCCTCTCCCTGTTGCTGTGGTGACTGATCGATGGAACTCAGCGGCACCTCCAAATAACCAGAGAGGCGCAGATTTCCGCAGCCAATCACGGCCACATCCTCAGGGACACGAAGCTTATTGTTCAGCAGGCAACGAATCGCTCCAACAGCGGTAAGGTCGTTGTAGCAGAAGACTGCATCCGGACGCTGTTTCAACTTGAGCAGATCCTGCATCGCATTGCTTCCGATTTGAACGCCGGCTTCTTCAAGCCTGGAGCGAATGACGACCAACTCCTGGCGAAACGGAATATGATTTTCCGCCAATGCCTGTTTATAACCATTCAACCGTCCCACCGATGTGCTGATCATCTTGCCGCCAATATGCGCGATCCGCTGTCGGCCAAGCTCGATGAGGTGCTCGGTCGCCAGGCGACCAGCCGCTATATCGTCGGTTCCCACAAAGTACGCGTTGAGCTTTGGAAGGAGGCGATCGATCAGGATATATGGAACCTTTGAATTCACAAGGGATTTGAAACCGCTCGCGCTGCTCTGGCACGACGCAATCAGCAGGGCATCGACGCCGCGCGCGAGCAAATGCTCCACTTCCTGGTGTTCTAACTCGGGCTCTTCTTCCGCCGAAGCAAGGATTAGTTGATACGATTCCTTTCGCAGTCCTGCACTAACTCCCTTGGCTAACTCGGCAAAGAATGTATGTACCAGGTCAGGGACAATCAGGCCAATCGTGTAACTCTTGCCTGAGGCCAATCCGCGGGCCAGCATGTTCGGCTGGTAATTCAGCTCTCTCACGCGCTGAAGAACACGCTTGCGCGTAGTCTCTCCCACATCCGACTTATTGCGGAGGACCTTGGAGACCGTAACCAGGGAAACTCCCAAATCCTCGGCTATATCCTTCATTCGAACTGCCACGAGGACACTCCCTTGGTGAAGTAATGGCAATACGCAAACGCTAATGTACCACAATCACATATTGTGCCATTGCGGGTTCAGACTCCGTTCGAGGATCGCCCAACATGCAAATTATGCTCGACCGGCGCCGGTCGGCAGGATTCCGGCTATTTCAACGATTCGCCCTTGCACGAAGTTGGAGAGTTAATGGGATCACAGCGAGCAATCGATTTTCCGGGGAGCGTAACAACGAAATGTCCGGGCCATCGTGCCGGCTCGTTGACCGGATAGTCCGTGCTGAGTATCTGGGCACCGCTGGCTATCATGGCGTCGCGGCGGGCTGTCGAGTTGGTGCGGGCTTCCTTGGTGTCCGAATCGGTGCGCGCGCGAACCAGGTATCCCTTGCGGACCAGGGCGGTAATGTCGTCAGCTGGTCCGTCATTCCGTTCGATGAAAGCGGCGTCGGGCTCACCCGGTTCGGCATTGGTGAACAGCACACGACCACGTAGTGAGGGATGGCCGGCCAGGTAAATGGGACCGACGGGACGCTGATCCATGAGAAAGATTATCTTGCCGCGAGCACTGCTGAGTGTAGGCCAGTTGCCGGCGAGCACGGCCTCGTTGAGTGTGTCGTAGTGGCCGCGAACGTCGTCCGGTGTGATGAGTTCTCTGGGTGGAAAGACGGAGCGAATCTCCGCATCGAGCGCATCGAACGTGGCGGATGTGAACGGCTCCGGCTCGGTAACTTGTACCGGCCTGCGCGGCTTCTCCTGCTTGGTCTCCACAAGAATGAAGATGGGAATATGCTTTGGATGCGCATGCGACCAGCGCCGGACCAACTCAAGGCAGGCTGTGAAAGGCTGGCAGGTGCTGCGGTAATCGATATCCTGCATGTGCATCACTTTGAAGCCGGGCTTGGCCATGATGCCGTTTGGATCGAAATCAGGATCGGACGGCAACTGCGCAGCGGCAATCATCGCCGGACCCGACGCATGCGCGTAGAGACCGCCTTTGATGTCGGAATATACATCAAGCTCGATTTGGCGAACGCCGCTATCGAACTGTTGATTGAGCGGCTGATGCCGATAGTCCAGGCTGTCGAACGCGCGCGGATTCTTCTCCTGCCACAACCTTGCTGCACTGGGGGCAAAGCCGGCGTGATAACTGTTGTGCGTCCCGATGACCTGGATCTCGTTGATGCGTAGTTGCTTGTTCTGCTGGGCGCAGGCTGGCAGAGCGTTCAATACGAAGAAAAGAGTGAACGACAGCGGCGCAAGTTTTTGGGAAAACATCGAGACTCCTGTGCGTACATTTCGGCAATGTCGAAGTAGCATTTATAGATAACGAAGGAAGCCTCACGCGCCCGTAAGGAGCGCGTGAGGGCTAGGCCATTTAGAAGGTCAGCTTGAGCGCCAACTGTATCTGGCGCGGCGGAAAGTACCCGGTAATGGCGCCGAACCCGCCGTCCTGACGGTTGGAGTCCGGTGCAGTGTAGTTGACCGCATTGAGGGCGTTGAATGCTTCTGCGCGGAAGTCCAGGTTGGAGGATTCGCTCCACAGCGGAAATGCCTTATGCAAGCCGGCATTCATCTGATAGAACGCGTTGTCGCGGAGCGAGTTTCTGCCCGCGTTGCCGTAGGGTGTTGCGACATTCGTGGGAATGGCGACGGTTGCGGAGCTGAGATAGCCAGTTAGTGACGTTGCGCCCTTGACCCACGAACCGCGAGGGGACTTGGGGTTGCCCGTAACGTTCGGCCGGTAGTTGAGCAGATCGCTCACGTCGAACTGCGATGGCTCAGAGTAGATCAGGTTGACTGGTTGTCCACTGCTGGCGGTGTTGATGACCGTAAACTGCCAGCCGCCAGCGAGAGTCTGCATGGCAAAATTGGCGCTTCCGCCCCAATGGCGGCCACGGCCGTACGGCAGGTCCCAGATCGCGGTCAGCGTATCGTTGAGCGGCTGGTTGTATGCCGATTGGCCGCGCTCACCCCTGAGGTTGGCAAGGTTTACGCGCGAGTTGTCGTTGTTGGGTGTATCCAGATGACCTGAGGCATTGTCGATGGCCCTGGAATAAGAGAAAGCATTGAGCAGGTAGAGACCGCTCGAGTAACGGTGCTCGAGCCTAACCTGCGCACCGTGGTAGATGACCATGCCCGCATTGGCTGATCCTTCGATGCCGGTGAAGCCTACGCGGGGACGGCGATTCAGCAGCGATACGCAACCCGTGGTGACCGTATTGCTGCAGGTAGCGGAGGGAACGTTTGGTGCCGCCTGATTGATATCGTCAAGCACCCAGATTTTGACTCCGTGCTCGCCGACATAGGAGACGTCCAGCAGAGTCCCGCCAGCGAGTGTTCTTTGCAGCCCGAAGTGCCAGGCCTGCACGTAGCCGGTAGAAATGTTCGACGGGATGTAGCGGGTCTGGGCCAGAGCGGTGCTGAAGTTGGCGGAGCTCACAAAGGTTGTGCCGTAGCCCTGCATTGTCGGACTGAAGCAGGAATTTGACTGAGCATTGACCGCGCAGATCGGGTTAGAGATCGACTGCGTGATCGAGGAGTTGACGATGTAAGGACCATTATAGGCAAGCAGGTTTTCGCCGCCCTCACGGTTGAATTGATCAAAGCTGATTCCGTATCCACCACGAATGACGGTCTTGTCGTTCCAGCCATACGAGAAACCGAGGCGGGGCGCAAAATCAAGTTTTGGTGTGTGAACCAGCGCCTGGTTGAACAGCGAGCCGGAACTGGCTTGTACCAGGGTATTGTTGGACGGATTGTAGTTGGCCAGATGATTTCCATCTACCCATTGTGGCGTCACAAGTTCGTAGCGCATTCCGGCATTCACCGTGAGTCTGCGCGACAGCTTCAGATCGTCCTGGAAATACATGAAGTTCATCATCTGGTGGTAATTGACGATGACAAAGTTGTTCAGCGTGTAGCTGTTGCGAGCACCCACTAGAAAGTCGGTCAGATCCGCCGCTTCTTTGATGCCTGCATCGCTGCTGCTGGCATAGCTGCCGGCATTGGAATTCGACGCACCGGAGCTGAATGCACCGCCATAGTTGTCATTTCCGTAAGTCGGGTTAAAGTCGTCGATCTCTGTGTTGATTTGTTCGAACTCATAGCCAATCTTCATGCTGTTGCGGCCATGCAGATGGGTGTAGTTCACCTTGGGATCGATCGAGAATGGGTTTTGGAACTGGGGATTGCTGCTCTGTGCGCCAAATTGTGAGAAGTTGGAAACGTTTTGGTCGTTCAGAGAATGGGAGATGAGTGGGTCCGTAGGCAAGCCAGGTATGCCTGCCTGCACAATCAGGCTGGGTTGGCCGAGCCCATAGGGGGTTTTGCCACCCAAGGTCCAAGTGAATCCCACGCGGGCGTCAATGATTGTGTTCTGGCTGAACAGGAACGTGTAACCAGCAGAGATCTGCTTGTTGTAGTCGTGAATCGTTCCGTTGCCGTTTCCGCCTGCGGGGCCGGTTAGGGGTTCGGCGTCCACAATGTTCCCATGGTGCCAGCTCGTACGAAAGAAGGCGGTCTGGCGCGGACTCAGGAAGAAGTCAAAGCGTGCGTCAAACTTGTTATCGGTGAAGTTAGCCTTGGGCACGTTCACCAGGTTGTTCGAGAAGCCAGCTGCGCCAGAGGCTGTGATATTAGGCGAAGGAAGAGCCGGAATCACCAGCTTTGCCAGCGGGTTCCAATCCGATTGAGGCACAATACCGTTGGCGTAGACAGCGCCCGTAAGCGGATTGTGCAACACAACAGGATTGCCCAGAGTGTCTGTAAAGATGCCCTGGCGCTGATTGACGTTGGGGACCGTCGAGGCAGAATACTGGCCCTGGACCTGGCGGTTGCCTTCAAAGTCGCCGAAGTAAAAGATTTTGCCCCTCATCAACCATGGCACCGGGCCGCCGATTGCGCCGCCGAACTGGTTCTTCACCAGGACCGGCTTCTGCTGCTTTCCGGTCAGTACGTTTGTCGGCGGAGTGAAGGGGCCAATCGCGTTGAAGTCCGTGTTCCGGTTGTACTCCCAAAGCTTGCCGTGAAGCTTGCTGCCGCCACTGCTGATGCTGACGTTGAATACGGCGCCGGAGGCGCGGCCGTATTCCGCGCTGTAGTTGTCCGTCTCTACGCGGAACTCGCTGATCGCATCGGGCGAGGGTTGAATCGCCTGATTGGAAAAGCTTTGGTTCGATGTTCCATACGCGTTGTTGTCAATTCCGTCGAGAAGAAAGTTGTTGAATTCGCTGCGCTGACCGTTCACGTTGTAGGAAGCGTCGCGGCTGGTGACAGTCTGGTTTTCCAGGTTGTTTGCACGAACACCCGGCGTGAGCAACGCCAGATCTGCATAAGCGCGGCCATTGAGCGGAAGGTTGTTGACATCGCGCGCCGAAATAATCTGGCCGCGTTCGCTGTCTTCCGTATTCAGCAGTGCGGCTGCGCCGGTCACTGTGACCGTTTCGGTTGCGGTTCCGGGTTTCAGGGTTACGTCTACGCGTTGGCGGGCGTTCACTTCGGCGCTGAAGGACTCCGTTACGGTCTCGCTGAATCCCGCTGCGGAGGCCTTCACTTTGTACTGGCCGATGCGCACGCTGGTGAAGGTGAACTGCCCTTGAGTATCCGCATTTACCGTCGTCTCCACGCCTGTGGCCGTGTTGACTAGGGTGACCTTGGCGTTCGGGATTACCGCTCCCGAACTGTCATGCACGAAACCGAGAACTGACGCGGTTTCGAACTGCGCACTGGCAAAGGGGCAGATGAGCACGCCGAGAACGAGGACAATGGCAGCGCCGATAAGCCTCTTGAACAAACTCAATTTAGTCATCTTTCTTTGACTCCTTTCAGGGTTCTGGATCAATCTTAATTCCGGTTGGATAGGTCCACGGTGAGGTCGCGGCCAGCCGACTTGCGCGGCGGATGTTGGAGTGCTTCGCCATGTTTGATCCAGCCGGGACCGTAGGGAAGGGAACACGTGTGCATCGACCGTTGATAAAAAGATGCCCCGTGGTTCCAGTTCGAGTTGCGCATCTTGAAGATCGCTCCCCAAGCATCCTCTTGAGAGACCGTGGTGAGAACACCGGCGGCCAGCACGAGGACAGGTGAGGACTGCGAGGATTGATTCAGCAGAGGCAAATCGAAGCCACATTTGGTCCGGGTCACTCTGCTACCGAATAAACGCATCGCGCCTCTCCCCGGAGAGTGGAAGCGCCAGAACGGCAGAGCTATGAAGGGACGCACGGGGAAGATTCATTTCATAGCCTCAAGGGTTGAAAAACTCAGCGCATATATCGAATTTCGATCTTGTCTGCAAATCCGTTAGCGCTTACGTATAAGGAACCCTAAAATAACGCCAACAACACTGTCAAGCGTTTTTTTCGATCCGATCCGGGTTTGGCCCGGCCGTTTCGGGCCCTTATCAATACGTATAAGATGTCGATGTGTAATTCACGTTAAAGTATTATTAGATAAATCGGTTTTTTGCTCCGGGCCCCCTTTCACGTCGAATTGCGGCCGCTTTTTTTTGCTCCGGAAATCGGTCCAATCTCCCGCCATTCGCGAGGCCGAAACGGCATCTCCACGCGAGACTTGGCGCCTCTTCCTGACGGTTCCATTGCGGCCCATTGAATTTTCGATGAGACGTCCGCAATCCCTTAGTATTGAGGCACCACGATGACTCACGACCTGCGCCCCTCCTTACGTTCGCTCACTCTGACGCCCGTTCTGCTGGCCTGCCTGTTGATTGGTTTTGAGTGCACCTTGCAGGCGCAGGCGCCCCGGCCTGCCCCGCCTGCAAAGACGCACTCCACAATTCCTGTGCGGGCAGAGAGCCGCAACATCCCCGCACTTCTCGTCAGTGATATCCACTTTGATCCCTTCCACGATCCGGCCAGGGTGCGGGAGCTGGTCTCTGCCCCTGTGACCGAGTGGCGGTCAATTCTTTCAGAGCCGCCATCATCCAATCAGGCACAGGCATTTGCCTCGCTCCAGCAGAACTGCAATGCACGCGGCATTGACACGCCATTTGCGCTGCTCCACTCCAGCTTGCAAGCCATGAAGGCTCACCAACCAGACGCGAAATTCATGGCGGTGAGCGGCGATCTGATAGCTCACGCATTTACGTGCCGTTATTCAACGCTGTTCCCGGATTCGGCGCCCGCTGACTACCAGGCATTCGTCTTGAAGACGCTGAGCTTTGTCGTAGCGGAACTACGCGCTACCTTTCCAGGCATGCCCATCTACGCCGGTCTGGGCAATAACGACAGCGGCTGCGGTGACTACCAACTCGATACCGAAAGCGAGTTTCTCTCCCGGGCCGGCAAGATCATAGCTGAAGGCCTTCCGCCCCTTCAGCAAGAAGGCGCGATCAAGGAGTTTGCAGACGGCGGCTACTACAGCATTACGATGGCAGAGCCAATGAACGACACGCGCCTCATCATGGTCAACGATCTGTTTTTCTCGCCCAAATACAGCACCTGTGCCGGCAAACCCGACTCGGCTGCGGCCACCCGGCAACTTTCCTGGCTGCAGCAGCAACTCGCAGAGGCGAGGCAATCGCGCCAAAGGGTCTGGGTTGTGGGTCACATCCCGCCGGGAATAGATCCGTACTCAACCATGTCAAGATTCAGAGACGTTTGCGGGGGACAATCGCCGGTCATGTTTTTATCGTCGGACAAGATGGCCGACCTGATGGTTGAATATGCTGACGTAGTGCAGCTTGGGGTTTTTGGACACACACATATGGATGAAGTGCGTCTTCTGCAGTCTCAGGGTGCGGAGCCGCAGAACGCAGAGGCACATCTGGCAGCCATCAAAGTGGTTCCATCCATCTCGCCGGTCGATGGAAATATCCCGTCCTTCACAATCGCCCGCGTCAACCCAGCCTCTGCAGTGCTTGAGAACTTCGAAGTAATTGCAGCTTCAAACCAGACCGGTATTGCGACTGTCTGGGCCAAAGAATACGACTTTGCGCAAACCTTCCATCAATCACAGTTCTCACCCTTGACGGTGAAAAAGATGATTGACGGGTTCAGCCTCGATCATGGCGCAAACACTCCGGCAAGCGAGGCCTATCTCCGCCACTACTTTGTGGGCGACCGCGCAGCGTTGCTCAGCCCATTCTGGCCGCAGTACGTCTGCGCGCTCAATAATTACACTGCAAAGGGCTACGCCGCGTGCGTTTGCTCCACAACCAAGTAGGTATCAGGCCGGGAGGCTGTTCGAATGCTCTCCAAAACCATCATCGAGCCATTCCGCATTAAAAGCATTGAACCCATTCGCTGGACCACTCGCGAACAGAGAGAGAATCTGCTCCGCGCCGTCCACTACAACCTGTTCCTGCTCTCGGCCGACGATGTCCTGATCGACCTGCTCACGGATTCTGGCACCGGCGCAATGTCCACGCACCAATGGGCCGGCGTGATGGAGGGCGACGAGAGCTACGCAGGCAGTAGAAGCTTTGACCACTTCAAGCGCTCCGTACAGGACATATTCGGATTTACCTACGTCATCCCCACGCACCAGGGTCGAGCGGCGGAACGCATCCTGTTCAACGTAATGTGCAAGAAGGGTGACGTGGTGCCGAACAATACTCATTTCGACACCACGCGCGCCAATGTGGAGTTTGTTGGGGCCGAAGCCGTAGATCTGCAGATTCCCGAGGCGCGGCAACCCGAGACGCGCCTGCCGTTCAAAGGGAACATGGATGTTGCGGCGCTGGAGGCCTTGATTACCCGGGTCGGCCGCGAGCGCATTCCGCTGGTCATGCTCACGGTGACCAATAACTCCGGCGGCGGCCAGCCAGTGTCGATGGAAAACGCGAAGGCTGTTGCCGCTGTATGCCACAAGCACGGCATTCCACTCTACTTCGACGCCTGTCGCTTTGCTGAGAACGCGTATTTCATCAAGTTGCGTGAGCAGGGTTACGCCAACAAGACGCCAAAGCAGATAGCGCAGGAGATGTTCGCGCTGGGCGACGGCTGCACCATGTCGGCCAAGAAGGACGGCATGGCCAACATCGGGGGCTTCCTCTGCACCAAAGACGAAATCCTTGCACGGCAGGAGCAGAACCTTCTCATACTGACCGAGGGTTATCCCACTTACGGCGGGCTCGCCGGTCGGGATCTCGAAGCCGTCGCAATAGGCTTGCAGGAATCGCTCGAGGAAGACTACCTTCGCTACCGGATTGCATCCACGGCTTACCTGGGCAACCACATCGCCGAGCACGGTGTTCCCATAGTGCAGCCGCCGGGCGGCCACGCCATCTACATCGACGCGAAGGCGTTTCTGCCGCACATTCCGGTTGAGCAATTCCCGGGCGTTGCGCTGGCTGCGGAGCTGTACCTGGAAGGCGGCATCCGTTCAGTCGAAATTGGCAGTCTGATGTTTGCCGGTGCCGCGCAGATGGAACTGGTGCGCCTGGCCATTCCGCGCCGCGTCTACACCCAGAGCCACATCGATTTCGTGGTCGAGGTCATCCTGCGAGTCTGGGAGCGGCGATCCCAAATCAAGGGCATGCGACTAACCTACGAGGCTCCGTTTCTGCGGCACTTTACCGCACATCTGGAGCCCGTGGCCTGAAGTCTCATTCCGCTACTCGTGTCCGATGGCGATCACAAAATAATTGGCGCTCGTCTCGCCCACATTCTTGAGACCATGCATCACGTTCGATGCAGCGAAGACCACACCGCCCGGTCCCACGCGCTCTGGTTTGCCATCGTTGTCGAACTCAAGCGTACCTTCGCGAATCAGCATGAGTTCCGAGTGCCGGTGCTTGTGCGCAGGGTGCGGCATGTGCCCTGGCAGCAGCGTAGTCTCATGCATTTCCACTTCCTCGCCTGTAGGCAGCACGCCATGCATCACAGCCCGCGACTCCCCGTTCGGTCCCGTCTTCACCGGTAATTGATCGAATTGAAAAGATCGCTGCGCCGAAAGTACCGGCAACGCGGGCGCTGTTGTCGCTGCTCCAGCGTGGCCCTTAGCCGGCAGGGCGGCGGCCATCGCTGCGAAAGACGAAAGTGCTACACAAAGATCGCGACGGTTCATATTCATCATGCACAGAATCCTACTACGCGCCGCGGATTCCTGGCATCTTCAGTCGACGTGTTGCCGTGGTTTTCAAGTTGCCCAAATTTACTCTCGATTTGCTTCCGTCGCGACCGCGATCCGCTTCGATTTCCGATAAACATTCGCAACCGCAAGCGTCCAGCAGGGAACCAGGTCGACTCCTGGCATGAGTTTGGCAAGGAACGACGGCAGAAACTCCCAGTGCCAGCCAAGCAGGTACGCCAGTACGCCCGCAACACTAAAGTCGAGAATGTCATCGGCAGGCGACATGGCGCCTTCGACCACCAGGGGAAAAACCACAAGCTGCAGCACATCGGCAACGATAGCCAGAATCATGGCCGTTCGAAGCCGCGGACCCGCCGAGATTGTGATTGCGCCTTGAGTCAAATCAGCCCGCCATTTCCGTCGTCGTGCCTGCCTCATCTATTTTACGGCGCACAGACAATCGCATCTACTAGACTGTTCGCATGGCAATCAGGATTGGGGTACACCTGGGTACGGCGGGCGGAGCTTCAAACGCAGTGGAGAAGGCGCGTGAGATTGGCGCCAATACCTTTCAAATTTTTTCGTCGAGCCCGCGCATGTGGCGCGCGCCTAAAGTCGACCCGAAACAAGCCGAGCGGATGCGCGAACTGCGCGCCAAACTCGACGTGAGCCCATTGGTCATCCACACCAGCTATCTGGTAAACGTTTGCAGCCAGTCGGATGAGGTGCGCGAGAAGAGCATCGAGGCTTTTCGTGGAGAGATTGAGCGCGCCCTCATGCTCGGCGCGGAATACCTGGTTTTGCATCCGGGCTCGTGGAAGGGACTGACGCGCGAGGAGGGTCTAAAGCTGGCTGCCAGTTCGATCACACGCGCCATCGATGGGTTGCCATGGCAGGGAACTGGCTTCCATATTCTCATTGAGAACACCGCCGGAGCGGAGTTTTCGCTGGGCGGCAGTTTTGAACAAGTCGCGGAACTTGTTACGCGGCTGCGGGCGACGGCGCCGGTTGGTGTCTGCCTCGATACTTGCCACACCCACGTAGCCGGCTACGACATGGTCAGCGCGGATGGCTACGAGGACACGATAGCGAAGGTTGCCGCCACCGTCGGATTCGATGCCGTCCGTGTCTGGCACTGCAACGACGCCAAGGCCGCGCACGGATCAAAGCTCGACCGGCACGAGCACATAGGGCAGGGAACCATGGGAGTTGACCCGTTCCGGCGTCTGTTGAACGACAAGCGCTTTGCCCATGCAGCCTTTATTGCCGAGACGCCGGTTGACGAGCCCGGCGACGAGGAGCGCAACGTGCGCGTGCTGAAGAGCCTGGTCAAGTAGCCCGTCCCGGCATTCATCTCTTCCGTTTACACTTGAAGAACATGGCGGAAGAAAAAGAACTGCGTTACGATCCGGCGGCGATTGAGCCCAAATGGCAGCAGCGGTGGGCTGCAGACCCCAAACTGTATGCGGCTGAGCCAGCAACCAGCGGCAAGCCAAAATATTACGTCCTTGAGATGCTGCCTTACCCCAGCGGCCAGCTTCACATGGGCCACGTGCGTAACTACTCAATAGGCGACGCACTTGCCCGCCACATGTGGATGCGCGGCTACAACGTGCTTCATCCCATGGGCTGGGACGCCTTCGGGCTGCCGGCCGAGAATGCGGCGCTCAAAAACAATACCCCGCCGCGTGAGTGGACGCTCTCCAACATCGCTGCCATGAAGCGGCAGATGCAGCGCCTCGGCCTGGGCTACGACTGGGCCACCGAAGTCACCACATGCCTGCCCGACTATTACCGCTGGAACCAGTGGTTCTTCCTGCGCATGTATGAGAAAGGCCTGGTCTACCGCAAAAAGAGCAAAGTGAACTGGTGCCCCGAGTGCGCCACGGTGCTGGCCAACGAGCAGGTCATCGACGGCCGTTGCTGGCGCCATGATGACACGCTCGTCGAGCAGCGCGATCTGGAGCAGTGGTTCTTCCGCATCACCGCTTATGCCGATGAGTTGCTGGCTGGGTTGGACAAGCTGGAGGGCTGGCCTGAAAAAGTGCGCACCATGCAGCGCAACTGGATCGGCCGCAGCGAAGGCACTGAAGTCGACTTTACCTTAGAAGGCGGAACCGAGAAGATCCGCGTCTTCACCACCCGCGTGGACACCATCTTCGGTGCCACCAGTGTGCAATTGGCGCCGCAGCACGCGCTGGTGGCTGCTCTTACTGCCACAGATCCCGACCTAAACGAAAAGGTAGCGGAGCTACTCGATCAGCAAAAGAAGGCGCGCGAAACCGGCGACCTGGGTGCGATCGAGAAGCATGGTGTTCCCACCGGGCGCTACGCCGTGAATCCCTACAAGGGTCAGCGTGTGCCAATATGGGTGGCCAACTACATCCTGGCCGACTATGGTACCGGCGCCATCATGAGCGTTCCTGGTCACGATGAACGGGACTTTGAGTTCGCCACCAAATATGGCCTGCCGATTGTCGAAGTGATTCGACCCGCCGGCCAAACCACGCCTGTGGAATTGCCCTTCCTCTCCGAAGAAGGCGTCCTTGTGAACTCCGGCGAATACGACGGGCTGAGTTGCGAGACTGCCGAAAAGAAGCTTCAGGAAGTCGCCATGCGCGGTGCATTCGGAGAAGCGACCGTAACGTATCGCCTGAAGGACTGGGGTGTAAGTCGCCAGCGCTACTGGGGTACCCCCATCCCCATGGTCAATTGCGAACGCGACGGCCTCGTTCCGGTACCCGACGACCAATTGCCGGTTGTTCTTCCTCCGCAAATTGAGATCACCCAGCAGGGCGGTTCGCCGCTCGGCCGCGTTCCGGAATTCGTCAACACCACTTGTCCCAAGTGCGGCGGCCCCGCGCGGCGCGAAACCGACACGATGGACACCTTCGTCGATTCGAGCTGGTACTTCTATCGCTACACGGACGCGAAAAATTCCAACGCCCCCTTCGATCCTAAGGTGGCGCAGTACTGGTTCCCCATCGACCAGTACATCGGTGGCGTGGAGCACGCCATCCTGCACCTGATCTACTCGCGCTATTGGACCAAGGTGATGCGCGACNNCGAAGTCGAAGGGCAACGTGGTCTCGCCCGATGATATGGTCGCCCGCTACGGCGCCGACGCCACGCGCATGTACGCGTTGTTTGCCGCTCCGCCAGACCGCGATCTTGATTGGCAGGAAGATGGCGTCGCCGGAGTGAGCCGGTTCCTGGCTCGCGTGTGGCGGCTCGTCACAAAGTATGCACCCCTGGCGCGTTCAGCCTCGTCAAAAGCGCAGAACAGCACGCCCGCGCAGGGCCTGTCGCTGAAGCTGCTGCGAAAGCTCCACCAGACCATCGCCAAGATCACGCTTGATTTCGAGGGCCGCTGGCACTTCAACACTTGTGTCGCAGCCATCATGGAACTGGTAAACGATCTTCAGGCAGCCGACGCGCAATTGGCGGCGGGTGAAGTTGCGGCGCCGGTCATGAGCGAGTTGTTGCGCTCGCTCGTGCTGCTGCTGGCCCCGTTTGCTCCGTTCCTGGCGGCGGAATTGTGGGAGGAGCTTGGCGGAGAGGGCGGAGTACTTCGTGCCCCTTGGCCCAAGAGCGACCCCGGCTTGGCCAAGGAAGACGAGTTGGAAATTCCGGTGCAGATTAACGGCAAGCTAGTCGCGGTGGTTCGTGTCGCTGCCGGCGCAGATCCGAAGACGATCGAAGCCGCGGCGCTCGCCGACGAAAAGGTGCAGTCGCGCACCGCCGGCAAAACTGTGGCCAAGATCATCGTTGTGCCGGGCAGGGCAGTGAACCTGGTGGTGAAGTGACCAACCTGCGCAGGGCCGCGCCGTTGCGCGGGACCCAGTCGCTGGTCGGCTACATGGGATGGGTCAGCGACCGGCCCTCGCTCACCGCCTTCGAAGTAATCTGGCGCTGGACCTTCGGCATTCCTCTGCTCCTGATCTGCTGGAAACAGTGGCAGCAAATTCTTGCGGCGTTCCCGCTCGAGTCATCCGGGTTCAATGCAATTGATGCGCAGAACCCGTGGGTGGCGATCGTTCAGCTTACCAACACTTGGACCTTCTACCAGCCGCATGTGCTGGTGGTTCTGCGCTGGCTCTTGCCGGCGGCCGCGCTGGCCTGGGTTGTAATCTCGGGCATCGGCCGGAATCTGGTTCTTAAGCGCATGGATCCGCGCCTGCCTTTCTGGCCAGTGGAGATGATCGTGCTTCAGGCGGCTTGGCTGGCGATGCTGGCCGCGGTCTTCTGGGGCTGGTTTAGTTGCATGCAGTGGGCGGCGGCCTCGCACATGGCCGCAAATGGAGAACCGGACCTCGTAGGCTTCGCAATTTGGACGATCATTCTCTCTCTGGCATTCTTCACGGCATGGGCGCTGATTAGTTGGGCATTGTCGATTGCTCCGTTGCTGTTGCTTCTCGAGAGGCGCTCTGTGTTTTCTTCTCTAGGCCAGAGCCTGCGTCTCGGAAAGCCATTCACCGGCAAGCTGGCGGAGATCAATCTTGTCATGGGTATCGTCAAGCTGGCGCTGGTTGTGCTCGCGATGGTATTCTCCGCCGCCCCTCTGCCGTTCAGCGACGAGTTGGGCAGCGGCGCCCTGCACGTGCTGTGGGTCGCATCCACGGTCTTTTATCTTGTGGCCAACGACTACTTCCACGTCGTGCGGCTCAAGGGATTTGTAGAGTTCTGGCGGACGTTTCGCGGATCTGCGGCCCTTTAAACAGCTACTTACCGGCGCTGTGCGCAGCTTCTTCCTGCAGATACAACTTGCTCAGCGTGCCTTTACTCGTCGCCACCGGCAGCAACGTGGGATAAAACTGGACGAAGGTCGTGTCTACCGCGGCATGCGCGGTGTGGCATGTATAGCACGGCGCTCCCTGCGGAATCAGCGTCCCGTTTGAGCTCGACGAATCGAACGAGAAGAAAGCCCACTTGCCGGGAAACCGCGCCTCATCCTTTACGTGAATCTCAAAGCCCATCGCTCCTCCGCTTTGAAAATGCCCGCGCTCGTTAATCGAGCCTTTGCTGTGTGCCTCTCTCGCCTCCAAAACCATCACCGTCTTGTCAGGCCAGGTTCCCGATTCAAGAAAGCTCCGGTAGGCTTCGGGATTCACGAAGACGTTGTCGAACACAGAGTGGTCTGGCATATCCGGAGCCTTCGGGCTGTAGTTCATGTCGATGCCGGAGGTGAGAAATATCCACTCGCGATAATTCGCGGGCGGCAACATCTCGCCATTCTGTGTGTAGCCAGGCGATGTGGCCGACGCAGCCAATACAGTTCTGGCTGGACGGAAAGCATCAGGCACCGAAATAATGGCGGCAACCAGGCATACGACGGCCATGGAGGCTAGGACTTTGGAAAGCATACTGACCTCCGATGCGACGAAATACATTTGGTCGTGCTCGAAAGCTTCGCACGGCTGCAGGTAGGCTGACAAAAGGGGAGTCCTCAGCCTAAAACACCTTCAAGCGAATGACCAGATATTTCTTGGGGTCATCGCGAATGCTCTTAACCAACTGCTGAGTCTGATCCATGGTCTGGTCGGCATGATCGTAGAGCGAGCGGTTCTGGGCAAGTTGTCCCAGCGTGCCCTTGCCCTCGTCCACGCCTTTCAGAATTCCGTCCAGGCGAGTCACAGTGTCGTCGAGTTTTTGCGCGAAGGCGGGGTCCTTGGCAATTTTGCCGAGCGCGCCCTTGCCTGCGTTGATCTCTGCCACCAACTGGTTGGCATTGGTGACAGTCGCGTTCAGATTGTTATAGAGCGTGTCGTCCTTGAGCAGCTTTCCTGCGCTGCCTTTGCCCTCATTGAGGTCGGTGCTGATCTTGTCCAGCTTGTCGATGGCTGAGTTGGCGCGAGTGTAGAGCGTGTCGTCGTTAACCAGCTTGCCGATTGAGCCTTTGCCCTCAGAGATCGCAGCTGTTATCGTCTGCAGGTCCGTCGCAATTTGGGTGACCTTTTTCCCCAGGGTGGGATCGTTGATCAACTCACCCATGGTGCCCTTCTTGCTGTTTAGCGTGTCCACCAGAATTTCAACCTTGCGGGTCAGCGACTGGACTTCTTCAATTGAGACCTGGCTGGTGCGAATTACATCCTGAATGCTGGGCGAGCCCGAAGCCCTCAGTTCTGCGTTGTTGGCAGGCGGGGGGCCAGACGCGCGGGTTGAATCAATATCGACGTAGCTGTCGCCAAGAACGCCGGCCTGGGAAATGGCGGCCGTGGAATCGACGTGCAAGTCGCGCAGATATTCGTGACCCACCTGCATGGTTACTTCAACCGGCGTGGGATTACGATCAGGGACCACGCGAACATGAATCACATTGCCGATCGTCACGCCTTCAAGCGTTACCGGGGCGCCATTCTTTAGACCAGCTGCATTCTCGAAATAGCAGCGGAAAACAAGCTTGTGGGCGAAAAGCCCGCCGGTGGACCCGGACATGAGAAAAATCAGCCCGATCAGAACGGCCGTGGCCGCCAGCACAAGGGCTCCGACTCTCAGTTGCGACCACTGAATCTCTTTGCGGCTTGGCACGGAGCTCCTTTTTATTGAGTTGATGCAGTAGACGCCTAGAGGATACCAGAAGTTGCTGGCCTAATTCCCGTCTTCGATGACCACACTGGCCGCGGCAAGTTCAGCCGTATGAGTGACAGACAGCGCGGCACGGACAAAGCCGAGGCGGCCTGCGATCTCGGCGGCGCGCCTATGAAACCGCAGGGTGGGCCGCCCGCTTGGCTCACGGACCACCTCGATCTCCAGCCAGCCCACCCCGTGGCTTATGCCGGTTCCCAGGGCCTTGGCTCCGGCCTCCTTGGCGGCAAACCTGGCGGCAAAGCTCTCCGCGGAGTTGCGCTTGCGCAGGCAATAGGCCTGCTCTTCAGCCGTAAAGACACGGTCGAGAAAGCGCCTTCCATAGCGATCGATGGAGAACTGAATGCGCCGAATCTCCACCATATCGATTCCAGAGCCAATGATCATGCTGATTACCAAACTACAACATCTGCCATTCGCGGTGGCGGGTAGCCAATTGCCCTCGACAGGATTCGGCTTCCCATGAAGTCGAGGATGTGTCAAAGCCGGTCATGCGCCGTGCAACTCCTGAACAGACTTTACCTTGGTCGGTGTAGCTCCGATAAGCCTCCTGTGAGGCTGGAAATGTTGGAAAGCGACGCAGGGCAAACGATGAGCATTCCGTGGGCGATGCAAATGAGGGCAGTCTCCGTCGAAGAACCGGCACGCCTGGTCCAAACCCTCACCGGCGCAATCCTCGGCTGTGGTGGCTGGGTGCTGAGTCGTGGCGCAAACGACAGCGGGACGATCAGCATGTTGTTCGAATTCGAGCGGCAGGCATGTGTGGATATCTATAGCGTCCTGGTGGCGGCTGGGCTGGAGCTGAGCCAGAGCGGACATATCCGCATTACCGAACTTTGCCAGTGTACCCGCAGCAACAAGCAGGATTGCAGCTCGGAGATTGCCAGCATCGACCTCGAGATTCAGACATTTCCCGTAGAAACTCTGAGCGGCTTGCCCGCCTCCCAGGCAGTCTGAAAACAAGTGGTTTGTCGGCCGAATCAGCTCGATGCGGAATCAAAAAAGGAACGGAACAAATCGGTGCGTGCTCTTCATGTAGTTAGCATAGGGCGCTCCAAAACGCTTCAGATTCTCCCGCTCCTCAGCGATAGCGGTCGCCAGCAAGAAGCCGCTGGCGCCCATGGCAAGAAGAATCGACCCCGGCGCGCAAGGATTCTTGAAGTAAGCGCAGCCCGCGAGTGCCAGCAGCGAGGCATACAAGGGGTGTCGGATCCAGCGATACGCTCCAACCGTAACCAGGGTGGTCGTGTTTTCAAATGGCAGATTGGTGCTTCGATCGGCAGTTGACACTGGCCGGCCAATCACCCGAAGCAGCCGAAAGCCCTCGATCGCCAGCCCGATCGAGACAACTCCGAGGGTCCATGAGACCAATTGGCGAACCGAGAGCCAATTGTGAAACCAAACCGGCACATTCAGCAGGATCAGGGCCGTCAGAAGCTCAAACGCGAAAAAGCGATAGAAGCCGTGGGAGCGCAAATCCCGAATTGATCGCCTGGATAGCGCAAAAATAGCCACGGATGCAACGATAAACAAGGCGATACGCAACATACGGTTCGCCTGCCTTTCGTCCAAATCGGACGGACGAAAGCTTAGCACAAGCCCCGTGCGATTACCCGGCCTCCACCAACCCGTAACGACGCTGCCACGCCTCTTTGAGCCGTGCCCAAACGCGCGCCCGCTCCGCTTCTGTCAGTTCGGCATCCGGATGATTGGCAAACCGGTTGGCTTCCTGTTTGGCCAGCTCCAGCAATTTGCGATCGCGAACCAAATTTGCCACGCGAAAATCGGGCAACCCTGCCTGCCGGGTTCCGAAGAACTCGCCCGGACCCCGAATCGTCAGATCAAGCTCGGCCAGCTCGAAGCCGTCCTGGGTGCGGACCATGGCATTCAAGCGCTCCTCGGCCAGTGGGGAGACGCGCGGCCCCGTCATAAGAATGCAGTAGCTTTTGGCGGCGCCACGGCCCACTCGCCCGCGCAACTGGTGCATCTGTGCCAACCCGAACCGCTCGGCGTGCTCAACAACCATTACTGTTGCGTTGGGCACGTCCACTCCGACCTCAATCACCGTTGTAGCCACCAACACGTCAATCTCGCCGCGCTGGAAGCGGCGCATGATGATTTCCTTTTCGTCGGCATCCAGGCGCCCGTGCAGCAGGCCCAGGCGCAGGCCGGCGAGCGGCCCCGTACGCAGTTTCTCGTGCATCTCAACGGCTGATTTCAAGCCGGATTTCGCCGCGGGATTTGCCTCCTGAACAGCCTTCGGAAACAGCTCCGCAGTTTTGCCCTTACGAACGGTTTTGCGCGGCAGCGGTGGCGGTTCAATGCCGGCCTCGGGATCGTGCGAGAAGTCCAACTCCGGCTGGTCATCCTTTGTCCCCTCAATGACCGGATAAACGATGTAAGCCTGCCGCTTCTGCGCAACCTGCTTGCGCACAAACTCCCAAACCTCTTCCGATCGCTCGCCGGAAACGCGGTGTGTGACGATGGGCGTGCGGCCCGGCGGTAATTCGTCCAGGACGCTCAGGTCGAGGTCGCCGTAGAGAGAAAGCGCAAGCGTACGCGGTATGGGCGTTGCGGTCATTACCAGCACGTCGGGCTCGGGCTGGTTGGGCTTCTTCATCAGCTTGAAGCGCTGCAAAACGCCGAAGCGGTGCTGCTCATCGACCACCACCAGGCCAAGCCGGTCGAATTCCACTTTTTCTTCAATCAACGCGTGAGTCCCGATGACCAGTTGCGCCTCACCCCGATTAATCAGCCCTCGCGTACGGCGCTTCCGGTCCTCGTCGAGTGAACCCGTCAGCAGCACAATGCGCGGATTCCGGGACGACCGCTCCAGCAGCTTGCAGCCAGAAAATGCTGCGTCGCCAGAATCTCCGTCGGAGCCATCAGCGCCGCCTGGTAGCCGTTCTCCATGGCCACCAGCATGGCCTGGAAGGCAACAATGGTTTTGCCCGAGCCCACGTCGCCTTGCAGCAGCCGCCGCATCGGACTTGGGCTGCGCATGTCCGTCACAATCTCGCCCAAGGCCCGTTTCTGCGCCACCGTCGGATGGAAGGGAAGCACCTCGCGAATAGCCTCGCGGACCTTGTCAGTCGTTGCAAACCCGATTCCCGCGCGCTCCCGCATCCGGCGTCGCTTGAGCTCCAGGCCCAGCTCCAGGAAGAACAGCTCCTCAAAAATCAGTCGCCGGTGCGCCGGCGTTGAGGCGCTCTGCAATTGTGTGAACGACGTTCCTTCGGGCGGAAAATGGACGTCGCGCAGGGCGGTCTCACGGTCCGGCAGGTCGAGCCGGGCCAGGAATGTGTGCGGCAGGCACTCCGGCACTGCTCCGCGCACAGCTTCAAGCAGATTGAAGATCACCTTGCGCTGCCACCGCGATGTCAGCCGGTTCCCGCCCAGCGACTCGTAGACCGGTGTAATGCGCCCCACCTCAAGCAGCCGCGTTTCGGCGTCGTCGCTCGCGTCGGGCAGCAACTCAAACTGCGGCTGAATCATCTTGAAGTTGCTGCTGGACCGCGACGGCTCGACCTTGCCATAGATAGCCACCGTCTGTCCGGCGTGAAATTTGCCGTTCAGATAGGTCCCGTTGAACCAGATGCACTTCAGCGCGCAGTGCCCCTGGCCGACGGTCAATTCAAAAATAGGTGCGCGCCGTGTGCGCAGCAGGATTGAGCCGCGCACTTCGGCGATCACACTGGCCATTTCGCCGGGCTGCAGTTCGTCCAGGCTGCGCGGGTTCTGCCGATCCTCATAGCGGAAAGGCACGTGATAGAGCAGATCCTCGGCGGTCAGGATGCCTTTGGAGGCAAGCATCTCCGCCACCTTCGGGCCCACGCCCTTCACGTACATGATCGGAGTGTCTAAGCCGGGCACATTTTGGATGCTAATGCATTTGTCCGGGGTGCCGTTCGCCGAACCCCGCTCCCGTAGGGAACCGCGGAAGTTAACCCAGGCCGGGGTCTGTCTTCGTCTGTGGGGCGGAGGACAAGTCCGCCGCGGCGGACGCAGTCCTGGGAAAGCTGCCCCACCGCCATCTCAGCCTCGTAGAAGCGACGGAATCAGCCCAGAAAAACTCGCGCGAGAGCCCCGTCTTCCCGACCGTGTATGTTTATATGCGTCGCAAAACAAGCACGTCGGAGGCACTTGAAATGCACGAACTCAATCGCCGGAGTTTCTTGAGAGCAGCGGGCGCTGCATCCGCAACCACCATGCTGGGCGCAAAAATCCACGCCCTCGCCGCAATGCAAGAGCCCACCAGGCCAATCGCAGCCAACGACCACATCCAGATTGCGCTGATCGGCGCGGGCGGCCAGGGGCAGGGAGACACAAAGACCGCGGTGCAGGTGCCTGGCGTCAAGCTGGTGGCCGTGGCCGATTGCTACAACGGCCGTCTCGACCACAGCAAGGAACTCTGGGGCGACGACATCTTTACCACCCGCGACTACAACGAAATCCTTGCGCGCAAAGACATCGACGCTGTCATCATCGGCACTCCCGACCACTGGCACAAACGCGCCTCCTGCGACGCCATGAAGGCCGGCAAAGACGTGTATTGCGAGAAGCCGATGATTCATCTCTACGCCGATGGCCCGGAGATGATCGAGACCGCGCGCCAGACCAACCGGATCATCCAGATCGGGAGCCAGCGTGTCAGCTCATTGCTTTATATCAAGGCCAAGGAACTGCTGGAGGCGGGCGCAATCGGGAAGCTCAACATGGTGACCGCGCGGTGGGACCGCAATTCGGCTATGGGCGCATGGAGCTACACAGTTCCGCCCGATGCCTCGCCGGAGACCTGCGACTGGCCGCGCTTTCTTGGCACCGCCCCCAAGATTCCCTTCAATCCTGAGCACTTCTTCCAGTGGCGCAAGTGGAAGGCTTACGGCAGCGGCGTTGCCGGCGACCTGTTCGTCCATCTCTTCAGCGGCACACACTTCATCACCGGATCGCACGGTCCAACCCGCGGCATGGCGACAGGAGGCTTGCGCTTCTGGAATGATGGGCGCGACGTGCCCGATATCATGCTGGGATTGTTCGACTATCGGGAAGGCTTCAACCTCAGTCTTCGCGTGAACTTTGTGGATGGCGGCGAAGAAAGCGAAGGACTTATATTTACCGGCTCAGAAGGCACAATGGAGATTGGCGGCAGAGCGGTGACCGTTACCCGCGTGCCGCGTGAACAGGCTCCGGGCTACATGATCGGCAGCTTTACTGAGGCGACGCAGAAGCAGATTCTGGCCGACTACGGCAAAAAGTATCCGCTGCACTCAGGGTCTGAATCTCTGGGTGGAGTGGAGAAGTACGAAGCGCCGCACGGCTACCTCGATAGCTACGACCACTTCAAGAACTTCTTTGAAGCGGTACGCACTCGCAAGCCGGTGGTGGAAGATGCGGTGTTTGGATACCGCGCCGCCGGCGCCGCATTGTTGAGCAATCTTAGTATCGAGCGCGGCGAAATAGTGAAGTGGAACCCGGACTCAATGAAGCTGCTGTAGCGTGGAACGCGCCCGACGTAATTTCCCTTCCTTGCCGCACAAGAGCGCGACGCAGCAAGGAAGGGCATCCAGCGCGTGATGTGAAAAATTTGTCTCAATTGGGGTTTTCCGAGAGACCCACTTCCCGTGAGCCCAACCGCTGGCGTGCCGGCACTTCAATAGGTGCAGGAACTAGAAACTTCTCCATCGGATTGTCTTGCGTCTTTTTCGGGAAATAGGCGTCAACCGCCCGCATCAGAGCCGCTCTATCGAGATAGGGCCTCTTGTTCTCGTAGCGGGCAGCCCAGCAAACCTGGTTCAAAATATCCCGCGGATAGCAAGACCGCAACTCCTGCCCCGGGGTGTTGTGAACGAAATCGATCAGATCGTTGGGTATCTCCGCGTCAAACGGAACCTGCATATCGCTGGCCACCCGGCGGAAGATCTCGCAGAACTGCTCGTTTGAAGCTTCGCCGATCCTGATCTTCGTTTGAATCCGTCGCAGAAACGCTGGATCCACCAGCTTCTCCGGTTCCAGGTTAGATGCAAATACGACCAGCATCTCGAAGGGAACCTCTATCTTCTTGCCACCAATCAGCGACAGAAAGTCAATCCTCCGATCCAGCGGAACAATCCAGCGATTCAGCAGCTCGTCAGGACGCATCCTTTGCCGCCCGAAATCATCAATGATCAGGACTCCATTATTGGCTTTCAGTTGCATCGGGCCCGTGTAGAACTTTGAAACAGGATTGAATTGCAGGTCGAGCATATCGGTCGTCAACTCACCGCCAACAAGAACCGCGGGTCGCTGGCAGAGTACCCAGCGCAGGTCGTGATTTCCCGGTTTCTTCGCCTGCATCCGCTTGTGAATCGCCGGATCGTAGACCGTGATGATCTGGCCATCCACTTCTATCGCGTATGGAATCCACACCTCGTCCTCGGCAATCACCCGCGACAGAATCTCCGCAATGGTCGTCTTGCCCACTCCGGCCGGACCGTAAAGGAGAATGGAACTGCCGGAATTGAGTGCGGCGCCAAACTGGTTCAGCATCTCTCTGTCGATCACCAGGTGTGCAAAGGCGCGCCTTACTTGGGCCGCGTGCACCTCGACCTTTTGGACGCTCTGCTTCCTCACCTGGCGCACATAGCTATCGAGCGACACCGGGGCAGTTCCCCAATATTGGTTCAGCGCCTGCAATTCCGCGGCCCTGGCCCTGCCTTGGGCTGTAATAGCAATTTGAGCGATATTGCCGCTCATTCCAGTGACCATGCAGAGCGAATCCGTGCGCAGCCGCTCAAGCAGCTGGTTCGTCACCGTAAAGCTGAGCCGCAGTTTTTCGCAGAGTTCAAGAATGGAGAGGGAACCGGAAACGTAGACGACCTTGAGTAACAGATCCTCGAGAATCGACTGGCGCACGTCAAGTTCTGAGACAGACTCCGGCCTATGTTCCGGGCCGGAGGTCAGCTCGGAACTCTGGAAGCCGCAATTTTCATCTTGCACTTTCCCCAAGGTTGCCATCTGCTACTCCCGAGCGCTTTAACTAATGTAACCATCACTCGAATTCTTATATCTGCCTCTTTGGTCGCTCCAATCATCACCCATTACTGAGTCTCGCATAATA
>PKXI01000201.1 GCA_003133425.1 Acidobacteriaceae bacterium
GTTGCACCACAGGCTGCTAAGCTGATTGTCAGACCATTGTCAAGAACTGGCAGGTGAGGCGGGGGGCAGGTGCGCTTGATTGCTTCCATTACGCCGAAATGTCAGATTGGTGTGGTCGTTACGACGCTGACCGCGTTAGCATTGGCTACATTAACTTGGGAAATGCTATGAGCAGCTTTCGCGATTTTCGGGCCGTTATGCTGGCATTCGCTGCCTTTGGAACCGCCGCAGGAGCAGCGTCAAACGCGACTCGTCCCGCTGCATTGGCTCAGTACCATCAATGGCGGAGACAGATCAAACAAGCGCTCTTTATCGAAGATCATCTTCCGGCGCTCGCGCCGAAGAGCTTTGGCACATTCTCGCCGGCAGAGGGCGTTGTTGCCGAGCGCATGACCTTTGCCACTAGTTACGGCATGCGCGTTCCGGCCATTGTTTACCTTCCTTCGAAGAGAACAAGCCGCATGCCCGGACTGGTGATTGTGAACGGGCATAGCGGCGACAAAACATCCTGGTACGCGTTCTATTCCGGCATTTTGTACGCTCGTGCGGGGGCGGTGGTTGTTACATACGATCCGATTGGCGAGGACGAGCGGAACAGCGACCGTAAATCCGAGACAAACACGCACGATACTGAGGTACCCGGACAGCAAATGCCCACGCGCATGGGCGGACAGATGGTTACCGACATCATGCAGGCGGTCAGCTACCTCTCCGGACGTGCCGATGTTGATCCCAAGCGGATCGGGGTCGCGGCTTACTCGATGGGATCGTTTCATGCCGCTATTGCGGGCGCGCTCGACGAGCGTATTCACGCATTGGTCCTCTCTGGCGGCGGCAATATTGACGGGCCGGGCGATTATTGGGACATAAGCCCCAAGGTCATGTGCCAGAGCGGCCCTTCAAAGGCGTTGGACTTTCTTCCGGACAGGGGCGCTATTCTTTATGCGCTCAACCAGCTTCGCGGCCCGACGTTCATCATCAACGGCACAAAGGATCCGGTGATCGTTTCTGTGCAGGCTGAAGAGCCGTTCTTTGAAAAGCTCAAGGCGCGCACGGAGGCTATCAGTGGAAAGTCTGAGGGAATCTTTGAAACCTATTGGATTCCGGGGGCCGGGCATCGGCCGAACTTCGTAACTCGCCCCGCGGCACTATGGCTTCAGCGTGAACTTAGTTTTCCAAATTGGACTGAAGCCAAGATTCAGTCGATGGACGAAGTGCACATCAGCGAGTGGTCCGCAAGAACCGGAGCACATATTGTGGAGAAGTTTCATACGGAACTTTCCGAGGGGGGAGTCCGTGCGCTCACTACCGACGTACCGAATGTGCCTCGGGAGAAGTTACAGGCTGTTCCAATCGACGAATGGCAAAAGGACAAAGACAATTTCATTTGGGAAGCGTGGGTAACAAGGGCTCATGCGGCGTCACAATAAAGCACCAGACCTGCGAGAGTAGTTATAGAGGGGAGTAACATGCGCATCACAGAAATTCGTGAAGTAACTGTACCAATTGCATCCGCGATTGCGAACGCATATATCGATTTTTCAAAGATGACCCTGTCACTGGTTGCTGTGGTTACGGATGTTGTGCGTGACGGCAGAACCGTAATTGGCTATGGGTTCAACTCGAATGGGCGCTACGGTCAGGGCGGCCTGATCAGGGAGCGTTTCGCTCCACGCGTGCATGAGGCCGATCCCGAGACGATGCTGAATGATGCGCAGGACAATATCGATCCAGATCGCGTTTGGCGAACGCTCATGCGCAATGAGAAGCCCGGTGGACACGGCGAACGTTCCGTAGCTGTGGGAACCATCGACATGGCGGTATGGGATGCAGTGGCAAAGATCGCGCGCAAACCGCTGTTTCGCCTCCTTGCGGAGAGCCGGGGATTGCAGGCAGACCCTCGCGTGTTTGTGTATGCAGCCGGAGGATACTACTATCCCGGCAAGAATCTCAATGCTTTGCGCACGGAGATGCGGTCGTATCTCGACCGGGGATACACGGTCGTAAAGATGAAGATTGGCGGGGCGGATATTGCGGAGGATCGCTCGCGCATTGAGGCAGTGCTTGCTGAAATCAAAAAGGACGCGCAACTTGCCGTGGATGCGAATGGACGGTTCGATCTGGAGACGGCGATTGCGTACGCGAGAATGCTGAAGGACTACCCGCTGTTCTGGTATGAAGAGGCGGGTGATCCGCTCGACTATGCGTTGCAGGCAGCTTTGGCTGATTACTACGATGGTCCGATGGCTACAGGGGAAAACCTCTTCAGCCACCAGGATGCGCGCAATCTGCTGCGCTATGGCGGAATGCGGCCGGATCGTGATTGGCTGCAATTCGACTGCGCTTTGTCGTATGGGCTTTGCGAGTATTTGAGGACGCTTGACGTGATGAAGGCAGCCGGTTGGTCGCCGCGCCGCTGCATTCCGCACGGCGGACATCAGATGTCACTGAATATTGCCGCGGGCCTTGGACTTGGCGGCAATGAGAGTTATCCCGATCTCTTCCAACCTTTCGGCGGATTTCCGGATGGCGTGAAGGTGGAAAACGGCCACGTTACCATGCCAGAGATTCCGGGCATCGGGTTTGAGGGCAAGTCCGATTTGATTCGAGTGATGCGGAACCTGGCGGAGTAACGATGACGGTTGGAAGTACCGAAAAGCTGAGTTCCACACCCCGCCGCCGGTCATGGCTTGGCCCACTTTGGGTCCAGGTACTTATTGGGATTCTGCTTGGCATTGGCGTTGGGGTTGTGTTTCCTCACGGTGCCGTAGCGCTCAAGCCGCTTGGTGATGGATTCATCAAACTTATCCGGATGACTCTGGCTCCGATCATCTTTGCGACTGTTGTTGTTGGAATTGCGCGCATGGGCGATCTCAAGGAGGTGGGACGCGTAGGCGCGAAGGCACTTATCTACTTTGAAGTGGTTTCGACGCTGGCCCTGATTATTGGCCTGATTGCGGTAGATGTGCTGCAGCCGGGCAAGGGGATGAATATCAATGCTGCCGCACTCGACGCTACAGCTATTTCGAGTTATACAACGGGCGCGCAGCAAACTGGATTTGTATCGTTCATTTTGGGGATCATTCCATCAAGCGTGGGCGAGCCCTTTGTTAATGGCAACATTCTGCAAATTATTTTGCTGGGAGTTTTGTTTGGACTGGCGTTGGCGCAGTTTCGAGACAAGGCGCTTCCCTTGGTGGACATGTTGGATCTGCTGCTACAAGGCATGTTCGGAATCGTCAAGTTCGTAATGTACCTGGCGCCTCTAGCGGCCTTCGGTGCAATGGCTTATACCGTTGGGCAGTATGGCGTGGCGAGCCTGGTCCAGCTTGCGCAATTTACCGCGGAGCTCTGGATCGTATCGATCCTGTTCGTCATCGTTGTGCTTGGAGTGAACGCACGGCTCTGCGGATTCAGCTTGTTCGCGCTTATGCGTTACCTTCGCGAGGAGATTCTGATTACCGCTGGAACGGCATCGTCCGAAGCAGTCCTGGCTCCTGTGATGTTGAAGCTGGAGCAGCTTGGCTGTGAAGAGGCGATCGTCGGGATGGTGGTGCCCGCAGGCTATACTTTCAACGCGACTGGCACAGCAATCTACCTGAGCATGGGAGCGATCTTCATCGCGCAGGCAACGAACACCCATCTCAGCCTGCGCGAACAGATCGTGATCCTTGTGGTGTTGATGCTTACGTCCAAAGGATCGGCGGGAGTTGCCGGCGCCGGCTTTGTGACATTGGCTGCCACGCTTGCTGCCATGCATACGATTCCGGTAGCGGGTCTGGTGCTGCTGCTGGGCGTTGAGCGCATTACGAACGTTGCCCGCGCTGTGGTGAACGTAATCGGCAGCGCCGTCGCGACCATTGTTGTCGCGAAGTGGGAAGGTGCGTTCGATCAGGAAAAGGCAAGCCGGGAGGGCCGGCTGTAATCAGCACCTCCCTATTGGCCTACGTTGCCGACGGAGGGTACAACGCCCGAAGTGTTTCTCCGGCTGCGGAGAGATTGGCCAGCCACATTTCTACGTAATCGCGCGATAGGACGACACCATCGGCACCCGCGCCAACAGCGGCCCGGATGGATTGCCGCACATCGTCCGGATGGGTGCGCTTTTCTGTCTCCTTGCCAGTTGAGATGAGCGTAGGCACATCAATGTCGATGCCGGGATAAATCTTTACATGTCCGTCGACACCGGTCACAGCGCGCTTGGTCTCGCGTGCGACATAGTCTGCAGAAAGGCCGGTTGCGGCCAGCTCATCGTACGGGGCTTCCTTGTAATCCATGATCTTGTAATAGAAATCCTGGAAGTCCTTGGGCTCGGCGTCGTGGAAAATGGTATGGCCCAGTTGGCGCATGTACTCAGCCATGCGCGGACCGGCAGCATTGTTATAGGTCGCGGGCTTGAGGAAATCCGCGAAGTCTCTTCTCTTCACGTAGTCCTCCTCGGCCCGATAGAACGGGCTGAAGGTCATGCTCTGCATGAGGTGAAATCCGAATGGCTTCTCCGGCGCAATTGCTTTGCAGGTTCCATACAGCTGCGCCTGGACTTCCTGGAAGCCGTCGGTCCAGAGCGACTCCCAACTGAGGATTTCGGGATACTTGAGCAACAGTCTCCAGAAGGTGACGAAGTAGCCATCGACCGGCCGTTTATCCTGGGCAGCGGCATGGTAAAGCTGCACGAGCTCATGGTATCCCGCCTGCGCTCGCTCCACAGAGATGCCGCGTTCGCGTGCCTTCGCGCGGCAGAACTGGCAGAAGCAGCTGACGTTGCCACCTCTGCCCATCACGTTTTCAAACGGGCCCATGCGCTCTGAGCCCCACGCGTAACCGTCGACGAGGTTGGAATAGCCGCTGAGGACGCTCTCAACTTTGCCGGTTAGCCAGGCTTGATAATCAGGATTGTTGAAGCAGGGACCCGCTGTTCTGCGCCCATACAAATCAATCTCGGTAATCTCGGCGAAGCCAGGTATGGTGCGGAGCAGTGTGGGGCTGGAGTTGTTCAGCTCCCAGGCAAAGAAATCCATGCCGCGCGCCTTGGCCTTGGGTGCTACGTCTGCGATCAAGTTGAACTTTCCGTAATCGCGCACGCGGAATTCCTTCAGCGTCGTGTTCTGGAAATATTTTGGATCGTAGTCATAGAACACACCTCCCACAACTGAGTCGCCGGATACTCCGTGATCGGGCAGCATGATAGCGCCGCCCTTCTTCAAGCGCGTTTCTCCATAACCGAAGGTGTAGGCCCAGATGGTGTTGACGTCGCCTTTCTGCTGTATGTTGTCGAGCACCTGGTCGATGCCTTCATCGACCCATGCATACGATCGGGTTTGAATGCCAACGAAGTTCTTTCTGTTTTTAACAGCACCGCGGCTGACCGGAGGGACTGGTTTTGCCTGTGGATGCGCCGCTGGAGCAAGAAACGCCGCACATGCTGAACAAAGACGGATAAATGCTCTGCGATCGAGTATCGAACTCATGGAAAACCTCCAGGGATTTTGCAATAGGGATTCTGTGTGCCTTTGAAGCCCTTATGCGATTGGTGTGCAGCGATGAGTGGCTAAGACCCGCATCGGCATTTCTATACCGAAGACTCATTTATCGTCAAGGACGGCGTTTTGGTTTCCGGGCTCAAGCGAAAAGGGCAGAGGCGTTGGCCTCTGCCCTGTGAAAGCGAATTCTCTCTTTGAAACGGACGTTTTGGAGGGACGGTTATTTTGCCTCGGGGACAGACAGGGACGCGGAGTCGGAATCGTTAGTAACCTCCGCTTGCTGCATCAGGCTGTATCCATCGCGAGTGCGAATACGAAGCTTTTCAAGATTCTTGCCGACGAGGCGCACTTTGATGGAGCGCCAGCCACGATTGGGGTTGGCTTGCGGGTAGTAACTCAGCGTGTATAGGTGCGCAAGGTCATCCTTGATAGACGCGAAGGCGTCTTTTTCCTGGCGCCAATTGCGGGCAAAATAGGCCTTGCCGCCCGTCGCCTTGCTCATGCGTTCGAAGGCGGCGGAGGAGACCGGCTCCGACTCGGCCTGGTGGGTGCTGACGATATAGATGATGGTTCCCGTTGACTGAGCCAGTTCTGCCACATCCTCCGGTGGAACCGAACTGGCGTTGTCAGGGCCATTGGAGAAGACCACGATGGCCTTTCGTCCCTGGAGCGGCGCGGCATCCTTGACCGTCAACAAGAGGGAGTTATAGAGCGCGGCATCGTCTCCGGCAACAGTGCTGCGCACGCCAGTGACGACGCGAAAGCGGTCGGTGGTGAGCGCGGCGGCGCGGGAGAGGTCGCGGCTGTAGGAATAGAACGCAATCTTGTTGGCATCGGGCATGGCGCGCACGAAATCGGCGATGGCGTCCTGTGCGAAAACAAAACTGCGGTACATGTAGTTGCTGGTGTCGAAGAGGACAAATACATTAGCCCCGGTCAGCCCTGGGACTTTGACGCCAGCCAACGAATGGACCTGTGAAGGCGGATCGGGCTTTGATGCATTCGCGGCGCCTGGCGCCTCGACCGGCTTGCCCGCGGGGGGGAGCGCACCGAGTTCGCGGGCGGTTTCATCACCTTCCTCAAAGGTGGCGAGCTTTTCCGGAATATTGTCTTCAGTGATGACAAAGTCTTCCGGTCGAAGGTCGGAGATATAGTTTCCTTTGCTGTCTGTGACAGCAACGTTGAGTTGCACAAGGACGACATTTACGCGAAAGCGTGATGTCTCGTCCTGTGCCGAGGGGCGCGGCACGGCAGCCATCAGGAGAATGAGGCCCGCGCATACCCCGAGGCGGGCGTAAGTTCTGTTTGACCGAATCATCGCGTTTGTTCCTCGCTTGCGCTGCGTTCCCGCAGAATCTCCCGAATCGCCAAATCCGATTCTGGTTAGCTCAAAGCCACTTAGCGGCCGCCGTCTCCAGCCGCAGGAGTTGGAAAACTGGCGACTTGCCCAGCCACTGTGCCTGCACCTTGTCCAGTCGTGGTGCCTTTGCCGTGTCCCGTTATCGTGCCTGCGCCATGCACGGTAATCCTGCCTTCCCGGAATTGATCTCCGGTTTTCTCCATGGCGCGCAATAAAGCTGGCCAGTCGTCGATGGTTGTGGCGAAGATGTTCGCGATCATGCTTCTCGTCAGATCGGGAACCAGGACGTTGAGCATGGCCGGAGAATACCCGGTTTCATCGGCGAGGCGCGCCCAATAGAGGTTGCTGGATTCCCAGGATTCACCAAAGAGCCGGCCATCAAAGGCGCCGGAGACTGGGAAAATCCCGGAGTTCAAAAGAGTGCAGGTGTCACTCTGCCCCAAGGCGAGATGCGGCAATCCAAAGTCTTTCGAAAGACGCTCAATGCTGGCATGGGAGTGGTTTTTGCGGGCGAGCTCATCCAATTCGCGGCCCGCATTTCCCCAGTGAGCCTCTGCGGGGAACTTGCTGCGAAATTCGGCGGCGAGAAAGAAAGTGTCTGCCGGCATCATCTGCGGAAGTAGCTTAGCGGCGGTATCGGGCTGCTCCAGGGCCTGTGCAGTCATGTCCAAACGCGCCGGCGTCATCCGATCAGAGAGGATGCTCAATACTTTATCTCTGAGTTGCGGATCCGAAGCCGAAGCGATCAGGAGCTCTTCACCGGTTCGTTGATAAAGGGCAGCCGCGTGCAATTCGTCCTGTCCGATATCCCACCAGCGCGGCAGGACTGCGCCGACGAGAAGCTCTGGGACAACCTCTTTCCAGATCAAAGCCTGGATGTTTGCCGGGGCAATGAAATCCTGCTCGATCGAAGCCAGAGCATAAGGTAAATCGGCGAGTGATCCTAGCAGATAGGCGCCGCCTCCAGCAGTAACGCCAACGCCGACCAGTTCAGGAGTGCTCCACACATGCTCGATGCCCTGCACCGACGACGCAGTGAAGTCGTGGGAGCGGACGAAAAGCGGATTGTTGTGAAGAACCTGCGCGCCCGGGGGCTCATAGTAGGCATAATTCAGGCCAACCAACGTGTCCCGGAGGAAGGGGGTGAGTCGGCCGCGCGCGTCTTCCAGTTGGGCCGGCGTGCTTTGCGAACGAATGATCTTGGTGAGATCGGTTCGTACCTGCAATTCCGCGTGGCGGCTGGAGTAAACGATTGGAGCCCAGGCCGACTTTTCGTTTCCCGTGAAGATGGGGCGAGGCATCTCGAACTCTCGGAGGTCGGCGGCAAGGAGTACCAGGGTGTCGCCGACCTGCGCTCCGTGTGCCATTTCCTCCAAGCCATCGAAGAGGCCAATGAGGGAGTCGAGGGAAACCAGGCGCTGGTCATCCATAACGGCGCGGATTCTGCGCACCAGTTCCTGGTGCGCGCGGCGACCGTCCGGATTGTTTTGAGTTGGACCGGCGAGCATATCGATGAGCTCGTTCTGAGTAGGGTGCGCGTTGCCGCCGGCTGCAACCAGAGTCGACTCGAGCGAGGTACGGGCCGCGGAAAAGAGCTGAACTGACGTGGAGAATGAGGAGTAGGGCTGAACCGCGCCCTGCCACGATGTATTGAGGCTACGTGCAGGAATCTGTCCCTGGCGCGCGAGGATCTGCCATAGCCCGATTTCGGCCTGAAACGCACCGAGCGTGTTGGAGCGCAGAGTGGGGTTTGAGGTCTTGTTGATTCGATCAGCCGTTTCGACAAAATGAGTGATCGATGCATCGTCCAAGGTTGGGAATTCAGCGAAGACCGGGTACCAACTGCTGAACTCGGGGAACCTGTCGGCGAGCAGGCGCACAGCTGCTTCAGACAACTTACTATCCGCGGGCCTGCCGCGGTCGATTGCGGTCAGCATGAGATAAATCTGCAGCGGGTTGATGCCGGAATCAGGAATGGATGAGGCTACCAATGCATCGAGCAACTGCTCTGTGCTATCCCATGCACGGGTGTTTGCTCCCGAATTGCGCTTGCCGTTTGAATCGGGCTTGCGGGACAGGATGTCCCGCCAGATTTGAAGGTTCCCTGGAACCTGGGGCTGGCCGTCCGGCTGCCATTGCAAGCGAGTGAAGAGAACCAGGAGCCCGGCGTTTCTTGGGAAGATGCATTCTGACGCGCTGGCGCGAGAGTCGTGGGCGCCGCTCGTCCGGTAGGCCTCGTAGAGGTGGTTGAGGCGAGAACCTTCAACGAAGTGGGCTTGCTGAGCCTGGTCGATGCGCGACATGGCGTCAAAATAAGCCGCCAGCCAGCCGCGATCCTTGGCAAGGAGGTGAATGACAAACTCTCCCGACGACTGGGGACTGGCTCCAACGAGATCCTTCCAGGCCTGCTCTTTGCCTGGTCCGCCAGGGACTGCTACCTGACCGTTGCGAATGGTGATCCAGCCACCATAGAAATCAAGCAAAGCGGCATAGGGAAGCAGCCTCTTAAGACCGGGCGAACGCATCAAGGCGATCCTTGTTTGCCGATCGCTCTTGGCCAGAGCCGAATAGAGGCGGTCCACACTCCGGTCGTGCAGCAGGATGTCGACCAGGTCTTTCCCACCAGTCTTTTTGTTCGCCACGCTGAGTGCAGTCCACGCTTTTTCAGAGAACAGGACGGGAACAGGGGTACCGGGAAACCCATAGCTGAAGGGAGTGCCCTTCTGGAGGGCCTCCTCAAGCGCGGTGATGGGGAAGCCCGAATCGATGGTAAGGAAAGCGCGCTCCGCATCGGCAGTGACGAGGGCAGCACCGCCAGGACCGCAACTCTTCTGAAACTGGTAACCAAGAACCTGAATGAGCCGTGTTGCATCGTCGCAGCCCGCAACGCGGATTGTGCCGTCAGCCCCAGCCAGGGCCTGAAGTTCCCTGGCCAGATGCACATAACGATCAATCAGGATAAGGTACTCGGTTGGCTTGTCATTCTCGTAGCCGGAGATAGACACATTGCGCGCCAGCAATGGGAGCACTTCAGCGGGAGAGGCCTCCTGACTTATTCCGGCCATTCGAAGGAAGGGTCGCAGGGGACCAGGAATGACGACCGTTTCGCCCGGCTGGGACGACGAAGCCTCAGTAGCAGCTTCTTGCTGCGAAGCGAGCATGGAATTGCCTGCTTCGGACGCTTTGCCGGCGCTCACGGCGGAACAGGTCTCGATGCACAGCAGGCCTGCTGCAAAAACGGCGAGGGAACGAAGAGGAAGGTTCATTGCGGAAACCCCTTCTGATCTGCTTCAGTTCAGCCTGAACTCATGAATGAACTAGCAAGATACCCGTATGACAGCACAGCCAGTCGGGAGATCATTGGGAAGCCGCACATGGCTTGCGCTTATGCCGATATCGCCTGACCCCGAATTTTTCAGACAAGTGAACGTCGTTGGAGCATCGCACTGGCCAGATTCTTTGGGGATGGTTCGGGCAGCTTTGGGTTTCAGCCCCCTCGAACCTGGTCATGTTGTTCACCTGGCTATCAGCGAGACTGGGAAGTCACGCGCACCGGTGAGCCATTGTCGCAAATACGAATTCACTTCGGCAAGCACTTGGGCAAGTTTATTTCTGCGGGGCGGATTTATTCTCGATGTGGCAAATTTATTCCTAACTGCCGGCCCTGTTTGTCCCATATCGGAGAAGGATGCCGGAGATTCGGGAAGGGATGGCCAAGGCGGGTCTTCGCGCAAAGCAATTCGACGAGGACGCCGATTATGCGAGGCTGAACCGTGGGGCCACCGATGGCGCCAGAATACTGAGGCGCGCCCACGGACTTTGTGGAATAGAGAATACAAACGCCATTGTCTATTGGCTTTATTGGAATTGTCCCGGAATTGTCATCGCGCGGTGACCCCTAGATTCTGTGCGCCCTGGCGACCGGCGAGGAAGGCTGCACGCCATTCGCTGGCTGGCGCACAGTTCCTAACTGCCGACCGAATTCCCGAGGTGGTTACTTAGGTGATCGCTATTGGGGCGCACTTTTGGTCATGAGTTTACCGGGGCTGGAGTTGCGGTAAGCCGGCCACTGCGCAGAGCCCTGCGCTTGATGAGCAGGAAGAAAACCGGAACGAGAATCAAAACGTGGATGGTGGATGTGATCATTCCGCCGACGATGGGGGCAGCGATTGGCTTCATTACATCGGAGCCAATGCCGGTTTCCCAGAGGATGGGCGCGAGGCTGAGAATGACCGCGGTTACGGTCATCAGCTTGGGCCGCAGCCTCTGCACAGCGCCTTCAATGACGGCGTGAAGTAGATCGGCTTCTGTCATTGGCTCGTCCTGCGCAAGGCGATGCTGGAAAGCTTCATCGAGATACACCACCATCACTACGCCGGTTTCTACAGCGATGCCGAAGAGCGCTATATAACCAACCCACACGGCGACGCTGAAGTTGTAGCCGAGCAACCATTGCAGCAGCAGGCCGCCTGACATTGCGTAGAGCGTTGGAAAGATAAGTACAGCGGCTTCAGCGGCAGATTTGAAAACGAGATAGAGGAGCAGGAAGATCACGAAGAAGACGATAGGCAGGATGACTTTGAGCCGCTGCTTAGCGCGCATTTCGAATTCATACTCACCGGCCCAACGCCAGGTGTAGCCTGCAGGGAGTTCCAGCTTCTGGTTGATCAGCTTCTCCGCGTGATTCACAAAGCCACCGTAATCATGCGTGTTGAGATTGAGGTAGACGTAGCCGGTCAGAGAGCCGTCTTCGTCGCGGATCATGGCGGGGCCGCGCGAGTAGAACACACGGGCAACTTGACTGATTGGAATCTGTTCCCCGGACGGAGTTGGGATGAGAGCCTGCGAAAGGGCTTCAGGATGGTCGCGGAAACCGCGCTGATAGCGAACGGCGATGGGAAAGCGCTCGCGGCCCTCGACATTTTGCGCAATGTCCGCTCCGCCGATCTCCGATGTGATGACCGACTGCACATCGGAGACGGTGAGACCGTAGCGCGCTGCCATGGGCCGGTTCACTTCGACATTCAGATAGAAGCCCTGCGCGACACGCTCCGCAAAGACGGAGTTGGTCTCAGGCATCCCGGAGAGGATCTGCTGCATGCGCGCTCCGATATCTTCAATGTGCGACAGATCGGGGCCTTGAATCTTGATGCCGACCGCGGTCTTGATGCCGGTCAATTCCATGTCGAGGCGATTCTCTACGGGCATGGTCCAGGTGTTGGTGAGGCCCGGGAATTGGAGCTTCTCATCCATATCGTGGATCAGCTTTTCGTAGGTCATGCCCGGGCGCCACTGTTCGCGCGGCTTAAGCATGATGGTGGTGTCGTACATGTCGAGAGGGGCGTTGTCTGTAGCGCTGTCGGAGCGGCCCACCGTGCCGAAGACCGTTGAGACTTCAGGAAATGAGCGGATGATGCGGTCTTGCTCCTGCATGAGTGAGACTGCCTGCGTGATCGAAATGCCCGGCAGCGCGCTGGGCATGTAGAGAGCGGAGCCTTCATAGAGCGCGGGCATGAACTGGCTTCCCAGGCGAAAGTAGAGTGGAATGGTTGCGCAGAGGAAGGCGAGATTGAGCACGATGACAGTTTTCCAGTGCTTCAGGCTCCAGCGCAGCACGGGGAGATAGATTGCCTGCGTGATGCGAGCGGCGGGGTTCTTTGACTCGCGGCGGAGTTTGCCGCGCAGGCAGAGCGGCATGAGCGCCGGGACCAGCGTGATGGAGAGCAGCGAAGAGAAGATAAGAGACAGCGTCTTGGTCCAGGCCAACGGACGGAACATGCGGCCTTCCTGCGCTTCAAGCAGGAACACGGGGAGAAACGACACCACAATAATGATGAGCGAGTAGAAGAGCGCCGGGCCTACCTGCTGCGCCGAGCGGACGAGGATGCGGCGCCGCTCTGCCTCGTCGGGGACATCGGTGCGCTCGGCAAGATGGCGGTATCCGTTCTCCACCATGACGATTGCGGCATCAATGAGCACACCTACTGCCAGCGCCAGTCCTCCGAGCGACATGATGTTTGAGCTGACGTGCAGGTAATACATGGGAATGAATGCACCCAGCACGGCGATGGGCAGCGTCAGGATGGGGACGAGAGCGGATCGAAAGTGGAATAGGAAAGCGATGCTGACGAAGCTGACGATGATGGCTTCAGCGATGAGGTCACGCTTCAGTGTGTGTATCGACTCATTGATAAGCCAGGAGCGGTCGTATCCGGTCACGATCTCTACCCCTGCCGGAAGCGAGGGCGCGATCTCCTTGAACTTCGCTTTAACACCGTCGATTACGTTGAGGGCATTGAGGCCGTAACGCATGACGACAATGCCGCCAACGGTTTCGCCCTGTCCCTGCCAGTCGGCCGCGCCGCGGCGCTCGTCGGGTCCAAACGAGACTGTGCCCAGATCGCGCACCAGCACGGGCGTGCCGTTCTTGGTTGCGACAGGAACATTTTCGAGATCGGCGAGGGTGCGCAGATAGCCGAGGCCACGGATCATGTACTCGGCTCCGCTCATCTCCAGCACGTCTCCGCCGACTTCGTTCGTACTCTGACGGACTTTTTCGATCACCGTGGCGGCGGAGATGCCATAAGAGTAGAGCTTCTTGGGATCGAGGTTGACCTGATATTGGCGTACGAATCCGCCAATGCTGGCCACCTCTGCTACGCCGGGAACAGTCTCGAGTTGATAGCGCAAATACCAGTCCTGCAACGCGCGCAGATCGGCCACGCTTTTGGTATGGCTGCGATCGACGAGAGCATATTCGTAGACCCAGCCTGCGCCGGTGGCGTCGGGGCCAATGGCGGGATGCACATCGGCGGGCAGGCGTCCGGCGATCTGCTGCAGATACTCTGTTACGCGGGAACGCGCCCAGTAGAGGTCGGTGTCATCCTGAAAGACGACGAAGACATAAGAGTCGCCGAACATGGTTTGGGCGCGCACATTCTTGACGTTCGGAGCGGCGAGCAGAGCGGTGACGATCGGGTAGGTGACCTGGTCTTCGATCACATTCGGCGGTTCGCCGGCCCATGATGTGTGAATGATCACCTGCACATCGCTGATGTCGGGCAGCGCATCCAGCGGGATACGCTGCAGGCACCAGAAGCCCGCGACGACGAGGAGAATAGCTCCCGTGAAAACCAGGAAAGGATTGCGTGCGCACCACGCGATGATGCGTGAAATCATCACATGCCTCCCGTGGCGGTGAGGCTGAGTTGCTTTGTGCCTACCGCCTGGCCGCCGCGCTGGATGGTTACGGTCACTTGCCAGGTGCCTCCCGAGGAGAGCTGAACAGAGCCTTCATAAAGTCCGTTGCCTTTGTCAGCAAGTGCGGCTGCAGCATGTTCCGCGGCCATGCCCATGGCGGGCATTGCCGGCATGAAGAAGACTGCGCTCACTTGCGCGCCCGACACCGGCTTCCCATCGCCGCCGGTGAGCTTGACCTGCACCGTGTTCGCGCCTTTCTGCGGCGGAGAGGGGTTGGTGCTCAGGTCGATTTGGATGTGGGTCGCAGGTGGTGCGCCGGCGGCTGGCGGTGCTGAGGCAGGAGCAAATGCTCCGGCGGCCGCCTGAAGCTGAGCCTCGGAGTCCACAAGGAAATTGGCGGAACTCACGACTTTATCGCCGGCCTTGAGTCCGCTGAGGACGACGACGGAATTGTCGAGTTGCGGGCCTGTCGTAACGACGCGTGGCTCCAGGTTGCCGTCGCCGTGATCGATGAACGCTATGGCGCGCGTGCCTGTTTGCAGAACTGCGGAAGAAGGTATCACCATTTGCCTTCCCAGCCGGACCGCAATGGCGACGTTCACGTACATTCCAGGCTTTAGAACCACACCTGGATTGCTGAAGACCAGGCGCACACGCACGGTGTGCGTTGTCATGTCCACCTGTGGCAAGATCTGATCGATGCGGCCGTTGAAGTGGCGGCCGGGATAGGCGTCCACAGTCACCTGCGCGGGGTCGCCCGGTTTCAGCCGGCCAACGTCGTTCTGAAACACATTTGCGTAAACCCAAACTGTGGAGAGATCGGCAATCGTGTACAACTTGGTTTCCGGCTCCACGTACGCATTCGGCAAAGCGTTGCGTTCGATGATGTAGCCCGAGGCCGGCGATTCAACGGCGATGTTGCGCTGCACCTTGCCACTCTGCTCCAGCTCAGCGATGGTTTGCGCCGGGACACCGAATTGCAGCATGCGTTCCTCGGCAGCCTTCTGCAGCCACCCGCCGTCTTGTGCGCCCATTCCGTGAGCGTCCTGCGAGAAGGCCTTCTGGTTCTGACGGGCGAGCAGGTATTCCTGCTCACTGCTTACGAGGTCGGGGCTGTAGATGGTGAAAAGGCGCTGTCCCTTGTGAACATACTGGTACGTTGCATTCGCGGAAACATCCTGAATCCAGCCAGGAAAGCGGGTTTGAACATAAGCGAGCCGCTGCTCATCGATGTCGACATTTCCAGGAACACTCAGATCGTCGTTCACATCTTTCATTTCAACGGTCGCCGTGGTTACGCCGATCTCCTGCATTCGTTGCGGCGATAACTGCAACGGCGCCAGGGCGGGCTCGGAGTTCGAAGGAGCCCCCGCAGACGGCGTGGGCTGGGAGGTCATCGAAGGTCCGCGCGCCACGACAGGATCTTGCGAACTTGCCTCCGGCGTTGCGTGCAAGGCCGCCATTGCAGCCGCGAAGTTGCGATGCATGAGTACATATCCAAGAGCGCCCGCAAGCAAAACGCAAGCGGCAACCGCCGCTGCCAATGCAAACTGATAGCTTCGTGTCTTCACGGTTTCACCTCGTTCGTGTGGGAATCGCTTGCGTGGGAATCAGATTGATCGTTCGAAATGGCTGTGGGGAGGGATGTGCCTGTCGCTAGTTCAAGATCTGCGAGGCGCGCATCGAAGTCGGCCACAGCTGCGAACCAGGCAAGGTCGATATCGACAACCGACATCTGGCTGTCGAGCAGATCGAGAAATTCCGTCTTGTCGTTTTCATACGCAATCACACTCGCCTGCAGCGTGACTTCCGCCTGGGGCCGGAGTTGGTCGTGGTACAGGTGCGCCATCTTTTGTGCGGCTTCTGCTTCCACAAGCGCTTCCTGAATTTGCCCGAATGCGGCATTGCGCAGCGCGGCCAGTTCGGCATCCTGCTCGGTGGCTTGCACGGTGGCCTCTGCAATCTCCGCGTCATGTTTGCGGTGATTCAGCCAGGGCAGGTTCATCGTGCCCTCAAGCATGTAGGCGTTGCGCATGTCCTGACCTGACGGCTGAATCATGTAACCCGCCGAGACAGTGAAGTCAGGCACGTACGCTTTCTTTGCCAGCGCCTGCTCCCTGTGGCTTCGCTCGGCCGCTCGCTCGGCTGCGAGCAGATCGGGCCGGGATTGCAGGGCCAGGTCGTCAAGACTCTTTGCCTCTGGCAGCGGAGCAAGTACGGCATGCTCTCCGATTACGCGGAGCGGTGTGTTCGGATCGCGCGCGAGCAGCGTATTGAGGCGGGCCCGCGCCAGATCGGCGTCGTGATCGTACTGGATCATGTGTTCCGCCAACCGTGTAAGCGCGACCTGCGCCTTCAGAATGTCCTGCTGCGGGACCTTTCCGGAGGTGTACTTGATGCGCGCGGCTTCAATTGCCTGGCGCGCAATACCTACGTGCTGATCGTGAATTCGGAGTTCGTCGTCTACACGAAGCATGTCATTGAAGGCCTTGCGCACCCGCACCCGAATGTCGAGACGCATTTGATCCAGGTTGGCTTTCGCGACATCCACGTCAGACTCCGCCACGCTGGTGCGCAGCGCGCGCTTTCCACGGCCCGGCAGCGTCTGGCTGATGCTGAACATGTTCTGCGCGGCGTTGTAATTCCACGGCTGTTGCAATGGGACTCCCCAACCGCGATACATAGCCGTTGGATCGTCGAGCGTAGAAACGGTGGGGACGTGCGCATCGGCAACTGCAACTTTGCGGGCGGCAACTGCAATCTCGGGGTTCGCTGCAAGTGCAATCCGCTCGACTTCTTCGAGTGTCAGGGCCGGGCCGGAATCGTCACTCGTGTGGTGTTCGCCATGCTGTCCCTCGATCAATTCAGCAACAATCGTCAGCCCATCACTACTGGCAGGCGTTTGCGCGCGAGAGACAGCGGCGGACAAAGCGGTCGCCAGAACACAAAGTGCAACAACAAAAGATTTCATTACTCCCTCCAAAGGAGATACAGTGCTTGAGCCTTGGCGTGCATTTGCATTGCGCTACGGAGCGCGAGGGCGCACGAAGGCTCAGATTCAGCCTGCGAAGGAGGGAGTTTTAGAGTCGGAGTGCGAACGCGCCGCCCGGCGGGAACTTCGGCGGAGGCGTTTCAAGTGCATTCCGGTATCCGGAGCCGGGATTGGCAGGAGACTCTACGCCAGCCTGATGCGGTACATAGGCCAGCTCCTGCGACTGCACTGGCGAGGACAGCGGAACCGGAGTGACGGCGGGGGTCTTGTCGTGGATCTGGCAGCATGAACTGTCCGCACCTATCGCGGGCGTTTCACAGTCCTTGGCCATGGCGCGACAGCAAGCGGGCTGGCTCGAATGCCGGGTGCCCAGCAGGCAGGCAGACGCCGGCGCAGCGGCCCACAGGACCACAACCGCCAACATCAGCAACACGCCTTTTCTGTCCCAATTCATGGTGTACAGATTCCACGTCCCAGCTGTAAGCATCGTCTATCAGGCATTCTGCGGCAGTGATATAGATCACATGCGTGGCGCCCGGAGATTACAGCGACTGAAGATAAACGTATCAGATTCTTTGAATTAAGTATCGTCCCTTTTTGACCATGTCACTCCTGATGTCCTGTGCGGGCCTCGGAATCGGGCGCACGATTATTCGACCGGAACTCGTCGTTCGTGCTTCCGCCGGAGGAAAAGGGGCGCCATGCAAAGAACCAATTCATGGGTTCTTTGCGAGGTATCTGGCTGAAACGCTTGCCGGTTGTTACGCCCCAGCCTTGAGATTTCGATAGCGGCGAATCAGGTTGTCCGTCGAACTGTCGTGCGCCAGGGCCGGCTCGGCCTGGCTTTCGAGTTCTGGGATGATCCGCTGCGCGAGCACCTTGCCGAGTTCGACGCCCCATTGGTCAAAGGAGTTGATCTGCCAGATAATTCCCTGCGTGAAAACGCTGTGCTCGTAAAGCGCGACCAGCTTGCCGAGAACTTGCGGCGTGAGCCTGTCGGCGAGGATCGTGTTCGACGGGCGGTTGCCTTCAAAGACTCGGTGTGGGGCAAGCCAGTCCGCCGTGCCCTCAGCCTTGACTTGCTCGAGCGTTTTGCCAAATGCCAATGCTTCACTCTGCGCAAGTACGTTTGCCAGCAGCATGTCATGATGGCGGCCAATAGAGTTGAGCGATTTGCCGAACGCGATAAAGTCGCAGGGGATGAGCCTGGTCCCTTGATGGATCAGTTGATAGAAGGAATGCTGGCCGTTGGTGCCCGGCTCGCCCCAATAGATTGGGCTGGTGTCGTAACCAACTTCCTTTCCGGCAATGGTGACATGCTTGCCGTTGCTCTCCATGGTCAACTGTTGCAGGTAGGCCGGAAAGCGTTTCAGATATTGCTCGTAAGGCAGCACGGCCACGGTCTGCGCGCCAAAAAAGTCGGTGTACCAGAGGCCGAGCAAGCCAAGCAGTACGGGCAGATTGCGCTCGAATGGCGTGGTCCTGAAGTGTTCATCCATCTGGTGAAAGCCGTCAAGCATGGCGTGAAAATTCTGTGGCCCAATCGCCAGCATGGTGGCCAGGCCGATTGCCGAATCCATGGAATAGCGTCCGCCGACCCAGTCCCAGAACCCGAACATGTTCGCGGTATCGATGCCGAACTTGCCAACTCCCTCGGCGTTGGTAGACACGGCGACAAAATGCTTCGCCACCGAATTTTCGTCGCCGCCTAAACCTTTGACCAACCATGCGCGGGCCGATTGGGCGTTGGTAATTGTCTCCAGCGTAGTGAAGGTTTTTGAAGAAACAATAAAGAGCGTCTCCGCAGGATCCAGGCCGACGACGGCTTCCGCAAAATCCGTGTCATCCACGTTGGATACAAAGCGGAACGTCAGGTTGCGATCGCTGTAATGCTTGAGCGCCTCGTAGGCCATCACCGGCCCCAGGTCGGAGCCGCCGATTCCAATATTGATTACGTTGCGAATTCGCTTCCCTGTGTGTCCCTTCCACTCGCCGCTCCTGACACGGTTGCAGAAGGCAGCCATTCTGTCGAGAACGGCATGGACCTCTGGCACTACATTCTCGCCATCGACAACGATGGTGCTCCCTTTGGGCGCGCGCAGGGCTACGTGCAATACGGCTCGCCCTTCCGTGATGTTGATCTTGTCGCCGCGAAACATGGCGTCGATTCGGGATTGGAGGCCGGACTCCCGTGCCAGATCCATCAGCATCTTGATGGTTTCGCCGGTAATGCGATTCTTCGAGTAGTCGAGGAACAAGCCCATAGCCTCAACCGTCAACTGCTCGCCGCGCTTTGGGTCAGCCGCGAAGAGATCGCGCAGATGCACGGCGCCGATCTGCTTGTGGTGGGTTTTGAGAGCCTTCCAGGCCTTCAATCCAGTTAACGGTTTGACAGCCTTGCTCTTGGAGACTTTGGTTACCGATGTCGGCATTTTGAATTCCCTCTCAACGTCTAACTTTCTGAAGAGCTTGTGATTACGGCAGGTGCAAAACTCGATCGCGGCGATTTTATTGCTGATCCGAAGGCGCGTGTAACGCGGCGGATACTGGCAACAAACACAACTATAGAAGAAGGCAGCCGCCAGCGCACCGGTATTTGATGCGCGGCACGTTAGCCTTGATGCACAGCACGTTAGCCGCGTTGCGGAACGAGTCCCAGCCCTGGCCCCTTGGGAAGAATAAGTTTTCCCTTCTCCACCCGGACGCCGAGCCAGGGATCGTTGGCCACCAGAAGGTTGCCATCAAGGTCCGCGTGATCGACCAGTGGCGACAAGTGCGCGGCCGCCGTTACCGAGCAGGAACTGGAAACCATGCAGCCGAGCATGACCTTCATTTTCACGGCGCGAGCTACCTCGATCCACCGCAATGCCTCGAGAATGCCTCCCGACTTGTCGAGCTTCACATTGATTCCGTCATAGGCCTCAGTCAGGCGCGGAATCATGGTGATATCCGTGCAGGCTTCGTCGGCAAAGATCGGCAAGTGGACCTTGCTGCGCACGTACTTCGTTTCTTCAATCATGTGCGCGGGCATGGGCTGCTCAACATATTCAATGCCCTGTGTTTCAAGCCAGTTGATCTTGCGAATGGCTTCCTCTTTATCGGTCCAACCCTCATTCGCATCCACGCGAATCGGCTTTTTCGTTACGCTGCGCACGGCCTCGATGGTCGGCTCATCGGTCTGCAAGCCAACCTTCACTTTCAGCACGGGAAAATCCTCTGCCTCGCGTGTCTTCTGGCGAGTAATCTCCGGTGTGTCGATGCCGATGGAAAAGTCGGTGATGGGCGCGTCTGCAGGATCGAGGCCGAGGAACTGGTAGAGAGGCACGCCGAGCTTTTTGCCGAGCCAGTCAAAGACTGCGATATCAACGGCGGCCATCGCGGCATGTTGATGATCGCCGAGTACACTTCGCACCTGCGCCAGAAATTTCTGATACTTGCGCGGATCGCCAGAGGTGATTTGCCCGCTGATTGCGTCAATGGCTTTCATCGCCTGCTCAGGAAATTCCTGGTACCGAATGATGGGGGCGCCTTCGCCGTATCCGGTAACGCCGTCACGCCGGTACTGGAACTGGACGGTCTCGCGGTATTCACTTGATGACATCGTCGTCGTCCAGGTGTGCCGAAGCGTCAGGCGCTTCAGACTGCATTCAACTTCGCTCTTTTCCTGCGCAGCCAAATCCGGCAGCGCTAGAATGCTGCCCGCGGTTGCCGCTCCTGCAATCTTCAACATCTCTCGACGGTTAATCACTTGACTCTCCGTGCTCCGACCAGAAGCGTGGTCCAGGGCTTGTCGTCCAACTTGCTGATTTGAACTCCGGGGTGGTCGTGCGTTGTGTCGTGGACGAACTCGCCGTGGCCAAGGTACATTCCAGTGTGCGTGATTTTGGCGGCGCTCGCGCCAAAAAACAGCAGGTCGCCCGGCTGCAGATCTTTGCGATCAACTGCGGTGACGCCGCTCCACGCGGCTTGCAGGTCTGCATCGCGTGGCATTACGATTCCGCGCTGACGTTCCAGCATCTGCGTGAATCCTGAGCAGTCGAATCCCTGGCTGGAGACGCCACCCCATGTATATGTGACGCCGATAAATCTCCGCGCCAGTTGGAGCGTCTCTTCGATTGTCAGCGGCGAGGATTCCGCGCTGACGTCACCGCGCTGCACCCAGGCTGTCTCGCCATTGACGAGCTTGATCTGGAGCCAGCGCGCGGAGTCATCCGTCTTTCCAGGAACCAATTCCAGGCGCGCTTCCCAGGGAAGTTTCAGCACGGGAGCATGACGAGTGACGTCAGGATCACGATAGATATTGACGTCCATTCCGGTGACGCGCACCGATCTGCCTTCGGGAGCGTAACCCCCGCCATCAAGACTCTTCAAGTCAGCCGCCGTGACCCAACCCTTGTATCCGTCCGCGGTGCTGATGTTGTACCAGTCTGCTTGCTTCTGGAGCGCAAGGACGCCTGTCCCGTAGAGAGCCTGGGATACAACATCGCTATCCGATGTTGGTTTGGAGTACATATTCGTGACAGGCTTAGCGACTACAAAGTCCGCGTGCGGAACGGACATTTGAGCTTCCGACCTCTTTGCAATTGGCATCAACAGCGCGACGAGCAAGAAGCCGGCGGGGAGAAAACGGCGCGTGATCTTGCTGGATATCGGTCTGCTTCTTTTGAGCAGCGACAGGCATTGAGAACGAATGCCGCGGTTCGAGAGAGTTACCATTTTCTTCCTCGTGATGAATTTTACGCTCGGAATTCAGCCGATTGATTATGCTTCCTGCAACAAACGAGCGGATTTGCGGCCATCAACAAATCATCTCCATACGCAACCGCACACGTCAGTTGCCCAGAGCCCCGAGTCGAGCAGTTACGGAATCGCGATCGAGGCCGACGCCAAGATTTGCCATTCCGGGAATTGCTACCGGCAGGTGGCCGTGAATCGGTATCTCGCCAAAGAGAGCAGCAGCGAGGCTCGATGCCGACACCGAAGTATTGGAAAATGTACAGACGTAAGTTTGAATCCCAGCTATTCCGGAGCCAATGTACGGATTGCCGAATGCCGCGACCACCGTGTGGTCGCCAGCCCTGTCAATGATGTTTTGCAGCAACTGCGCGGGGCCCATGTCCATTCCCACTGAACCACTTGCGTGCCCTTGAGTTGTTCGTCTCGGACTTGGGACGGACTCGGCTACAGCGATGACTCTTGCCGCACCATTGACGGCGGTCAGCAGATTCTGTGAAACGGCCGCGGAGTTGCTTCCATCCACATAGAAGACGGTTGCGTTTGGAGCCCGCCTGCGCAGTTCGCTAACGAATGCGCGTCCGCCTTCGCTACCCCGCGCGGTATCGGAAAAGATTACGGCGACAAGACCAGATGCTTGCGATGTTGATTTACTTGCCAGCTGCGTGGTTGGCGGAGTTGGGGCGGTCAGTGGAATCAGTTTGTTCTTGTCGGCCACCAGCGTTACCGCGCGGTCGGCAATATTCTGAGCGATGGCCTGGCTCTCCGGCCGCGCAACTTCGTGAGTTACCGCGGCGAGATCGACAAATCGATTCCGGTTCAAACCTACTGAGGCTTTCATCCGCAGAATCTTCAGAACGCTCTGGTCGATGCGTTCCTGCGTTAGTTTGCCTTGCTTCACGGCGCCGAGCAATCCGTTGTAAGCTCCGCCGAGGTCTCCGGGAATAAGCACCATGTCGTTGCCGGCGCGAATCGCCTCGACAGCTTCTGCCCCGGAGATTTCGGCGTCCGATCCGGAGAACACGCGCGTCAGAGCGCCCATGTCCAATGCGTCGGTCACAACCAATCCATGAAAGCCAAGCTGTTTCTTCAGCAGGTCCGTCACTACCAGCGACGAAATACTGGCAGGGCGATTGGGGTCGGGTTCAATGGAAGGGACTGAGATGTGGCCTATCATCACGGAGTCAACGCCGGCTGCAATGGCTGCACGAAAAGGAACAAGCTCCATTGAGTTGAGGCGATCTACACTTGCGGTGGTGCGCGCCAGGCCCAGATGAGAATCGGTATCGGTATCGCCGTGACCTGGAAAATGCTTAGCGGTGGTCAGCAATCCCGCGCCTCGCGCACCGGCAATGTACGCCGCCACCAACTCGCCCACCGTTACAGGGTCGGCTCCGAACGAACGCGTATTGATGATGGGGTTGGCAGGATTGGAATTGACGTCTGCCACGGGGAACCAGTTCCACTGAATTCCAATGGCGCGCGACTCCCGCGCAGAAATGCGGCCGAACTCGCGCGCGAGCTCTTTATCTCCAGCCGCACCAAACGCCATGGCTGCGGGAAAATCGGTGGCCCCGGAGAGACGCATCGACAGGCCGCGCTCAAAGTCTGCGGCGAAGAAAAGCGGGTACTTCGAATCCTTTTGCAGCTCATTGGTCAGTTGGGCGGCCTCCAGCGGCTGGCTCTTCACCAGCATTCCGCCCTCGCCGGCAATTGTTATGCCGAAACCTCCCACGTGATAGGTGCGCATCTCCTCTTGCATCTGAAGATATTCGGGGCTATCGACATTCAGGAACTGAACGTGCGCCCAAACCATTATCATTTGCCCGATCTTTTCTTCGAGCGTCATCTTGCGCAACGTCGATGCGGCCCACTTTTCTCCGCTGCGGTCAAGATGTACAGGCGCTGGCGCTGCTGCGGACGTGCCGATTGCGCACAGCAGCACGAGTGCGAGCAACGGCCGCGTCCCGAGACATCTCCAATTCATTTTCACTCGTATACTCCGATCAACTTATGACAACGCCACAATCGCGTTGCGCGTTAATCTCGTGAATCAGTAAAGAAGATACTTCGAGCGTAGTGTCTTGAAACTCTCAAGAGCATCCTGCCAGTCTTCTGCAATGCGGCGTGGATCCTCTCCAGCAGCAAGTGCGTCCAGTGTGGACTTATTGCGCATCAGACCATCCAGCGCGGCTAACTTGTACGCGCCCGGATAAAGGTGACGGAGCGCCGCCGCGAGCTCCAACCCCAGCTCCGGTGCGTCGAGAGCATCGCGGTCAGTAACAACAATATTCAGGCCGCCGCATTTCTCGCCCCTATATATTGATGCGCTGGGCGTGAAGCTGAGCGGAACAAAACGAACTCCACCGATTTCTCGCGCATTGAGATATTGTGCGAGGGCTGCGGGGACAATCCATGGCGCGCCCAGCAATTCAAAGGGCGTGTCGGTTCCACGACCGACAGAGACGTTGGTGCCTTCGATCATACCCAGGCCCGGATAGAGAGTCGCCTCGGTCAGGTCGCGCATATTCGGCGATGGATTGATCCACGTCATCCCGGTCGAGTCGTACCAGTCGCCGCGCATCCACCCTTCCATCTTCACAACGGTCAGCTTGGCACCGATTGTGCGCTCGCTGTTGAACATCTGCGCAAGTTCACCGACAGTCATGCCATGGCGCACTGGGGTCTTCCAATAGCTCACAAATGATTCGCGGCCGACATCGGCGATGGGGCCTTGCAGATATGCACCACTGATGGGGTTGGGACGATCGAGCACCAGGATTTGCTTGCCCGATTTCGCAGCTGCCTCAAGAAAATAACCAAGCGTGCTCTCGTAGGTGTAGAAGCGCACGCCGATGTCCTGAATGTCGTAGACGATCGCGTCCAGGGCGGAGAGTTGCTCTTGTGTAGGACGCCGCTTTGCGTCCGTATCACCATACACGCTGAAGATGGGAGCGCCGGTGGCCGCGTCAGTCGAGTTACCAATCTGGGTAGTGTCGAGGACGCCGGCCACACCATGCTCGGGGCTGAAGATTGCGGCCAGTTGAATACCTGGAACGTGTGCCAGCACGTCTGCAGTGCGCAGGCCGTGCGCATCGACAGCGGTCTGATTCGTGACCAGGCCGACTCGGACAGGATGATTCGGATTGGGGTGGAGCTCGCGAAATGCGTGTTCCTCGAGCACGTCGATCCCAGACTTTACTTCACCGTTGCGCACTCGGAGGCGCCGCTCAGCCATCAGAGATTCGTTGTATCCGGTGATGCGGGCGAGCCGCAGCTTTTCGTTCTCGTCGACTTTCAGATCAAGCGAATTGACGACGGCGGTAGCGATGTGGGCGCGCAGCGACACCACCGATCCGTGGCCGTTGGGGTGCACCGCATTGGTGAGAATGATGATGTACGTGTCTGTGACCGGATCGATCCAAAGCGAGGTGCCTGTAAAGCCGGTGTGCCCGAATGACCCAACAGGCAGCAGCTCTCCGCGATTGCTGGCAAAGGGAGAATCGATATCCCAGCCAAGGCCGCGGAGGCTTGATGCAGTTGCTGGCTGCTGCGGCGTGGACATTTTGTCTATGGCGAGACGACTGAGAATCTTGTCACCGCTCAGCAGCGCCTGTGCGAATTTTGAGAGATCGTCAGCAGTAGAAAACAAGCCCGCGTGGCCAGCGACACCGCCCATCCGACGGGCAGTCGGATCATGAACTATGCCGCGCAACATCTTGCCTTGCTCGTCGTATTGCGTCGGAGCGATACGCGGCGTCCAGGCGGCGGGAGGCAGGAAGCGCGTGTCATTCATGCCCAATGGCGCAAAAATCTTTGCGTTCGAGTATTCGTTCAGTGTTTTTCCGGTGACCTTTTCGACCAGGAAGCCGAGAGTCTCAAAATTAATGTCGCTGTACAGGAAGCGTGTGCCTGGCGGATAGATTGGCCGTGCCTGCATGGCCATGGCGAATGCGGTATCTCGACCTTGCCAAGGGGAATTCAAATCCAGATCAGGAGCGAGACCGGAGAAATGGGTCAACAACTCGCGGACAGTGATGTCTTCTTTGCCATTCTGCCTGAACTCGGGCAGGTAGGCCGAGACCGGATCGTTGAGTCTCACTCGACCTTCTGAGATCAGCTGCATTACGGACGTTGTGGTTGCGATGCACTTGGTCAGCGAGGCCAGGTCGAAGATGGTGTCTACGGTCATTGGCTCTCGCGTTGGTTCAAGCGAGCGCGATCCAAATGCCTTGCGATAAACAACCTTGTCGTTGTGTCCGATGAGCACTACACCGCCGGGAATGTTGCCCCTGGCAACTGCATCCTGCATGAGCATGTCAATTGCCTCAAAACCCGGCTGATTTATCGCGGCCTGGGCAGGCGTGCGCATTGGCGATTGCGCAGGAAGCTGGCTCTGAATATACATAAGGAGGAAGGCAGGCAAAATGTGCAACAGCATCCGGCAGGACCGGTATTTCTTCAAAGAGATTCCCATGTTAACCCTCAATCGCCTTGCGAACGTTTCCCTTTGCCTTGCGCAGACGTTTCACTGACACGCTCTTGCTCACGTCTCCTATCAACATCACTAGTGCCAGAGGCACGCTCATGTCTGCCCGCTCCAGTGTTTCCAGGGCCGTTTCGCGGGAGACGTGCGCGAGAGTCTCAATGATCAGGATGCCTCGTTCGACGAGCTTCTCATTCGTCAGGTGCATGTTGACCATCAGATTGCTGTAGACATAGCCTTGCTTGACCATGGCGCCAGTTGTGAGCATGTTGCAAATCATCTTTTGTGCGGTGCCTGCCTTGAGCCTCGTAGAGCCGGTTAAAACTTCGGGTCCCACTTCAACTTCGATTCGGACCTTGGCTACTTTGCCAAGAGCTGAGCCTCGATTGCAGGCAATGGCAATTGTTGCGGCACCTTTCCTGACTGCGCACTCCAGGGCACCGATCGTGTAGGGAGTGCGTCCGCTGGCTGCGATTCCGACGACGACGTCGCGCTTGCCGGGCTTCATCGCGGCCATGTCGCTGCGCCCGAGTTCGGCGGAGTCTTCGCTGGCCTCGGTAGCCTTTACAAGTGCGTTTTCACCGCCTGCAATCAGAAATCGGACCATCTCGGGACTGGTGCCGAAGGTTGGAGAGCACTCCGCGGCGTCCAGCGCGCCAATGCGTCCGCTGGTTCCGGTGCCAACGTAAATCAGGCGTCCGCCCCTGGCGAAGCAATCGGCAATCACATCGACAGCCTTGGCGATTTCGGGCAAAACTCGTTTGACGGCCCTCGGCACGACTGTATCTTCGCGGTTCATGGTTGCAACCAGCTCGAGAGTTGACATGGTATCCAGATTCTCGGTGGCTCGATTGCGGCGTTCTGTCTCCAGCTCTTTCAGGCGCATCTCAATTCCTCAGCACGATAACTTCAGGTTAGTTCGAGGCATTATCAAACTTGCACAATATCCAATGATGAATGTGGTACTGGTGCCCAGCACAACGTACCAGGTAAACGCTACGTCAGTGCATAGCCATAGATAGATATCGAGGCTAAATCCGCAGATCATGCCCACCATTGCGCCGCGCTCAGATGCTGTACGCGTGAGAACTCCGAGCAGAAAGACGCCCAGCAGCGCTCCATAAGCCACAGACATGATCGACAGGCCCACTTCAAGCACCTTGCCGCCATGACGGGCAACCAGCGCCAACGCGAACAAAAGCAATGCCCATCCCACCATCGCCAACCGGGAGAGCTGTACGCGACGCTTCTCAGTCGAGTCAGGATGAATACGCATGTAGAAATCGACGATGGTGGTGGAGGAGAGCGAGTTGAGTGCGGCACTCAGATTTGACATGGCGGCCGCAAGGATCGCCGAAATAAGAAGGCCGCTGACGATGTGCGGCATGTGAGAGACGACAAATGTCGGGAAGATTGTGTCGGTTCTAGTGAATGCGATGGGGGGCAGAAAGATGCGATAGAACACGAACAGCATGGCGCCGATCAATAGAAACAACGAGAACTGAAACAGGATGGCGACGCCGCTCAATAGCAGCGCGACCTGCGATTGCCGTTGGCTGCGCGCAGAAAGGAGTCTCTGCACGATCAACTGATCGGTGCCATGGGTTGCGGTGTTAAGAAACGCGCCACCGATGACACCCGACCAGAATGTATAAGTGGTGGTGAAGTTAAAGGAATAATCAAATACGCGAAACTTGCCGGCCTGGCCGGCAACGGTGTGCACGGTATCCCATCCGCCGGGCACCAGGTGCAGGATGGTGAAAAAACCCACGAGGGTACCGACAACGTAGATCGTCTGCTGCACAACATCGGTCCAGATTGCCGCTGCCATGCCGCCCTCGAATGTGTAGATCAGAGTGAGCAGCGTGACAATGGCAATAGCGCAGAAATCGCGTTGAAAGTCGCTTAGCCCGGTAAGCAAGCCGCCGAGCGCGACCCGCACCACAATTGCCACGGCAAACACGCGAACGCCTTCAGCCGCCGCCCGCGTCGCCAAAAACAATCCGGCGGTCAGGGTGCGCAGCTTTTGGCCGAAGCGGCGCTCCATCAGTTGGTACGCGGTAACCAATTCGCCACGGAAGTACTGGGGGATGAAGATGAAACTTACGACAACGCGACCGATCAAATAGCCAATGACCAGTTGTAGAAAGCGGAAGTCCTTGTCGTACGCCATTCCTGGCACGCTGATGACCGTAAGAGTGCTGGTTTCCGCGGCCACAATGGAAAGCGAGATTGCCCACCACGGGATCACATTGCCGGCGAGAAAATAGTTCTTCAGAGTTTGCTGCTTGCGCCGGAAGTGGAGGCCGAAGAGTGTAACGCCCGCCAGGTATGCGACGATGACTCCGAGATCCAGAGCATTCAAGCCCATCGCGCGTTTCCTCTGCGGCCTTCTACGATTCTAAGCAATTAGACATGGCACAAAGCGGACTTCACCCTGCCAACTTCAGGCAGAATTCGCGTCTTTGCGTACTCTATGAAGCGGAAAGCATCGCCCGGCCATAATCTGAGCCGGCCTCGCTTCCCTTTGAGAAGGCGAGGCCGGCCGGGGAGGGCGTCCACAGGCTCAGAAGGTGAATTTGCCGCGGAACTGCATGATTCGTGCGTCGCGATAACCGGTAACCTCACCGAACGTACCCGAGGTCGCGGTTGTACCGATGGAGTTCACGTTTGTATGGTTCAGCGCATTGAAAGCTTCCGCGCCGAACTGGAAGGCCAACCGTTCCCAGATCTTGAAATTACGGTAAACACCGAGATCAAGAACGTTGAATCCGGGGCCTTGGATCGTGCCGCGCTTGGCAGTACCCGGGACAAGGCTGGTCGGTGCGGGCGCCGCGAAAGCTCCCGTATAGAACCATGGCGCCGACGATGAGTTGTAGTTCTTGTTGTGGATCTTGCCGGCATTCCACGCCTGGTTCGGATTTCCAAGCTGGTTGGGCCGCAGGCCTGCATTCGTATTGCCAAGAAGGCTGAGGCCGGCATTGTCCGTTTCATAGCCGCCGTTGGTCGAATTGTTGAAGAAACTGGGTGCGCCCCCGGGCAGATTGTAGTTGATCTGCAGGCCGGAACTGGCCGCAACCGTGGACGGCAAGCCGGAATCAATCGCGTAAATACCGGAAAGTTCCCAGCCGCCAAGCACCCGGCCCTTCAGGTCCTTCTGCTCCCGGAAGAACGGCTCTTCGAGAACGCCATCGATGCTAATCACCTGGTTGCGGTCATCTGGAGCGCGGCCGTAGTCCCCATTGACGTTGTAGATGTTCTGGATGAACCCTGAGTAATCGGCAGGGGCATTGGTCAGATCGCGCGACCATGTGTAGTTGAAATCAATGAACGTCTTGCCGGAGAAGCGCTTGGTTGCCTTCACCTGCATCGAGTTGTAGTTCGAACTGAAGATGGTGCGCAGCCCATCAATCGCGAAGTACCCAAGATAAGGCTTGATCTGATTCAGCACCAGATCGCAGGTGCTGCTCATAAATGCAGCCACCGCTGGCACACCGGTCGTGCCTCCGGTGCCGGGGTAGTCGCAAGTGGTGGCGGTGGGCGACGAGTTCTTGGTAAGCGGAGTTACCACGCCCTGCCACGCTCCCGGTTTTGGCTGGTTGAGTTCCTCGGCGCCCAGCAGATGCGTGCCGTGGTCGCCGAAGTAGCCGATGTCGAGCATGAACGTTGGTGAAATCTGCTGCTGAATGTCCAGCGAGAACTGCTGCACATAGGGCGTCTTGTAATCGAGCGGAACAGCCTGGACGCGCCCTGGAGTGCTCGAAAGCGCCGTCAGCGAGCCACCCGTCGGGCTATCCAGTGAGGTCTGACCCACCGAGTAAGTCGCAACTGCGGGCGGATTGTTGAAGACCGTCGTCTCGTAGTAACTCACTTCGGCATCATCGAACGACCAGCCATAGCCGCCGCGCAGTGCGGTCTTCCCGTCGCCGAACACGTCGATGGCGAAGCCGAAGCGCGGAGCAAAGTTGGTCTTCTGTCCGGCGCCTACCTTGTTCCCGTAAGGCGAAGCTTGATTGTTATTGGCCGAGTTCGGGCCATTGAAGATCATGCCGTTGAGGTAATTGATACCCACGTAGTCCGCCGACGCGTTCGCCGTCGTTGACAGCCCGGCATTACTGCCCGTCTGGCTGCATGGGCTGGTAAAGCAGTAGAGACCGCTGCTCGCAATGGTTGGCGCTGCCGATGCACTGTACTTGGCGGGATCGAAGTTGCTCAACAAGCCATTCGCATCCCAGGGCTGGCCATAGTAGGCATAGCGAACGCCTAGATTGACCGTGAGCCGCGGGGTCGCCTTCCAGTTGTCCTGCACGAAGCCCTCGTACAAGGAAGCCTTGATGTCAGTAACCGGATCCTTTGAGAGCTGGCTGAAGCCGCTATTCGCGTTGCCGGTGAGGAAGTTCGCAAAACCCTGCGCCTCATTTGCGCCGGAGTTGCTGTTGACCGGAACATTGGCGAAAGCCGTATCGGTGCCAAACCCGAATGAGCCTTGCGTACCGGTCGTATTGTTTTCGAGCTTCTGGTAATGGTTGTACGAGAAGCCGGAGATGAGCGTGTGCGTGTGCAGGGTCTTCGTGATGTCAGCGAAGATCTGGTGATTGGTTCCGTGGTCGGTGTAGGCCACGCTCCCGTTCAGGCTGGTCATGCCCGTGACCGCAACCGTCGGTATGATCCCAACGGTATCAGGGTACGGAAGCGCCGCCTTGATGTCAGGCGACTGGGAGGAACCCAGGAAGCCGACTGCCGAGCTGACGATATTGCCATTGGAGAACGCATATCCTGCGTTCAGCAGCAAGGTGGGGCTAAAAATATAGGTTCCGTGGGCAAGATGCTGGGTGCCGGGATTGACAGCCGTTGTCGTGTTCGCGCCGGGAATAGGAACCGTTGTGAACTGGCCCTCCGGAAGTGTCTCCGGGAACGTATCGTGCAGGTAGCGATAGAAGACTTGTATTTTCTGACCGAAATCCTGGTCGATACGCACTACCGTATCCAGGTTGTTGATGACGTTCTTGAAGCTCGACAGAATCGTGTGTGGATCCAGGTTGTGCGCAATGTCGTAATTGACATCCGGCTTGAGAACATTCGCGTACACGTCCTTCATATACGCTTGGGCCGTTGGTGAGATGTTGTTTACCTGCGTGCCCGCGGCAGTACAGGTATTTACCTGCGTCGCTGGATTGGTCGTGAAAGCAGTGCAGACGGTCACTGGTGCGGTGGTCCACACTCCCCCGATCTTCTGGCCGGACTGCGTGAAGTCGCCCGTGCGCTCCGTCGCCTGGGGCACAAGAGCCGCTACGTTACTCGCGACATTGATTTCTCGCTGCCACTCCTCTGAGACGAAGAAAAAGGTCTTGCCCTTCCCGTTGTAGATTTTTGGAATATAGACAGGTGCGCCAGCCGAGAACCCAAAGACGTTGTAGCGGTAGGGCGGAATATGGGTGCCTAGAAAGTCATTGGCATAGCCATTCGCATCGAAGTAGTCGTTGCGGAGGTATTCGTACGCGCTGCCGTGGAGTAAGTTGGTGCCCGACTTGGTCACGACGTCGATCTGCCCCGATGCATTGCGGCCGAACTGCGCCGAATATTGGCCACGTAGCGTCTTGAACTCGGCAATGGCATCGGGACTGGGATAGGCATAAAGCGTGAGATTGGCGCCGCGGTCCACATTGTCCGCGCCATCGATAGTCCAGTTATTCGAGGTGCTGCGGCCGCCATTCACTGAGAAGTTCACCGTGCTCGAAGCTCCGCTCAGGCCGGCGGGTCCGCGGGTCAGGTCGTCGGTGCCGCCGCCGTAGGCAACACCCGGCTGCAAGTTCATCAGCGTCTCGTAATTGCGCGTCACCAGCGGCATTTCATTCATCTGCTCGCTGTTGATGAGGCCTTCGGAGGATGCAGTCTCAAAATTCAATTGAGCTTGATCGGCAGTCACTGACACGATCTCATTCGCGCCGCCCGGCACCAGCGTGCGGTTCACCGTGAGGGTATCATTGGCATTCAGCACCAGCCCCGTTACTTCCTCCGCCTTGAAACCCGCATCCGTAATCTTCACCGTGTAGTTGCCAAGGGGCAGGGATTCCGCGATGTAGAAACCGCTGGCATTGGTGGTCAAAACGCGGATTTGCTCGCCGCGATCCGTGTTGGTGATCGTCACCGTAGCGCCATGGATCACAGCCTGGCTTGAATCCATCACCGTTCCGCTGATGCTGCCTGAAACGCTGCTTTGCGCTGCCGCATAGCCGCCTGCAAGTGCCAACCCTATTCCGATCACCAGGGCAAGAACGCATTTCGCAAATTTGCACGACATGATCACGCCTCCCTCAAATTCATGGTTGCTTGGGTCTCGACAGACTATCCATGTCATCTAGATGACTGGATGAGAAAGTATAGCGCGTATAAAGCGAAATCGTCCCACAAAAATGGCTGATGGGAAGATTTTTGTGGAATGGCTGCTGCCTGGGTGAGGCTTCGCGACCTGATTGAATACGGTTTCAATGGCTGCAGAGGCGAGATCGTTAATGTTTGCGGCCCATTTGTTCCGAAATTTCACGTCTCGGCATGAGTGATTCGCGCGGCTGTTCGGTACCCGGCGACAAGGCTCATCCTGGCCGCCGGGCCCATCGCAATTCCGCGATACGCACGCCAGACCCCGTTGGTCACCGGTGCCGAGTGGACCCGCATGGGAGAAAATAAACTAGTGGTATAGTTGACTGGCAGATTTAGAAGCTGGCGTGAACTCGATTCATCAATCGTTCACGCTTGAGCTTGACTACGCTTCCAGCGCTGGTGTATCAGGGATGCTGATGAACGAACAGGAAATGCAAAACTCGTCGCCGCTCTATCGCAGGAACGGTATTCCGCTTTACTACCAGATTCAACAGCGGTTGCTGGACCAGATACAGTCTGGAGTATTCAAGCCGAGCGAACCGATTCCGTCGATTCAGAAGATAGCAACGCGGATGGGCGTGAGTCAGATGACCGTCCGACAGGCGGTCAAGTCCCTATGCGAGCTCGGGGTGATCTACAGCAAGCAGGGGAAGGGAACGTTCATCTCCAGAATCAAACTGGAGAGAGACTTTCGCCAGGTGCTTTCATTCAGCGAGGAGACCAGGGCCCGTGGCGCGACACCTCATTCCAGGCTTATTTCGTTCCGAATCCAGATGCCAAGCCGGGAAACAAGGGAGGCCCTGGCTCTGAATCACAAGGAAAAGATATTCCGCCTCCGCCGGGTTCGCTATGCGGATTCGCTGCCCATGGGGATCGAGTGCAGTTGCCTCCCTGTGAATCTTTGTCCGGACTTGCTCGAGACCTTCGATCCAGAGGGTTCGCTTTACCAGAAATTGGCGGAGCAATACAGAATCCACCTGACGGTGACGAATGAAGTGATAGAAGTGGGCAAGGCAAGCGACGAAGAGGCCCGCCTGATGCAGATTGCTCCACAAAGCCCGGTCTTCCTGTTCACGCGGCTATCTTTTCTTGAAAGTGGCAAACCGGTCGAGCACGTGAAGTCGGTCTACCGGGGAGATCGTTATAAGATTGTCAACCGGCTGGTGCGCAACAAGCGCGAATTGCTTCCTTCGCCGCTCGTCATCTGAACGCGCCTTGAATGCGCCGCTGGGTTTCACGCGGTGCGTTCTATTTCCCCGATTCTCTCGAGTCAAACTCCGCGCTGTGCCGCGTCAGCCGTCTTGTCACGTGCCACGCCTGAGATATCCACCCGCCCGGTCCTTTATCATTTCCGAATGCAGCCCCAGATGCTTCCGGTAGCCCAGGTAACTCCATGACGTCTTCTGCGCCCACTCCGCTTGACTCGAAATCGCAGTTACGCAAGACGATGGGCTTCTGGGATGTTCTGTTGTTCAACATCGCCACGGTGCTTGGACCCCGGTGGATTGCGGCTGCGGGCCACAACGGCCCTTCATCGATCAGTTTGTGGGTCCTTGCCGCGGTCTTCTTTTTTGTCCCTGGGGCGCTGGTGATCAACGAGCTCTCTTCGCGCTTTCCTGAGGAAGGCGGGCTGTATGCGTGGTCGCGAGAAGCGTTCGGGCCGTTCCACGGATTTGTGGCCGGCTGGACATACTGGATCTACACCTTCTTCTATTTTCCAGGTTTGCTGCTCGCCAGCGCTTCCATGAGCGCTTACGTTATTGGCGGGCGCGGTTCGGTGCTCGCGCAGGATAGAACGTATCAGCTAACGGTTTCTCTGGCCATTCTCGCGGTTGCCGTGGTGCTGAACATAATCGGCCTGAACATCGGCAAATGGTTGCAGAATGCGGGCGGCGTGGGAACCTATGTGCCGCTGATGATGCTGGTTGGCGTAGCCGCGGTTGTGAGTTGGCGGTACGGTTCGGCAACCCACTTCACCGTCTCGAACATGTTGCCTACGTGGAACTGGGACACGGTCAACTTCTGGTCGCAGATCGCATTTGCATTTACGGGCCTCGAACTTGTCTCGGCCATGAGCGAAGAAGTGCGCGATCCACGCCGCACGCTGCCGCGGGCTGTCTTCGGGGCCGGCGCGCTTATTGCCGTGATGTACATTGTGGGCACGTTTGCCATTCTCGCCCTTGTGCCTGCGGCCGATCTTGACCCGCAGAGCGGCGTGTTTCATGCCATTACCGTTGGGTCGATCGCGTTGAAGGTTGGCTTCCTCGGGATCCTCGCCGCCATTCTGGTTACGGCAGGAAACGCAGGCGGCGTGGGCAGCACAGTGGCCGGAATCGCGCGCGTGCCGTTTGTTGTGGGAGTCGACCGCTATCTGCCCGCCGCATTCGGCAAGATCCATCCGCGCTGGAAGACTCCGTGGGTTTCGATTCTGGTGCAGGCTGCGATCTCGGCGGCGATTTTGATGGGAAGTCAGATCAATGAGACGACTCAGGGCGCATATCAAAAGCTGATCGATGCCGGCATCATTCTCTACTTCATTCCGTTTCTCTACATGTTCGCGGCCGTCATCAAACTGGCGCGCCGCAAAGATCGCAACGAGAATCCGCACGCAGTGCTTGTACCGGGAGGCATTTCGGGTGTCTGGATTTGCGGCGGCCTGGGATTCGTTGTCGTTCTCGGCGGCATCGCGCTTTCGCTGGTGCCGCCGGGGGGCACACCCGACAAGCTGGGATTTTTTATGACGCTTGTTGCGGGCACGCTGGGTTCGATTCTGATAGGTCTCTTGCTCTATTGGCGTGGCGCCAGCGCGAAGCGAAGCGAGTCGTGACGAAGAGCTGAAGCCGGCGAAAAGCCGAAAGGCCGAGTTACGCCTCGGCCTTCCGCACTTCAACGCTTCTACTTCTTCGCGACCATGTCTTTATTCGGGCTCCAGTTGATGACGTGATAAGTTGCCGGAGTTGTCCCGATGTTGCGGAATCCGTGCAGGCTGTTCGACGCGTTGAAGACTACCGAGCCAGGCGTCACCTTCACCCATTTGCCGTCTGACAGCGTCTCGCACTCGCCATCGCGCAGAATGATCAATTCCTCATTGACATGCCGGTGCGGAGGATGCGACTCCAACCCAGGGTTCAGCGTCGATATGTGCATCTCCAGTTGGTCCACTGTCGCCGTCGGAGACTTGCAAAGCGAGCGCACTTCACCCACATTCGTCTTCACCGGCTTCATGTCTTCCCAATGAAATACGGTCGGTCCGAGAATCGGCTGTTCGCCCGGCGCCGCAGCTGCAAAAGCATTCAGAGCGCCGGGGACAGCAAGAAGCCCCACTAATGCATCGCGTCTTGTAATCATTGTTTCCTCTCTTGTGAATGAACTCTGCTACAGCATATAAGGCGCGCGCTGCGGCCGCCGGAGCATACTGTTCGCCTCGTCATCGTTCTTGAAGCGTTCTTTCACCGGATCCCAGTAGAGCTTGCGCTTGAGCACCATTGCCATATCGTGAATCAGGCAGGTCGAGCACGCTCGATGGCCCATCTCCACGGGCGATATCGGCGCCTTGCGGCTGATGATGCAATCCAGCCAGTTGCCGTGCTGTTCCTTGCTCTCATAGAGGTGAATCTCGTCCGGTCCGATCACTGACTTGATGATGTTGGGGTCGCGTGCGGCCAGTGCGGTTGTATCGTTCAGCTTGGCCACCGGGTCGCTCTTCGTCACTTGCTCATTGCCGCGCGAAACAAAGATCCAGCCTTTGCTTCCGTAGAACTTGATGCCGTTTGCGTAATCGCCGCTCACGCTCATCTGCACGCCATTGGCATACAGCGCCTCGGTCTTGAACGAACCATGCACATCCCACAACCCGTGATCCGGAAACTCCGCGTGGCCCCACACTTCGACCGGACCTGTGTACTCGGTGTTCATGCCCCAGTGCGCGCTGTCTATGTGGTGCGCGCCCCAGCCGGTGATCATTCCCGCGCCAAACTGACGGCAGCGCAGCCATCCCGGTCGGTCATAGCCCTTCTGCGGATGTACGCGTTCTACCGTGTAGTACACATACGGCGTCTCGCCCAGCCACATCTCATAGTTGAACCAGTCGGGAGCCGGCATGGGAGTCTTGTCGCCGCCCGCCGGGTCGCCAGGCAAACCCACCTCCACCCGCTGCAGGTCGCCGATGCGGCCGTTGCGCACCAACTCCGCCGCGTAGCGAAACTGCACTGTAGAACGCTGCTGGCTGCCGATCTGCAGAATTCTACCCGAGGCTTGAACCGCATTGCTCAGCGCGCGGCCCTCCGCAATCGTAAGCGACGCCGGCTTCTGCAGGTAAACGTCCTTGCCTGCCCTTACAGCATCTACGCCGATCAGCGCGTGCCAATGGTCCGGCGTGCTTACTACTACTGCGTCGACGTCCTTGTTCGCCAGCAACTCGTGATAGTTCGCATATCCGGTTACGCCGTCGTAGGGCTGGCCCGTCTTCTTCGCATAGAAGGCGTTGATCAGCTTTTTGCCGTCCTCGATACGATGCGCATCCAGATCGCATACTGCCATGATTCTTGCCCGGTCGTAGGGCAGCAGCAGTGCCATATCGTGGCCGCGCGAGATGCGTCCTGCGCCGATACACCCAATGTTGATGCGTTTGCTTGGCGCATACTGTCCGAAGACAGTCGCCGGCACAATCGTGGGAAACCCCACCGCAGCCATGGCGCCAATTCCCGTCTTTAAAAACCTACGCCGTGAAACCCCGTTTGTCTGGATCTTACCCATATCTGATCTCCCAGGAGAATTCTATGCCTTGAAAACTCTTATTCCAATTTTGTTCGTGTTGCCTCTTTTTGTTATTGTTACAGATATCTGGTTCAATAATGGGCAAAAGGAACGAACCTCGCAACTTCATTTTTGGCTATACATTTGTGGCCCAAACGAATTATAAATAGCCTGAAAGCGATCTTTTCCTCGAGTGGGTTGCCTGGTCGCGGAAACTCCAATTGAAATGCGAGCCACTCTATCCGGAGTCGCATTCATCGACAGATAAATTCATCCATGAGCCATACTCTTTTCGACTTACACGGAAAAGTTGCAGTAGTGATAGGCGGGACCACTGGACTGGGCTGCGCGATCGCACTCGGCCTGGCCGGCGCCGGAGCTGATGTTGTAGCCAGCGCGCGGCGACTCGACCAGGTTGAGCAAGTGGCCGCGGAAATCGAGGCGCTGGGCAGACGTTCCCTCCGCATTACAAGTGACGTGCTTCGCCGCGCTTCAATCCAGGCTTTGCACGATAGGGTCTTTAAACACTTCGGCAGGATCGACGTGTTGGTGAATGCGGCCGGAATCACCTCCAGGACGCCAACACTTGAGGCCGATGAAGCCGTCTGGTCGCGCGTCCTTGAGACCAACCTTACTGGCACTCTGCGCGCCTGTCAGATTTTTGCACCCACCATGGTCCGCGCCGGATATGGCCGCATCGTCAACCTTGCTTCGCTCAGCTCGTTTGTAGGCTTCTCAGGGGTGGCGGCCTACTCCGCGAGCAAGGCCGGGGTCGCGTCGCTCACTAAAGTCCTGGCGATCGAGTTGGCCGGCAGCGGGGTCAACGTAAACGCCATTGCGCCGGGCATCTTTCCGACGCCGCTGAATGCATCGATGGTCCAGGGCACGCCGCGCGGCGAGGAACTGCTGCTGCGCACGCCCATGCGCCGCTTCGGCGAGGCTCATGAATTGGCCGGAACAGCTATCTTTCTGGGATCAGAAGCGGCATCGTTTGTTACCGGTGAAGTGATTGCCGTCGATGGCGGATTCCTCGCGAGCGGCGTGAACCAGTAGCGAAGGGCTCCCGGTCCTGGTGCCTATGATTGAATTCCAAGAGCAATGTGAAATTAAAGAGCATTGCGAAATTCAGGAGTATTACTGTAATGAAGATCACTAGGGCGTACGTGAACATTACCTCGCCGGGCCGCAACTTTGTCACCCTCAAGATTGAGACAGATGAAGGCATCTATGGTCTTGGCGACGGTACGCTCAACGGCCGCGAACTCGCCGTCGCCAGCTATCTAACGGACCACGTGCTTCCATGCCTCATTGGCCGCGATCCCTTCCAGACCGAGGATATCTGGCAGTATTTCTATCGCGGTGCATACTGGCGGCGCGGTCCGGTGACCATGGCGGCAATCGGCGCCGTTGACATTGCGCTCTGGGACATCAAGGGCAAGGCGCTGAACACGCCCGTCTACAACCTGTTGGGCGGCAAGAGTCGAGACGGCGTGCTGGTCTATGCACACGCGTTCGGCAAAGACGTCGACCATGCTCTTGAAGACATTGCCAGGCACCAGGAGATGGGCTACAAGGCAATCCGCGCTCAGAGCGGCGTTGCCGGCCTCGCGGCTACCTATGGCGTCGCAAAGGGACCCGGCAGGTACGAGCCCGCCGAGCGCGGCCTGCCTTCAGAATATGAGTGGGCTACCGAGCCGTATCTTCGCCAGGTTCCAAAACTGTTTGCGCGCGTCCGCGAGACTTTTGGCGACGATCTGCATCTGCTCCACGACTGTCATCATCGCCTGACGCCCATTGAAGCAGGCCGCCTCGGCAAGGAGCTGGAGCCGTTTCACCTCTTCTGGCTTGAGGATCCCACTCCAGCTGAATTGCAGGAAGGCTACAAGATCATCCGCGATCACACCACTACACCGATTGCCGTTGGAGAAGTATTCAATTCAATCTGGGATGCGCACGACCTCATTAGTAATCAATGGATCGATTACATCCGCATGACCATCGTGCATGGGGGAGGCCTCACGCCGATGAAGAAAGTTGCTGACTTTGCGGAGTTGTATCACGTGCGCACCGGCTGTCACGGAGCCACCGATCTCTCGCCTGTATGCTTGGCCGCTGCACTGAATTTTGATACAGCCATCCACAACTTCGGCATCCAGGAACACATGCCGCACTCGGACGAAACCGACGCCGTCTTTCCGCACAACTACTTCTTCAAGGATGGCTTCATGTATCCAGGCGACGCGCCCGGTCTCGGCGTAGATATCGATGAAGCGCTGGCGGCTAAATACCCGTATCAGCGAGCTTATCTGCCCATCAATCGCAAGCTCGACGGCACGCTCACCGACTGGTAACTCGGTGCGGGGCCCGGTTCTCTAAAGCGTGACCGGCTCCAGGTGGACCTTTCTTCCCTCGGCGCACGATGTATAGATGCTCCGCACCAGTTCGAGCGCCCGGTATCCCTCTACGCCAGAGGATGAAGGAGACCGGCCTGTTCTGCAGGCTTCTCCGAAGTCGGAGAGTTGACGCTCGAAGGGCGTAATTGAAATAGCCATGGGATCCGACGCTCCGGACTTTGCCTGCTGTGCGATTGGTGCAGCTTCTCCTGAGTCATCCTGAACGTCCCACGTTGTTAATTGATCTCCGGTCACAATCGCGCTTCCCTTTGTTCCGTGAATCTCCACGCGCTCAGGATAGCCAGGCCACAGCGCAGTCGCGGCCTGAATCACGCCGGTCGCTCCTGAGGCATAGCGCATCACCGCGCACAAGCAGTCCTCCGACTCGATTTTGTGCGTAGCCCCAAGCTGCCAGTAACCAAATACTTCATCGACCGCGCCGATCAAGTGGAGCAGCACATCCACCTGGTGAATGGCCTGGCTGATGAGAGCGCCGCCACCCTCACCCGCCCAGCTCCCCTTCACCGGCCGCGCATAATACTCATCGGAGCGATGCCATTTTACATACGCGTCCGCCTGCAGGATTCTTCCCAGGCGCCCAGCAGCCAGAGCCTTCTTCAAGAACAGAACGGAATCGTCGAAGCGATGCTGGCTGACCACGCCCAACTGAATTTCCGCTTTGCGCGCGGTGACGATCATCTGCCGCGCCGTCTCCAGATCAACGGCCATTGGCTTCTGTACCAGCACGTGCTTTCCGTATTTGGCGCACAGCTCAACTGCGGCCAGCCGGTATGCGGGAAAGGTACACACGTCGACGAAATCAACGTTGGGATGGCTGCAAAGCTCCTCTGGTGTCGCCACCAACTCTGCCCCGGTGGCCTCGGCAAACTTTCGCCCCTTCTCGGCAGTTCGATCTGTGCAAACCATTATTTGGTAACCGATATTCTTGTAGGCCTGTGCATGCTTCCATGCGATAGCGCCTGTGCCGATGATTCCAACTCTCATGGATCGTCCTGCTCCCGATGTACTTTTTATTCGTCAACCCATCATATAAAAAACTTCGGGGCGCTGGGTCGATGCCCGGGCGCCCCGAAACTCTGTCAACGGCTCTTGTTGAAACCTGTGGCTACATCATTTTAGAAATCCACCTTCAAGCTGAGCTGCACAATCCTCGGCGGATCGGAGGTGGTGATCTGCCCAAACAAGGAACTGTTAATTGCCGCCGTCGGAGCCAGCAGGTTCGGGTGATTCAGGCAATTGAAGCACTCTGTCCGGAACTCCAGTTGCGTCGCCTCGTGCAGCGGGATGAACCGGGTCCCCGCTAAATCCAGATCGGCGTATGTCGGACCGACCAGGGAATATGGCTTGGTATCGCCAAAGGTACCCACCGCAGACTTCACGAACGACGCCGGGCTCAGCCAGAATTTCCTCGGCTGGCCGTGCACATACGGATCTCCGACAAGGTTGGGGCGATCCACACCCACGCCGGTCAGCGAGTTGTCCGTACCGTCCGTAGGCGTAACCCGCGTTCCGGAACTCACGTCAATGATCGGCGCAATCTGCCATCCACCCACAATCGCCCGTTCCATCCGTCCGCCCTTGGCAGCGCTCTTGGCAACCAACGAAGTGACGAAGTTATTCCGAAGGTCCTCACCGCAGTTACTGCGGTCGGCGCCCGGGTTGGCGGGATTCTGGAAGGTGTTGCCTCCCAGATCGCCCACGTCCGTGCCCCCTGTAATGCACTTCGACCGGGTGTAATTGCTGAGCAGCGTGAAATAGTTGGCGAATCGGTGCTGCACGGTCAGCAGCAGACCGTCGTAGACGCTGCTCGATCCGTCATACATGACGCTGACTTCGGAGTAGTAAGCTCCCCCCGTTGGGTTGGCCAGTGCGGTTATGCGCCTCTGATTCGTATTCCCGGTGCTTGAGCAAGCTTTACCGGTCCCTGGAGAGATGGTGAGCGTGCCGCAGCTTCCCGCACCGGTCCACGTGCCTGGAATGTACACGGCGGGGTTATCTTCATTGCCCGACAGGATGTGCAGAACGTGATTGCCAAGGTAAGCCGCCGTCACTTCCCAGTTGCCGGCAAACTGCTTCTCGATCGTCAGATTCCAGGTCTGCGTATAGCTCGGCTTCTGGGTCACGGGGAACAGGAAGTAGGACCCTGCGGTCGGGAAGAAGGCGCTGGTGTGGCTGGGCGGGAAAGGCTGAGGAAATGGATTCCCGCCGGGATAGCCGGAAAACGGAGTCGAAAATTGTCCCGCCGCGGGGTTAATGGTGATCGCATCTCCGTAAGGCGCGTTGTTCTCAAACCGATCTTCCATATAAAGAATCGGTGTCTGGAAGCCCAGCGTATACGACCCCCGGATACTTTCCTGGCCCTTGCCCCTGGGGTCCCACGCAAAACCGAATCTCGGCTCGAAGTGGTCCCAGTGATTGTTCATGTAGCCCTTCGGGATTCCTGGATCACCGACGAAGAGCAGCCCCGGAGGCGCTGTCTTGAAGACGCTCGACGTCGTTCCCGCGTTGAACGCGGACATTGAAAAACTACCGCCGCGCCCTGCGGTTTCAACCTCAGGCAAATCGGACTCCCAGCGCACGCCGGCGTTGATGGTCAGGTGTGGGGTCATCTGGTAGCTGTCCTGCGCATACACCGCGAAGACATTCTTCGCGAACGTGCTTCCCGTGTCGTTGCCTTGATAAAGGCTATACAGGTCGCCCAGGAAGAAATCCGCCATCGCATCGCCGGTGAAGGAGCCGTTGAAGGTGAACTGACCGTTTGCGTTGTTCGTTCCCTGCAAATTCATATGCTGGTGGATGAAATTCCCGCCGAAGCCAAAGTGGTGCCTTCCCTTCGTCCAGAAAACGTCATCCACCGCGTTCTCCTGGTTCGTCGTCACCTGGTACGTCTCGCAGGTCCCGCAAGACTCGGTAAAGTCACCTGAAATCGCCAGGTAGATGTAGTTCGGAACCGGCGTGGCCACCTTGATGCCGACCATGCTGGGGTTGATGAGACTGGAGACTTGCCCGCGCGTGATGAAGCTGCGTGTGCCGCCCACGCGGAACGAGTTCACAAGGTTCGAACTGATCAAGTACGTGTGGCCCAGGGTGAGCGATTGCTCCTGGTCGTTGAGTTGGGGATTGGCGGTCAGCAGCAGATTGTTATTGAAGAATCCAGGCTGAGTAAAGTGCGTTATATAGTAGCGCCCGAAGACGGTCTGCTTTTCGCTCTTGTTCCAGTCGATCCGTCCTATGTACTGGTTTTCGCTCTGCGGGTTGGGAGGACCGTACACAAACTTGCCGTTAGCAGCCGGGGCTACCGGGAGATACGTGGTGATGCCGATAGCCGACGCGTTGTAGAGGCTCGGATTGATTTTGTTCCCGACGAACGGAGCAGGAAGGGTCTTGCTGCCCTCGAATGCAGTCCAGTCGCCGTTCAACATTGCCTGGGTGGGGATTATGACAGTGATGTTGCTGGCCTGCTGGCGCGTCTGTGTCCCCTGGTAGCCACCGAAGAAGAACAGCTTGTCCTTGACGATGGGGCCGCCAATCGCCCCGCCGAACTGGTTCCGCTTCAGCGTGTCGTGGCTGGTCGAGAAATAACTAGTAGCGTTCATGTCGCCGTTGCGGAAAAAGTTGAACACTGTGCCGTGAAATGCGTTGGTTCCTGACCTGGTAACGACGTTCACGACCGAGCCAGGATGGAGGCCGTACTGCGCCGATAGACCGGACGTCTCCACGCTGAATTCCTGAATCGCATCCGGGAACGGAAACGGCAGGTTCACGTTTGAGAACGCGTCGGTGTTGTCGGCGCCGTCCATCAGGAAGTCCGTGCTTGTTCCCTGGCTTCCCGCCACTGAGAGCGTCACTTCACTGGGGTAGTTCTTCGAACCCACATTGTCGCCGCTGGGCGCTACCGTCGCTGCGCCAGTGAGCAGAATCAGTTGCGTCGCCTGCCGCCCGTTCAGCGGAATATCGACGATGCGCTGCGGATCGATCACCTGCGATACCGATTGGTCCTCGGTTTGCACCATCGACGCGTCGGCGTTTACCTGCACCGTTTGCGTAATCCCGCCCACCTGCAGCACCAGGGGGATTTGCAGATTGTTGCCGACCTGAATCACGATGCCGGACTGGCGATAAGTATTGAAGCCCGCCTTGGTTGCGCTCAGTTGATAGGGACCGACGGGGAGGTTGGGAAGGTTGTAACCTCCATCCGAACCGCTGGTTACCACGCGCCTGAGCCCCGACTCTTGCTGGACCGCCTCGACGGTTGCGCCCGGCACTGCGGCTCCGGTTGTATCAGTGACTGTTCCTTGAATCTGACCGCCGCCGACCGCTTGCGCTCGCGCCTCTGGTGCAGCGGACCAGAGGAGAGAGATTAGTGTGAAAAGAAACAAGAACGTGAATCTCATCGCCATTTTTTCCTGTCCTGGCGAACGTAGACCCAAGCCTGAAAGGGGAATCTTCATGGTGGGACCTCCGAATTGTTTAGCTTGCGAAGTATAAAGGATTTATAACAACGATTGTCAAATCGAAGATGGCGTGCCACCCGCGGCGCGCTCTACTCTGACGCCATCGTGCGTCAATCCAATTGAGTGTTGCTGCAGGCCCTCGAAACAAGAAAGCGGCAATTTCGGGCATTTCACTGGACAGTTGCCACTTCGGATCCTGGAACTGGCGCCTCCCAGCGGTAATGGGTGCTCAAAAGGGGCAGGGGAGCCAAAGTTACTCTCTGGGCTTCTGTTTTACTGGAGAGTGACAAGTTCT
>PKXI01000285.1:0-240 GCA_003133425.1 Acidobacteriaceae bacterium
CTCTGTTCTGGGTGTATCACCGCCTATCCGGAAGTTACGCAAAACTTCGGATCGCATTGCACGCAAATTCCAAGTCTGCTTATTGGACCTAATCTGGACCCATCTGCAGGATCGCTCTGAAACGTGCCATCCTCTAAGTGCAACATATCGCTTAGGTTGGCCGCCGCCGATGGAGGGGAGGGGCTGGCATTGATTTGGTCCCGAATCAGCAAATGATTTGCTAACTTGTTGATTCGTTTA
>PKXI01000285.1:265-31265 GCA_003133425.1 Acidobacteriaceae bacterium
CGAAACCTACAAGTCCATCGATCGTGAGAGCTGGAAACGCGCATTGGCTGTTCGCGTCAGGCCAGAGTTGCTTCTGTCAGAGCATGTCGCTTTGAAGTCAAGGGGGCGCGCTATTTGGCGATCTTACTTCTCCTTCGGAGGAGCCTTGCGTGAGAGCCTGTGACTTTTTCGATGCACTTTGGAATATGGATTAAGTTTTCCAGATCGCTTCAGGTTATAAGCAAGACATGAGCGAATTCGGTGCGGCGAAGCCTGATTCAGCGGTGCGGTTGCGAAGGCCGGAACGTCGTCAGGTCGCGATGTTGATCCAGTGTCCGGACGATCTGGTCGGTGCGAACCATCCCGTTCGCATTGTGCTGGCGGTGGTGGAGAAGCTGGACCTGGAGCGTTTCCACGAGCCGATCAAGGCGCGCGCAGGGCAAGCGGGCCGGGACGCGACCGACCCTCAGCTTCTGGTGGCGCTTTGGCTGTATGCCTGCATTCGAGGCATCGGCTCGGCGCGGGAGCTTGCGCGGCGTTGTGAAGACAGTGCGGCCTTCCGCTGGCTGTGCGGCGGGGTCAGTGTAAATCACCGCTTGCTGTCGGACTTCCGAACCAATCACGGGGGAGCACTGGATGGGCTGTTCACGCAGGTGATCGCGTCTCTGGTGGACAAGGACGTAGTGCATGTAAGCCGCGTGAGCCAGGACGGTGTGCGGGTCCGGGTGGGCGCCGGGGCGAGCAGTTTCCGCCGCCAGGAGCGGCTCGAGCAGATGCTTCAACAAGCCCGCCAACACGTGGAGCAGTTGCGTGCGCAGGTGGACTCGCCGGAGCATGCTGCGCTGTCGGCGCGGCAGTTGTCGGCGCGCAAACGGGCCGCGGCAGAGAAGCAGCAACGGCTTGAGCAAGCCATCGCGCAGTTGCCCGAGCTGAAGCAGAAGCAGGCCGAGGCGGCGCGCCGTGCCGGCCACGGCAAGCGCGGCGAGCAGATCCGGGCGCGCCAGCCGCGGGTACCCGTCGCCGTCCTCCCGGTAGAGTGTGATCATGGGATCGCCGCCAGCAAGGTAACGGTCGATTGAGGAATCGTTAACCACTGCGATGTCCAATTTGCCGTTGTTATTGCAATCCAGAAAGGCAACTCCTCCGCCGCTCATCGTTTCGATGACATAACGCCTGTTGAGATTCGTGTGAGGAAGAGTGCGAAGTCCGACCTCCGGCGAAACGTCTCGAAAATGCGGCACAGAGGGCTGCGCGAGCTGCTTGGGCACGGCCACTGAGGGAGTTTGTGGGCTGAGAGTCTGGGCAGGGAAGAGCAGTACGATGCAGGCTGACGTTTTATTCCTCATCTTGCCCGGAATTCTAGCACTGCACAATGCCAACCATTCGCAGTATGCTGTTTCACCATGAAGCTTCTTCTTCCTTCCATGTTTCTGCTTCTCTCAACTTCATTTCTTGGAGGCCAAACGCCTCCGACGGCGGAAGACAGCCGATATTCATCATGCAGTCGTTCAAACGTATAATTTGGCGTACACCAAAAGCATCGGAGGAATTTCATTGCCAAGTTTTCGCCGACGCTTTTTAAGCGTCCTGATCGTAATCCTTTTAACGTCGGTGGCTTCCTGGACACAGTCGGCACCCCAACAAAAGGAACCACAGCCGGTGCAACAGCCTAAAGCGCAAAACAGTATGGGCGGCATCGCTGGGGGTCTCGGTGCAGCCCCGGTCTATGACGAGCAGAAGCGGGCCATCACTGCGGGCGGATTTGTGGATTCCGGGCCAGTGATCTTTGAGGACATTACCAAAGCCGCGGGGCTCTCCGATTGGCATCACAAAATGGGCGTGCCAGAGAAGGAATTCATCGTCGAGACCAATGGTTCTGGCGTGGGCCTTATCGACTACGACAATGATGGCTGGCTGGATATCTACCTGGTGAACGGTTCAACCTTCAATGCGCTTGACGGCAAGGAGGAGGCGCCGCACGCAGCCCTGTTCCACAACAATCATGACGGAACATTCACGAATGTGACCGCCAAGGCAGGCGTTTCAAACGACCGCTGGGGATATGGCGTCAGCATTGCCGACTACGACAACGACGGTTGGCCCGATATATTTGTCGGCAACTACGGCAAGAACCGTCTCTACCACAACAATCACGACGGAACGTTTACTGACATGGCCGGGAAGGCCGGAGTAGAACTAGGCAACTGGTCGACCGGCTCTGCATGGGGAGACTACGATGGCGACGGTCTTTTGGACCTCTATGTTGCCGGCTATGTTCATTTCGATCGGGACAACCCGCCGATTTCCGGCTCCAAGGCAGTAGGGTACTCCAGCTGCCTGTATCGGGGCGTTGAAGTAAACTGCGGACCCCGCGGGTTGAGAGGCGAGCCCGATCATCTATTCCACAACAACGGCGACGGAACCTTTACCGACGTGACCGCAAAGGCTGGCGTGGAGGACAAGGAACCCTATTACGGGTTCACGGCGATCTTTGTAGACATTAATGGGGACGGCAAGCCGGACCTTGTCGTGGGCAACGACTCGGTGCCTAATTTTCTTTACATAAACAAGGGTGATGGTACCTTCGAAGACCAGAGCTATTTTTCAGGGTTCGCGCTGAATGGCGATGGGCGTGAGATCGCCTCTATGGGGATTGCTGAGGGCGATTACGAGAACAACGGCCGGGTTGACTTTTTCGTTACCGACTTTGGCGACGACTACAAGGTGCTTTACCACAACGACGGAGACGCGAATTTCTCAGACGTGAGCTACAAGGCCGGCGTTGCACAGACCACCATTCCCTTTGTCGGCTGGGGCGATGGATTCATGGACTACGACAACGACGGCTGGCTCGATCTCTTCATGGTCAACGGCAACGTCTACCCTCAGGTGGACCAGCACGATTGGGGCACGACCTTCGCCGAACGCTCGCTGCTCTTTCACAACGTCCCGGACAGAACTGGCAAGGATCGGAAATTCGAATATATTCCTCCGGTCAAGGGATCGGGTCTGGCAGCGGTCATTCCGGCGCGTGGAGCGGCCTTTGGCGACCTGTTCAACGAAGGGAAGATTGATGTCATCATCAACCCGATTGATGGCCCGCCCGTATTGCTCCGTAATGTTAATCCCGATCATCATCACTGGGTGGAGATGAAGTTGGTGGGCGGCCCCAAAAGCCCTCGCGATGCTACCTGCGCCACCGCGTATCTGACAGCAAACGGGATGCGCCAGCGCCAGGATGTTCTGGCCAGTGGCAGTTACATTTCATCGAACGACCGACGCCTGCACTTTGGCCTGGGCGACGCTACAGACGCTGGGACGGTAGAGATTCATTGGCCTTCCGGGACCAAGGAAACGATCAAACTGCCTGCGGTCGACCGCATCTACACGATTACCGAAGGAAAAGGCATTGTGGGTGCGCTGTGCGGCGGCATGCCTTGTGTGGCCGCGTCTTCGTCCCCGGCGACTCCGCCGGTCGACCCGAACATTCATTGATTAGTTGGACGTCCCGCAGGAAGTCCTCCCGTGCGGCGGCAATACCGGAGAGCGCAGCCGAATAGCCCGCGAGATTCATGAATGGTGTTCAAGATTATGGCTGGTGGGAAGTCGCAACTGAGGATTGGGGTTGGAAACTTCCACCTCGTTCCCGTTGCTTGCGCAGCGTATCATCTCGCTGTTTGCTTATGAGTGCTTGAGTTTGCTGCGCTTCTTGTTCGGCTTTGTCTCGGAGCCCGAGATGTTCATAGGCCCGGCGCAACTGATAATGACCCGCTGCAAATTGAGGATTCAACTCGATAACGTGTTCAAACGCCAGTCGAGCCTCTGGCCATTCCTCCCTGGAAGCGTAGAGCTTGCCGAGTTCAAAAGAAGGATCAGGAGAGTTGGGCTCCAATTGTGCTGCCTGCTTCAGTGCACCAAGAGCCTCCTGCTCTCGGCCCAGGCGACTGGCTAACAGACCGAAGTAATACTCCAGCAGGTAACGGCCAGGTCTCTTGGCACACGCCGCTTCAAGGATGCGAATGGCCTCAGTGTCATTTGCCTGGCGTGCGTAGGTTTGTGCCAGACCAACATATGCAGCATCAAGTTCCGGGTTTTCAGCGAGCGCGGCTTGGAATGCCTCGCGTGCAGCGACATAGTCTCCCTTGATCATTTCCACTGCGCCGAGGCGCAGTTTCAGAGGTGAAGGTGCGGCAGTTTCCACCATGTTCGTTTGAATGAACTCGATCGCTTCGTCGTAGCGGTCCATGTCCATCAACAAGCGGGTGTAATCCAGAGTTCGATCTGGATTGGAGGGGTCGGCCACCGCGGCAGCACGATAAGCCTCCAAAGCCTCAGGCATCTTTTGCTGCGCTTCGAACGCCGAACCAAGGAACATGAGTGTGTCTGCATGTGCTGGCTGTTCCGTGTGCAATGCAGTAAGGAGCGTTGATGCCTCCGCTGACTGGCCGTCGTAGAGTAGCGCCAGCGCAAGGTTGTAACGATTTCCCCATGACGGGTCTAATTTTGCAATTCGCTGGAAGCAATGCACCGCTTGCTCATGGAACCCGCGCCGGCTAAGGAGTACGGCGATCGAATATTCCCGTTCCGATGAAACTTGGTTGGTCTCCTCCATGCGCTTAACTCGGGTGGTGGCATCATCCACGCGCCCAAGGCGAATGTATGCCTCGACCAAACCTGCGCCGGCTTCCTGATCGTTGTCAATCAACTGGCCCGCATGGGAGGCCTGGTCAACTGCTTCAGCATCACGATCCGTGACAAGCGCGAGCAACGATAGATAGTAGTGCGCAAAGGGATCTCCCGGACTCAGGCGGGATGCTTCGCGCAGTTCCGGCTCTGCACCAGCATAGTCTTTCGCGGTGAGCAGATTGTAGCCAAGATTGCGGTGAGGCGCCGCCTGCGAAGGGTCAAGGCGAATCGCGTTGCGGTAGTGAGTGGCGGCAGTGTCGGGGTGGCCGAGCTTGGTCTCTGTAATTCCGAGCAGGTTCTCAATCGTGGCATTGCGCGGCGAATCGCGATGCGCTTCCTCCAACTTGATCAATGCCTGTTCGTAATGTCCCTCGCGGATCAGCGTCACTCCCTCGTCCAATGCAGCGGATTGGGCCTTCAGGAAAGAAGCGAGCGCGAGAAAGAGAATCGCAGGCACGATGGTCCGATACCACTTCATTGCTTCTCCCGATCGTCTTTGTGGTCATCGCCGGAGGGCGAGGCAGATTCCTCGTTTTTGATAGCACGGACCTGGGCAAACATTTGTGCGGCCTCCGCATTCTTACCTTCAGAGTGCAGAACTTGCCCAAGCTGATAGTGCATGGAGCCATCATGGTCATGCGTGAGCCCGCGTCTCAGCACCTCTTCGGCGCGGGCGTAGCTTTTCTGCGTGGCGTATGCACGCCCCAATTGCGAATAGGCCGGCCACAAATCAGGCTTGCTGCGAATTGCCAACTCCAGATGCGGAATTGCTTCCTCGATGCGATGGTCGGCTACCAACACAGCGCCAAGTTCGCCGTTGGCCTCCGGATGACCTGGATCGAGTTCCAATTGCCGTGTCAACTCCGCAAACGCGTGGTCTGCATCGCCATGTTTCCAATAAAGGTGACCGAGCCAGAAGTGTACGTCGGGGAGATTAGGTCGCGCCGCAGCGACGGCAAGATACTCCGTGAGTGCTTTGTCATCTTCTTCGCGGTCGGCATAAAGCTGGCCGAGGAGTTGATGTACGTGATAAGAATCTGGCGCTGCAGCAAGCAGACGGGCAATTTGATCCGTGGAGATTTGACGCCGCGTAAAAACCAGCTCATAGCGTGCGGAAAAATCACGGGGATGAATTGCCAGCCAGCGAAGAAGCGCTGCCTCGGCGGCGTCAAAGTGATGTTGGTGCAACGCATCCTTCGCCTGGGCAAGAGCATTGACAGACGGCCGTGAGACTGGAGGAGCCGAGGCAAGTTGTTGGTAGGCTCGCTCCGCTGCGTCAAAGTTACCTGACCGCGCGTACAAGGCCGAGAGCGTAACCTCTCCTGCGGGAGTTGGTGTCTGCATCGCTTCCAGATCTTCTGCTGCTTTGCGGCACATTCCAAGAAGCTCAGCATCTGCACTGTTGCCATTGATTCGGTCATTCGCAGGAAGCCCCAACGCATCGAGCGCCTCGCTCCGGTCTCTTTCCATGGCTTGATCTATCCGGGAGAGGCCCTCTGCTTGTTTTCCGGCAAGAACCAACAACTCTCCACTGCGAGCCAGCACGGCAGCAGAACTCGGCGCTAATGCCGCCGCATGATCCAACTGCATCTGCGCGGCGTGCAGGTTCGCTTCCTGAAGAAGAACTTCCGCTAGTTCCAGATGCGCGTCGACCGAGTGCGGGTCACGCGCGATGGCACGGCGGAGATGGCCTTCGGCCTTGGTCCAATCGCGATCTGCTGCATACGCACTTGCGTAAATCCGATCGGAGATGGCTGTTCCTGTGGAGTCCCCGAGAAGCTGCTCCGACTGCTGCTTGGCGGCTTTGCCGTAGGCCTCGCCAAGTGCAAAGAGCAGATCTGGATCGTCGGGGAATTGCGTAGCGGCCTTGCGCAATTGAAGCAAAGCCGCATCCATTTGTCCTGCATCCCAGAGCGCGGTCCCCAGCCAGCTCTGGCCCATTTTATCCTTCGGATCAAGTCGTATCGCCTCGCGCAAGTGAGTCACACCCTGCGCCGGGTGGTTCAGTCTCACTTCGTCAATTCCCAGCCAAAGATCCACGCCACGCATTCCGGGCCTCAGCTTTTCAGCCGAAGCAAGAGCCTTTGCGGAATTCTCGAATTCTCCGTGAGCATAGTAGGCGAGCCCCAGGTTTACATAAACCTCGGGCAATCGGGACTGGAGCCGCAGGACTTGCTGATACTCGGCAATCGCGTCATCAAGCTGCCCGCGTTGCTGTGCCTGCTGCGCTGCGAGGAAGTGTTCCTGTACCTGGGCCTGGATCTGTGAATTGACCACCTGCGCGGTACCGCCTGACGAGAGCAGGCATGCAATCGGAATCACTCCAGCGAAAACTAGAAATCGCCGGCTGCGGATGCGGAACATGGATTGATAGTAGCGTATTTTCACGTCACTGGATGCCATTGCGCGATCCTGTAGGGTGCCTTTCTACTGGTCGGAACGTCGTGCTGTCTGGATGGTGCAGCATGCAAAAGGACAACACTCCCGAACCTCGCTGAAGAGGCCCGGGAGTATTGGGTCGTTTTCAAACGTCGGACGTAACTGGGCAGGTTGACCGGTAGCGTCAGAAGGTGACCCGCAGAGACCCCTGGATGTTTCTCGGGCCATAGGCAAGGCCCGAAGCGTTCCCAAAGTTTGAGTTGGTGTTGACCAGCGGGCTGCAGGTTTGCGTTGCCGAAGTGCTGCAGCTCACTGACGTGTCAAAGCCGGTGAAGCGATGCCGGTTGAAGAGGTCAAAGAACTCCACGCGGAAGTCGGTGTGGACCCGTTCGGTGAACATGGGGAAGGCCTTGGTGACGTTGAAGTCCTCGCTCGTGTTGAAGAGCTCGCGTACGCCAAGGGCTTTGGGCGCGCTGCCAAACGTGAAGTTGGCGGCCGGAGTAAAGGCAGCCTGGTTTAGGATGCGGCTCTGGCCCCAGACATATTTGCCGTGGAGCGCGCCAATCTTCTGTGCGTTAACGCTGTTGGGACGGCCGTTTGAAGAGCCGGTTGCGCCCTCGGGGCCCGCGAAGATGCCCGAGGTCCAGCCCGCCGAGGATACGCTGAGTGCGGTTCCGCTTTGATACTTCTGGACGGCGGCAACCTTCCATCCACCGGCCAGCACGTTGACAACTGCACCGTGATTGGCAAACTGCTTGCCCTTGCCGAAGGGCAGATCGTAAGTCCAGGCCAGGACGACGCGTTGCGGAATGTCAAACGAGCTGAGAGCCTTCTCGGCCTTCAGATTGTAGACGTTCAGCGCGCCGGCATTCCCATTCCCTTCCCAGCCGGCCTCGCTCGGATACTCCGAGTCGGCATTGGTCAGGTTTTTTGACCAGGTGTAGCTGGCCAACACTGTCAGCCCAGCGCTGGTACGCTTGGTGACCTGCGCCTGCATGGCGTCGTAAGTGTAATCGCCGAAGGGGTCGTCCATGGTTGCTGAATCCACCGAGACGGTTCCATACTGCGGGAAGGGACGCAGGGCCTGAGAGACGGTGCCGCTGAACCCGGCATAGGGCGCTGTGACCAGGGGTTGGCCCGCGCAAACCGGACTTGTCGCTTGGTTGGCAATGTTGACTTGCAAACATGCACCTCGCGAGAGGTTGGCCGGATTGCCCTGGTTGGGGTCATGCAGGAATGCCTGCAGGTGGTCGCCATGACCGCCAACGTAGGCCACGTCCACAATGGTCTGGAAGGGCAACTGGCGCTGAATATCAAGAGTCCAGTTTTGGATGGTTCCAGGGCGGTCTACCTTCGACTCGATGAAGAGGGCGTTGCCCTGCCCGTTCATGACCGTGGGGTCGATGAATGGAGGCAGTTTGCCGGGATATGCGGTGATCTTCGAGAGCACTGCTACCGGAGTTTGGACGCTGGCCGCTGTGGGGTAGGTGTAGCTGGAGAAAAAACCCTGGCTGTCGTTCTCGGCGAAGCCGCCGACGCGCTGGGTGGAGAAGTAAATGCCGTAGCCGGCGCGGATGACGGTGTTCGGATCGACCGAATAGGAGAGGCCCACGCGCGGACCGAAGGCCTTTTTGAAGATCGACTGCGGGGTGCTGCCGCCGAGGCGTCCCGTGCCGCTGCCTTCGAAGACGTAAGCGCCGGGAAGGCCGCCCGCCCCCGGGTTCGCGAGGGTTGGGTCCACAAAGGACATACGGTTCTGCGACTCGGTCACCGGGATTGGCATGTCATAACGCAGGCCAAGGTTGATGGTTAGCTTGTTGTTGAGCTTCCAGTCGTCGGCGGCAAAGACGGCAACATACTTGGCGCGCCATCCGTTGATCTGGGGAATGGAAATAGACGCATTGGAGGCCGCGCCTAGATAGAAGCTGGCGAAGCCAAAGCCGGAGTTGGTGTCAGCCGGAGTACTGGTCGGGCCCTGGGTGAAGTTGAACTGGCCGGCGCTGCCGGTCAGAATATTCAGATTGAACTGCGCGGCGCGAAATTCGCCACCGAATCGGAAGCTGTGACGGCCCTTCTGCCACGAGACCGCGTCGTCATATTGAAAGACGTTGTCGTCAAAGGTGCTTGCGCCGTCGCTTGGGGTGTTGATGCCATTGGCCGGATAGTTGTAGCTGAATCTAGGGAAAACCGCGTCGCCTACGCCCTTGAGGCCAAACTTGTTTGCCCAGTCGCCGCCATATCCGCCCTCGCCCGAGCCCTCGACGCGATGGCGGCGAGTAAAGCCGGCGTTGAAGTGGTTGAGCATGGTAGGCGAGATGAAATAGTCATAGCCCAGACGCAGATATTTGTTGCCCTGCGTGTTGCCGCCGTCGAAAAGCGGCCCGAGGCTTTGGGTGCTGATGTAAGGCATGTTGCCGGTGAAGTAACTGGCTGAGATCTTGCTGTGCGTGTTGATATTCTCGTCGATGCGAATGGACCACATGTCAGCCTGCTCGTGGTTGGAACTATTGTCATTGATGTTGAAGTAAGGGCTGGTGGCGCTGGAGGGGGCGGAGGGCATGACCTTGGAAGCGGCGGCAAAGACCGGATCCGGGGACTCGGTGATTTTGTTGTTGGGATAAGCCTGGCAGGTCTTTCCCTGGTTGGCGCCAGTGCAGGTCGAGTAATCATAAAGGATATGGGCCTGGAAGTTCTGGCCGTTGATGGTCAAAGGTGTTAATAGGGACGAGAAGTCCCCGCCGAGCATGGCCTGCGTGGGCGCCGATAGCAAGGATACGCCGCCATTGACTTGCCGGAAGCCCTCGTAATTGAAGAAGAAGAAGGTCTTGTCTTTACCGTTGTAAAGCCAGGGAACGCGCACCGGCCCTCCGATGCTTGCACCGAAGTCGTTCTGGGTGTCGATGGGCTTGGTTGTTGACTTCGGCCCAAAAACGGCGTTTTGGTAGTTGTTGAGCCAACTGTTGGCATCTATCACGCGGTTCTTGAGCAGGTCGTAAGCCGACCCGTGAAAATCGTTCGTTCCTTGCTTGGAGGAGAGATTGACCACGCCGCCGCTTGCGCTTCCAAATTGGGCATCGAAGGTGTTGGTCATGACCTTGAACTCGGAGACGGCCTCCACGCTGAAGCCATAGGTCACCTGCATGTTGGCCGATGCCAGCTCGGTCGTGGAACCGTCCAGAAGAATGTCGCCGCCGCCCTGTTGTCCGCCACTGAGCTTGAAGTTTCCAGAGGGCGGCGAGGAGGGGTTGTTGGTCATGGAGCCGGCGAATCCGGGCGAGAGCGCCGCGAATTCCAGCGGGTTGCGGATCTCACCGCCGAAGGGCAGCGGAAGCGAATCCAGTACCTGAGGCAACATCGTGAAGCCGACATCGGAGGATTCGGACTCCAGGTGCGAGGCGTCGCTGGTCACAGTCACCGTAGTCTGCGCGGAACCGACCTTCAACTGAGCTGTGACGGTGGACGTGCTGGCTACCTGCACGACGATGCCGACCTGGTTGAAACTCTCAAATCCGGTAGCATTGATCTCGAGTGCGTAAGTTCCCGGCGGAAGCTCGGGAAATGAAAACAGACCATCGGAAGTCGTCGCGCCATCATACTTGCTGCCGGTGTTGGTCTCCGTCAGATTGAGGGATGCTCCTGGAACTACAGAGCCGTTAGCGTCATTCACTATTCCGGTCAAAGTTCCTCGGCCCGATTGGGCCGTGATGGGGACGCCTGTCACCAAGCCAAACGCCACCAACAGCAACATCGAGAGGCGCCAAGTTTGGCTAGCTCTGAGGTAAATGTGATTCATTTTGTCTCCTTCTAACGTTTGCATGGTTGTTAGGCCTCCATTGTGGATACGGCGTGGCTGACGACGGGGGAGGTGCTGTTTCCCGCCGCGGTCAGGCCCCTCTGGATCTGACCAGCCACCCGGATGGACAACAACTGTAGTAGCGCAATTACAGGGAGGGCGTATTTGAGCGCGGCAACGCCAGATCCCCAATACGCGATGCCCAGGAATAAGCAGCATCCCAGGCTACGACCAAGAAACAGACCGAATTCGTGGTTGAAGATATAGGCGTACTCGTTGCGTCCTTCGATATGGGAGACAACGTCGACCACCTGTAGCTGGATTGGGTAGTAGGCAAGATCCAGCAAAGGCTTGGCCAGCAGAAGGCACCCAATAAAGACGAGTACGCCAACGGCGTTGAAAAACAGGGTATTTGTGACTGCACCAAGTAAGAAAAGGATGAGTCCGAAGGAGAAGACGAGGATGCGATGTTTGGGCGCGGCCACCCGACCGGCCAGATACATGAGGCACGCTGAGAACACTCCGCCAATTGCCTGAGTGGTCCCCAGAGTTCCCTCTTGGCCGACCAGCAACATAATGAGCATGGCAGGCGCCGTAACGATGTATCCCTGAGCCAAGCCCTTAAGCAGCGCCAACTGCAACATTCGCCACCACAGCGCATGAAAATGGAAGAAGACGAAGCGCGTATGTTCTGGATTACGGAAAGTGCCGCGTTCGAGGATGCCGGCAGACAGAATCGTCAATCCGAATACGGCAATCGCAATGATGTGGTACGCTCGGTTGGCAACCCCACCCAGCCAACCATAGAGAGTGGTACCGCTGATAAAGAAGCCAATAAGCGCGGGCACCGCAACGGCGGCCAAAGACGCCAGGAAGTTCTCCACACCGTAGTAATAGTTCCGGTTTCCGTCATTGGTAGCCGTTAAAGCAAGGTACCCGCGGTTGGCCCAGAAGATTCCTGTCGCCAAACCCATGGCGAACCCTGATGTCGCCACGCCGATGGGGGTGAGGATGCTCAACTGCATCATCAGCATCATTGCCGCTCCCGAGAGCAGCATCCCGGCGGCGTACAGGTGCTTGGCTGCAACGCGGCCCAGCAGTTTCCCGTTTAGAAAGAAGGCAAGTGGAGTAGCCGCATAGATCGACAACTGATACGTGACAACCTTGGATACGGCGTGCGAGTTGCGCATCACATAGGCTGCTACAAAGACCTCGATGACCGGAAGGACCAGGGCGTAGATCATGTTGGACACCATCAGTACCTGCATGGAGCGGGAGCAGCGGAGAAATACCTCAAACTCCTTTCGCAATTGGTTCATCCCCTGGCTCCTTTGGTTCGGATGAGACCAGCGAGGATGCTCGAGACGGAGAGATGCGCGCCACATATCACGCTGTCGGCTGCGCCGTAATACATAGTGATGCGGTCTCCATCGACCAGATGACCATTCGTGAAAATAACTTGTCCGAAGAATCCCTCCAACTCATATGGGGTTGAAGGCTCCATAATGGGAGTCTCAGACCGGGCCAGGACGCGCCACGGTTCGTTGAGGTCGAGCAGAAGTGCGCCAAGGCAGTAGCGATTCTCTTTCGTCGCACCGTGGTAAATCTCCAGCCATCCTTCGGCGGTCAGGATGGGTGCGGCTCCCGCTCCAACCCTTGCGCTATCCCAATACCCCTCACGGCTATGGGCCAGGCAACGGTGCTGTCCCCAGTGAACAAGATCGGGTGATTCGGCCAGCCAGATGTAGTTGCCGCCTAACTCTGGGCTGCTTGGCCGGTGCAGCGCATAGTATTTGCCGCCGATTTGCTCATCAAAGATGGCGCAATCTTTGTTGTGCGGGGCGAAAATCATGCCGACGTGTTCGAAGTCTTTCCAATCGCGCGTCGTTCTCAGCCCAACGCCCACACCGTTGCTCGATACTTGCGTGTATGTCAGGTAATAGGACTCGCCAATCTGCGTGACACGGCAGTCCTCAATGCCGTAGGTTTCCAGCTCGCCGGATCCCATGAAAGGCTCGCTGCCTTCCGGCTCGGTAAAGTGAATTCCGTCGTCGCTTGATAGCAGGCGAAGGTGAGACATCGTAGTCAGGTAATCGTTCCCGTCATAACTGATGACGCGTGGATCGCTCAGATCGAGCCGCGAATCGCTCGAATCGAACTCAAGCACCTCGAGCCGGCCATCGGGATTCAGTATCGGGAAGGAGGTCTTGCCTGGAATCTGTGTCGGCCGCTCGGCAACCCGCACCAGCAGACAAACCTTGCCCTGGTATCGGAACACACCTGGATTCAGGAGGCAGGTTACTTCCATGCCTTCCACACTCGGACGAAGGTCCTGTGGTTTGAGGATCGGGTTCTCGTCGAAGCGTTGTGCTAAGTCTCTCATCATCGGCCCTTCGCGGTTCTTGGGGAACAAGCATTCACCTGGGCGCTTTTGCGGCAAATCAAATCCGTATTCCGAAGGCACCAGCAACTATTAAGTAAAGCAACTACTGCTGAAAAGGGACTTACAGTCGAAATCATCCAGAATCAATGCGAATTACATGTAATTCGCAAGTGAACGCATAGGAAGAAGTCGTGGTTGAGGCGCGTGGAACTTCAGGTTAGGGCTGCTTTCAGCAGAACTACTGAAACAATTTCATGGCAGGAACACAATCTGTTCCGAGCGAACATTCTCTGTCATCCGGAGGAGCTTAGCCGTCCCTATTTTGGGTTCCCCGGCGCATACTCGATGTGCTAGGATTCGTCGAGTAACGGATGTTTGCGCACTGTGTATAGAATTGCTCACATTCGGATTCAGTGAGTCGTGGATGGGATCGAACACGGATTATGAAAGTCGAATCGGCACTCCAGGCAGACACCCGCTGGCAGCTAATTGAGAGGATTACCGCCAGTCCGCCCTTCCAGAAATCGGCGCGGCTCAAAGATTTGCTGTTCTTCCTGGCCGAGAGAACTCTCCAGGGTCAAACGCAGGATTTGAGCGAACACAACATCGGGAGCGCCGTATTTGGCAAGGCCCAGGACTACAGCGTCGTTGAGGACAGTTCGGTCCGCGTACATGTCCGCCAGTTGCGGCTAAAGCTGCATGAGTACTTCGACGGAGAGGGCCGCGGCGAGCCGGTAATCGTCGAGATTCCCAAAGGTGCCTACACAACTCTCTTTCGAACTGTAGAGCAGGAGCCGGCAGTCGAGCCAACTCCCGCTCTCCTTGGATTCAAATCCCTGCCGAGTTGGCTGCCATGGTCCCTGGCCACACTCTTTCTTGTCACCACTCTTGTGGCTTGGTTTCGACGGCCAGCAGTTTCAATTCCGCCTCCACCTCCGTGGCCCCTTGCCGCGCTTTTCGATTCGAGCAATAGCCCCGTGCAGGTAGTGGTGGCAGACATCAACTACGGCATGATGCGGCTTGTCGACGAACAGCCTGTGACTCTTGAGCAATATTTGAGCGCTTCCTACAGGAGCGGCACCGCGTTTACAAACGCTCACCCTACCGCCCGTGATTTGCGCGTAAACAAGTACCTTTCTGGCTCCCTCCTAACGTCGTATGCGGACCTGGTAGTAGTCGATACGCTGCTGCGCCTGAGCGGAAACTCGAGTGATCGGCTCGCCGTTCGCTCCGCCCGAGAATTGCGCCCACGCGACCTCGAGCAGGGTGCCTTTGTCTTTGTCGGCAGCCCCAGTTCCAATCCCTGGGTCTCCTACTTCCAGGACAAGCTCAACTTTCAGGAGCGTGAAGGAGTAGTTGGGGAAAGCCTCAAGTTCTTTCAGAATGTGCATCCGAAAGCCGGGGAGCAGGACACCTACCACGGTTTGACCTTCACCGGAAGTTCGGGCGAAGACTACGCCACCATCTCGTTGCTGCCATCTGCCGATGGCCGCGGCAGTGTTCTCATCCTCCAGGGACTGCAACAAGAAGGCACCGAATCCGCTGGGCTTTTTCTTGCCGACGCCGGCAGCCGGCAAAAGCTCCAGGAGGCTCTCGGAGTCTCCGGCTCTCCCGCGCAGCCTTTCTACTTCGAAGCCCTCATTCGCACTCAGGCCGTTGCCGGCGCCCCCAATGCGACTTCCATCGTCGCCACACGCGTAATTCATCCCTGAGCCTTGGTACGTTTCCGCGCCTCGCTATTCCAAAGCATTTCAGCGAGCCTATGGCCGAATCTCGATTACCCGAGCCTCGAACTGCCGCAAACTCAACTGAACTTTGCCCCCGTGGGGCTCTACCAGTTTGTTGCGCGCAAGATCGTGAACGCGGCCTTGCTTCAGCGCAGCCTCAACCGTAACGCGTTTCTCCTCCGGCCACGGATTGTAGTAGAGAAATGCCGGTGGCAGCTGGGGGTCCATGAAGTTCGTTTTGCCCAGATCCCAGCGCAAAAGCCATGGGTCTCCTTGCGCCTGAATCATCTTGTCCAGCCACATCACGTATGCGCCGCCATAGATTGAGCGGTGCCCCGCAAAGTCGCCGGTGGCATAGGGACTGTGCCCCTTTTCATCGCGGCTCAACCGCTCGTAAGGAAACATCGCCGGCAATTCAGGGCGGCTTTGATTCTCGCGAGGCAGATACTCCGGATAGAACCAACGCATATTGGCCGCAACGTTCAATGCATATCGCGCAACCTCAGCGGCCAGCTCCGGACGAATGCGGACCGCCGGCAGCAGGTATGGCAGCGTCACCATCGACTCCATGCTGTAAGTTTGGCCCGCAGGCTCAGTACAGAAACCCGCCATCAGCCCGTTGACCTCGCGCCCGCCCCAGCGTCCAGTCGCCATCAAACCGTTCTTGCCATCCAAGACGAAACCAAGCGCCTTTCTCGTATCCGTCGGGTAGCCCATTGCTTCAAGTCTTGCTGCCGCCATTACCGCCATTGCCCCGCTTGGAACCTCGTACCAGGGGTTCGAAGGGAAAGCGAGGTAGCGGTCGATGCCGGTCTTGGCTTCTGCCAGAAAGATATCTCTTCCTGTCAGCTTCCACGCCATCAGCATCACGTAGCTGTATCCGCCCACTGCATCCGGTTGCCGGTAGATGTCGTGGTTGGTGAAAGCCGCGCCCTTCGCGAAATCGTAGCCTTGACTGTTGAAGTCGTAGTGAATCTGCTGCGCCATATCCTTCAGCCGCATGGCGCTCTTCTCGACGCGCGCCAACCACTCCGCGTCCTGACCAAAGCGCAACTGAATCAGCCCATAGGCCATCGCAGTCACATTCATCAGGTACCAGTATTCGCAGAGTGTTGCACCAGCACCATCCAAAAACAGCCCATAGGGTTCGCTAAAGTAGCCCTTCAGGGATGTGGCCAGACCTTCCAGGCCTTCTCCGCGCAATTCCTTGCCGAGAGCCATCGGCGCATATGTTGTGAGCCCTCCGTCGTCCTCGCCTTCCAGAGCCGAGGGGAATACCTGACGTCCGTCCTTTGATTGCTTGTTCAACCCATGCGCGGGGTCCATCACCCAGGCATCGAACGCGTTGGCCAGCGCGTGAAAGTCCAGTGGACGCTCTTCTGGCCGAGCCGGGAGCCCGCTCCACCCGGGCGCTTCATTTGCCCATCCGATTCCCTGCTCAGCCCACCCGGCCAGTCCGAGCGCTGCCACTCCTGCGAGGAACTCTCTGCGGTTAGGCAACCGATCTAAAATACCAGTCAATCGCTTTTCGGTGTTCATGTCTTTGCCTTGCATCCGTTCCCTCTTCGATCTTGAACTGGTCGCCGCCAACTGGTTCTTCACGCGTTACTTCGTAGCGACACGAGCAAGCATCTGCCATTCTCGACATGGATGTCCAGGCCGCCAAGGGATTAACAAGGAAATCATGACCGGAAACAATGAATTCACATGTGAATTCATGCGTTATCGGCGCGTCAGCGATTGTCACCACGCAACAACGGTGAAAATCAACTCAATTCGCATGGCCTATCGCAAAGCCCGGACACCGGGAAGTCGCAACGTGTAGCTGATGACTGCGGCGGTGAGATCCATGACTGCAAAGATCCAGATCACACCGGAGACCCCCAGAAGCGGCAGGAAGACTCCCGCGATCGCAGGACCGATAAAGGTACTCATTCCGGAACCGAGATTCATGATCGACATCGCAGCGCCGCGACTTTCCGGCGCCAGCCTAGCCATGATGGCTCCGATTGGTACGAAACCTGCGAGCGCCGTGCCGTAGGCCACGCCTGCCAGCACTACCAACGCGTAGTTGGCGCCAAAATGATGTGGCACGTAAAAGAGCCCCAGCGTCGTCAGCGCGCAACCGCACGACCCGGCAAATGTGATTGTCCTGCGCCAGCCGATCTTATCGCCCACCCAGCCCCAGAACAGATTGGCAACCACGTTGGTCGCGAACATGATCCTCAGAACCTGAAGCCATTGCTGTAACGAAAAACCAACCACGCGGATGAAGAAGATGGGCAGAAACACCAGAAAACCGAACTCCGATGTGGTGGTAATCGTCGCGACAATTCCGCCCAATCCGACCTTGGGGTGTCTCCAGACAATCGACACGCTGGAAAAAAGCAGCGTCAGATGGTGATCGCCGGCCGTAGAAAGCGGTTTGGCTCCGCGGCTTTCGCGCATGCCGAACATGGTAATCAGGCCGCCCACCAGCACCAGTCCAACGGAGATCCAGAGCGTCTTATACGGTCCGGAACGGTACAGCGAAGCTGGCCAGCAAGGCGTCGAGCGTGGTCAATCCGCCTGTCCGCGCGGACCAGAACCAACCGACAGCGTACCATATTTCCAATTCCTGGAGTCTCCAAATCGGGCTCGATAATCAGCGTCGCGCATTTCTGATACGGTGAACAAATGCATGACGTGCGAAGTTCGCCCGCGCAATTTAGGTCAGAGGAGGTGGAATTGGATGCAAGGAGAAAAGATGAGGGGTGACAATCGCGGAACTGACCCTGGATTTACCCGCGCTCGCCAATGCGCTTGATGCCTACCTGATGGACCCCGCTCTTGGGGTCAACGTGCGCGCAAACGAGTTGGTCTTTCTATAGTTACAGTGGGCTTGAGTTAGACAGTCCAGAACACTGCTAGGCAATAAGCAACATGGTAAGTTGGTTAAACTTGGACCGGCGCGAGTTTCTCAGTATTTCGGCGCTTGCAACCGCAGGAAGCCTGCTGCCGGATTCGTCGTATGCCGATAAGCGATCTGAGCCCGGCCTGGTTTCCCTTCGGGTCTCGGGGGATGCCGAGAGCGGATATGGAGTGACGATCCTCTTTCGCAATCAACCCATTGCGCGGCATCACCACGGGGGAGAATTCTCCGCCATCTTCCAGAACTTTGAACGCAGCCTCGAGGACCGCGTCGAGGACTGGAAGGCCGCTTCTTCGAGCGGAGACTCAAAACGCATCAAGCTCACTGGAGTCATGCAACTCCCAAACTTGCGCACAAAAGTCTTTGTCGAAGTCACCTACGAAGTTATGACGCCGCAAGTGGTAAAGAAGACGATTGGGTTGCGCCAGGCAGATATGTACACATTATTTTACCAGCTGACTAATCGTTTGGAACCGGAGGCAGCGTTCGCCAAGCTATGGAGTTTCGACCATCCGGAATACAAAGGCGGACCGCTGCACGAGTATTTTCCTGCCGCAGGTTTCCGCACGGCCAGCGATGTAACCGTAGGACTGCTTACTGACTCAGGGTATCGCAATCAGTGGAGCCGCATCATTCGCAGGGATGGAACCCCTGTGAAGCCGGCGCCCTTCAGCACTCCCGACCTAAATCTCTACTATCTTCCCTATGCTGCCGATCGCTCAGAGCAAGGCGCATACATCCAGCAGACATTCGGCGAGGCAACAATTCAGTTGTCCGGAAAAGGTTCACGCACGCCAGTCAATCTTCCAGCGGCTTCCATGTGGGAGCGGAGCGCCGGCATAAAAGTCGAACAGCTTGACGCCGTCGTCAAGTTGTTTCCCAATGACCGGAAGGATTTCGTCCTCTTGCCATTTTCGGCAAAGGCGGCCGAAATCTATGCAGTGCATCTCAAGTACCGCTGCGAGGATTCGATATCGGTTCACGCATGGGATGTCGACGGTGAGTTCAACAAACTTGCCGATCTTACGCTGTTCAATGACACTGCGCCGGCCTCACCGGCTGCCTTCTCAGATTTCGACCACTCCTTTGTTGTGCCTGCCCTGCAGGGCACACGCGCCGTCATTGCGCTGTCACTTACCGATTACGGCGATGCGCGCAGCAGGGAGAATGGCATTACCAGTCTGCCCTCGATGGAAGTGCGGGAAATTGAACTCTCGCGGGTAGCAACTCACACCGAGCCTTACCACCACCTGGAGATGGGGCATTCGCAGACCAGAGCTGTCTTCATCTTTGCGAATGATGCGGTTCCGGATACGCTCCGCGGTTATCGGCTCGCGAGCCAGCTTCATCTGGCTGACGGTCTTCAATTCAAAGGCGGCGAGACAGAGAAGGTGCTCTACGCGGACGTCATGATGCTAAGTTGGAATGCCCAATTGGCAGAGCCTCGTCCCATGCTAGCTCCCAGCATCTGGTACTCGGCGGCTGGCGAAATGTATCTGCGCGATAGCTTTTACGCACTTAACGGCATTCATAATCGCGAGTTAAACGAGAAAGTATTTACGGCCTTTGCCGACAATCAGGGCGACGACGGCGCCATCAACACTCTCGTGGAACCGGCCCTCGCCAATGTGGAGCGTAAGTCAAATGACTCAACCCCGCTTTGGCTCATATGGGCGCTGCTGAACCGCCGTCGATTCGGTACCGTGCTAGAGATGGAAAAGATACGCCGAGCTGCGGAGTACTGCCTCGCAACTTACGATCCCAAACGCGAGGCAATCTGCACGGCGCAATTTGTGATCGGCCAGCTCGACGTGATTCACTATCCCGAAGGTACTAGAATTCTTTGCGAAAACCAGGGCATGTTAGCGGTGCTGCTGAGGGTTATTCGGGAGCTTCAGATCCCGGACGTCAGCGCATCCATTTCAGCGAGTTACATTGCAAAAGCCGAGGAAGAGTATCGCAGTTACTACGATCACAAGCGGGGGTTCTTATTTCCCGCGCGCAATATAACCGATGCCATCGGCTTTCCCGATATCTTTCCCGAGTTTCTTTCCCTCTGGCTTTTCAAGCGGCCAATTCTGACCGATGAAATGGTCGGCAATCACCTCAATCACATCCCGGTAATGCTGCCGAGGGGGGATTGCCCACATCCCGGCGAAGGCGGGACTGTGCGACCGATCTTTATCGGCTTGCAGGAGGGAAAAGACTGGAGTTACTTTACCGAAACATGGCATCCGATGGTGAGCGACTCCTACGCGGCAAGTTACGCGAATAAAGCGGCTGACGGAATTTATTACAACGGCGGCAGTTGGATGAGGATCGAGATCTGCGGCTACGTGACTGGAAAGTTGCATGGGTGGCAGAAGGCAGACCATGCGATTGCAAACCGGCTATGGGCAGAAATCCACGCAGACGAGAACTTCCCGACCAGCCAGGAGTACCTGCCGACCTATCGAAGGAATCTATTTTATGGATATCACCGGGTGTTCGCCTGGAACTCTTTTGTGCTTCAGGCCCTTGAAATTGCTCGGCTCCGGCAGCCGGCCATGGATCCTGGGTTCGCTAGATCAGGTTCGCAACTTTTCGGCTAGAAAGTGAATCGCATGATCTAGTTAGGAATCGCAGATCCGAACTCAAGCCAGCCGCCAAGGCACTCAAATTGACAGGAGTGAATTGGCATTGGTTCCGGCACGCACATGCAACCTTGCTTGACTCGACGGGCGCTCCAATCGGTACCACCCAAGCGCTGCTTGGACACTCGTCCTCGGAAATCACTCGTGGGACCTACATTCATTCGGTCCCAGCAGACGCGCGGCAAGCAGTAGAAGAGGTTGAAAAGCTTTTCGGAACCAGGGGAAAGCTAAATGGACCCAAATGGACCCAAGTTCCGGAATGGCCGGAAATGGGGACTTCGCTAATTAATTGATATTGCGGGATTTAATGGTCGGGGAGAGAGGATTTGAACCTCCGACCCCCTGGTCCCGAACTCAGAAATTCGGAACTCTAAGTGCTTTACTCGGTGTCGCTTAAGGACGGAATGACCATTCTTTTTCATGCTCAGTTGTACTGATGTTGTACCGAGATTTTTCCAATAATTTATCGAGTGTGCGCACTCCAAAGTCACCGTTGTGCCAAAACGCGACGCGCAAATAGCTATCGACAGCGCCTATTTGGTCTTGGGTATCCGCCCCCTCGATCGCTCTCAGGCAGTGACGCGCCCTTGAGGTATTCGCGCAAATTTACTCGAAGACGCGCGGCCATTCCGTTTTTTGTCATTCGATTGGGAGGAGCTGACGCCTGATCTTGTTCGGCATCCGTTAATCACTTGGCGACGATCTCAATACGGCCGGCCAATTCGGTTTCCGGTTCGACACTTTGGACGCCGAAAGTAGGCGTTCTTTTCGTGGTGCTGACCGCGTACAAAACCAGCTCGACTCGCGACGAAACGCCAAGCTTGTCAAAGATATGAAACAAGTAATTCTTGATCGTGTGCTCGCTTAGCTTGAGTTCGCGAGCGATATCCCGATTCTGCAGGCCCTCTGCCAGGAGCCGTACGACATCTTCTTCTCGCTTGGTGAGCAAGCGCATTCCGTCGGCATTCACGACTCGCAATGGCGCGAGTTGGGAAAACGACTCTATAACTTCTGAAAGTTCGCTACTATCTGCCCATATCTGCCCCGCGTGGACCTGTTCTACACACCGGCATAGTGACTTGAAAGTAGCCTGCGAAAGGCAAAAGACGCCTCTTGCGCCGGCCCGAAATGCGTCCACGACCAAATGGCGCTCAGGGCTGTAGTAGAGAATGACCGACTTCACTTCAGGAGAGCTTTCACGGATCTGCCGCAACGCCCCAAAGCCACTCAGAGGACCGTCAGCCAAGTTCACAGCGATCAGGGCAACATTCACGCCTGCCGAATTCACTGCTTTGACTACTTCCTGCGTGCTCGCGGCTTCCGCGACCGCGTGAAATCGGTTATGCCGGTTCAGCGCCCCCATGAGCAACTCGCGCGTCATTGCATGCTGGGACGCGAAAAGAACGGAGATCTTACTTCGTTTACCAACCATATTTCATACACTCCGAATAGCACGTTAGGTGCTACAGGCTCCGCAAGTGCACCCCTACCCACTTGTCGCAGGGATATATCGGCCATTCTTAATGCGTGTTCCGCAATGAAGCCGACACTGCACATTTCGCGTCATCCGGCATCAGCAATAATAAGAATTTGCACGGGCCCGCACTGCGCAGGCTACCGCTATTCCTGCCGCTTGCCTTGGGGGAAGGCGGTGGGCATAGTGCATTCTGAATCCAAAGTCCTGCGGGCAAGCACAAACATGCAACGGTACACTTACACGCAACCGCAAGCCAAAACCCATTTGGAATGCATCACTATTCTAACTCGACAAGCGACAATGTCGGCCAAAATAAGCGCCGCAAGTTGTGATTCTTGATTGTATTGTGATGGAATCACAATTTAGTGGGTCCATTCTTGGGGTACGAGTTTGCTTGGAATGTTCACTATATGCGAGTCTCTGACTCATCAGCCTTGGCTATATAGTTCTGACTCCGCGGAGTCGCTAGAGAAGAATTACTCTGACCCGCACGAGAAGGACATCTCTATTCCTTACCGGGGCCGAATGCCCCGGCCAAACACGCCGAAGCACAGACACAATCGAAGACAAATATCTCAAGCCTGCCGCAACGCAACCATGACAAACGGCTCTGGGCATTTCGGTCACTTGTGAGCGTTTTAGCTCGCGTTTACATTGGAATTCCTTAATCAATTCACCGCAGACCGGGTGCAGATTCAGTGAAAGCGACAAGAACATGCACAGATCCATAGAACTGAGAAAAACGAAACGTTACCCAGTGAGTGCCCCTGCGCTCTTCGTGTGGGCGCCCCCGAATGGGAAGGCGCATAGCGGGCGAGGCGTTACGCGTGACATCAACACTTTCGGGGTCTACGTCCAAACGGATGTAATGCCCCCGGTCGGTGCGCTGATCCAAATGGAGATTGCGCTCCCCAACCTGAGAGATACCAGTGCCGGAATGCACTTGCACGGTGAGGGCATCGTTCTTCGCTGCGAGCACGGCGATACTCCAAAATGTGGATTCGCAGCTTCGGCGCAGTTCTACCCCGATACGGCGGACGCGGTTCTTTCGCAGCTCAAGGCTTCCGGGCAGATTGTTTAAGTCAGGTTGATAAGCTGGCGCGCAATGCAAGACACGCCTCTTCGATAGTCGGAGTTTTCTTCGAAGGGGCTGTGGAAAAATGGACTTCCGAGTAAGGATGGCGAAGCTATGTCTGAAATTCGTGAGCAAGAGATCAGCATAGACAATAGCGGCGTACTGACCGCATCCGCCGACACATTGCCGCGATGGTTTGCGGTGTACACCACGCCGCGCCACGAAAAGCATGTCTCCGAAATATTGGCAGAACGCCAGATCGAAACCTTCCTGCCGCTCTATCGGGCAAACCGGCAATGGAAGAAGAGTAGCCCGGTAGTTCTTGACCTGCCATTGTTCCCTACCTACGTTTTTGTCCGCATTGAACGCAAGTCGCGAGGCGTCATCCTCGGCACACCTGGCGTACTGTCGATCGTTGGCTCGTCAAAAGAAGCCTGGCCTCTGCCTGACCTTGAAATTGATGCATTACGTTCCGGCCTCCTGGAGCGCAAGATCGAGCCGCACCCATACCTGGTTGTGGGCGAGCGAGTGCGAATCATGGCTGGAGTGATGGCTGGCGTGGAAGGTGTATTGGTGCGTAAGAAGAGCGACCTCCGCGTGGTCCTTTCCTTGGACACAATCATGCGAAGCGTAGCAGTGGAAGTTAATGCCGACGATATCGAGCCGGTCGGTTCGACAACCGCAAGAATGGTCTGTTGAGCGCCGTAAAGGGCGTCGCCCGTGGCGCAGTCCATGGGATGACGAAGCGAAGCAGCGAGTACGAGGGATATATGGGTTCCGTCAAACTGATCGATTCGGCTGCACCGTTCGAGGTTTCCTCTGCCTTTCCGGCGGCAGCGATACCCAAGGGCCACGAACGGTTTGAGATGGCCGCCGCTTTCATCGAGCGAATGGCAGACCTTGCTGCCGTCATGGCGGCGACGATGTTTGCGCGCTCAATCTACCAACTCCTGCATGTGGGCAGGCACCTGCACTATCCTGCCAGCACCGTTCTTCCGGCTGCCTTTGGTTTCGCAGTATTGTTTGTGCTGATGCTGGATCGTGAGGGGGCTTACAAGCCAGCCAACAGCCTCCTCCGGATCCGCGAGACCGAGCGCATTCTGCGAGTAACGGTGCAAGGATTTGCCGTAGTTTTTCCGGTTACCTTCTTCTTTTCGGAGCTGTTTTCGCGCTGGGTTGTCGTGCTGGCGTTCATTTTAGTTCCGCTGCTGGTGATCATCGAAAAGCAGTTTGTATTTGTGCTGATCCGGAATCTGCACGGCCGCGGATACGGTTTGCAGAACGTGTTGATATACGGCGCGGGGCTCACCGGCCGGCGCGTGTTTTCCGCAATTGTCCGCTCACCCAAACTGGGAATGAACCCGGTCGCCATTGTCGACGACAATGAGAAACTTGCCGGCCATGAAGTTTACGAGTACGGCTATAAGCGCGAACGCTCGGCTTCAGTGATTGCCGGCCCCCTGACCAGCGACCTGATCCGGGAGCAGAGTATCAGCCTCGTGGTGATCGGAATCCCGTCGTTATCGCAGCAACGCCTCAAGGAAGTCGCTGCCGAGGCCTTCGCGGCCGGGGCCAGCGTCGCCTTTGTCCCCCAACTCTCCTGCAGTTCGGAAACGTCGACAGACTACGTGGACATTGACGGCGTGCTCATCGCTTCCATGGGCCTGCCCGCACGCAAGCGCCTGTATGAAACCGGGAAGCACATTTTTGATTTTGGCGCCGCACTCGCCCTGCTGGTGTTCACGCTGCCGTTATGGGCAACCCTTGCCGCCCTCATCCGCTTGGATTCGAAGGGCCCGGCATTCTTCCGCCAAGAGCGAGTGGGACGGGCGGGTAAGTGGTTCGATCTTTACAAATTCCGCACAATGCGCGTGGACGTACCTAAATATGGCCTTCACCCCACCGGGACCGACGATCCCCGGGTCACGCGGGTCGGCCGCTGGCTTCGCCGCACCAGCCTCGATGAATTGCCCCAACTTATCAACGTTCTAAAAGGCGACATGTCGCTGGTTGGCCCTCGTCCGGAAATGCCGTTCATCGTGGAACGCTACAACGCCAATCACCGGCAGCGGCTACAGGTAATCCCAGGATTGACGGGTCTCTGGCAGCTGAGCGCCGACCGTGCGTTCCTGATCCACGAAAACATTCAGTACGACCTCTACTACATTCGTCATCGGAACTTCTTCATGGATCTTGCCATCCTGCTGCATACGGCCGTGTTCGCCATGAAGGGAATATGAGATGTGGGATGGCACAACCGATCCTTTGAATTGCTAAGCCCGCACAGCGTCTTGCAATTCCGGATTGGCGCTTGGAAGCAGGGAACTTAAAAAGGCAAGCTCGTTTTCACAAACCCCAGGAGCCTCGAGGCAACTGGGACCGCTCAATTGCATTTGAGACGTGAGGTTCGAAATGAAGTACTCAATCATCGTATTGGCGGCACTCATTGCGACAATCGCGAATCCAGTGGCCGGCCAGGGCACTGCGGCTTCCGTCGCGACGGAGGTTAGTTCGTCCACGATTGCTCCTGCCCCCGCGAATGCGACTCCAGGGCTTCACGAACGGAATCCACGCTACCGACTGCGAAAAGGCGACACCTTCGATCTTGATTTTGAGCTGTCACCCGAATTCAACCAGACTGTGGCAGTCCAACCGGACGGTTATGTGACCTTGAAAGGGGTTGGCTCGATCTTTGTCGAGGGCCAGACTGTGCCGGAGCTGACAGAAACCGTGAAGGCTGCCTACGCGAAGACTCTGCACGACCCAGTCATCGCGATTGCCCTAAAGGATTTCGAGAAGCCGTACTTCATCGCGTCCGGCCAAGTGTCCAAGCCGGGCAAGTACGACCTCCGCAGTGACCTCACGGTCACAGAGGCAGTAGCGATCGCCGGAGGCTTCAACGACAAAGCCAAGCATTCGCAGGTGGTCTTGTTTCGTCCGGTGCCGGGCGGCGGGTATGAGGCGAAGCTCCTTAACGTCAAGAAGTTGCTAGCCTCGCGCAATCTGTCCGAAGACGTTCAGCTACAACCGGGGGACATGCTTTATGTACCACAAAACGCTTTTTCGAAAATTCGTCCCTTCTTACCGACTTCAAGCATGGGTGCGTATCTTAGCCCAGCGATGTTTTGAGCCAAGGAGCAAACATGCGAACTGACGAATTGGCAATCATGAGAACTGACGCACTAGCAATCGAGCGGTATACTCGGCAACCGCTTCCAACCCTGCGTGACATCATTGCGGTGCTGTTTCGCCAGCGTTGGCCAATGCTCGCCGCATTTATCCTTGTTGTTATCGCGGTGGCCGTATCCGGCGTATGGGTTCCGAAATATGAAGCTCAGATGAAGATCCTTGCTCTGCGACAGCGCTCGGACGCGATGGTGACCTCATCGGCCAATGCACCTTCCCAGTACAGCAATGACCAGGTCAGTGAGGAAGATCTCAACTCTGAAGTGGAACTTCTTAACAGTGATGAGCTGTTGCGTAAGGTGGTTTTGACCACCGGGCTAAACAACCAGTCTGGTTCGTCTACGGACAGTGGAAGTGCAGTAAGCGTCGCGAAGGCGGTCCGAAACTTAAGCACGGACTTGAAGATAGAGCCCCTTCGGAAGACCAATGTGATCTCAGTAAGCTACGCTGCTCGCGACCCGAAGATGGCGGAAGAGGTGCTTAAAGCGCTGTCTGCTGCATACATGGATAAACACATGGAACTGCATCGTTCGTCCGGTGAGTTTAAGTTCTTCGACCAGCAAACGGAGCAATACAAGCACGGGCTAAACCAGGCACAAGAAAAGCTGACGGATTTCACAAAAGGAACTGGCGTCGTGTCCGCCGAACTCGAACGTGACTCTGCATTGCACCAAGCCAACGACTTCGACTCCACGGCGCGTCAGGCACAGACAACTCTGCGTGAGACCGAGCAACGTGTCCGTGCACTGCAGGGTGAACTGCAAACTATCAAGCCAAGAATGACGACCGTGGTGCGCAACTCCGACAACGCACAGCTCCTTCAGCAACTGAAATCAACTCTGCTAAACCTGCAGCTCAAGAGGACCGAGCTACTGACCAAGTACGAGCCCACTTATCGATTGGTGCAAGAGGTTGACCAGCAGATCGCAGATGCAAAGAGTGCAATTGCTGCGGAAGAGAGCAAACCAATTCGCGATGAATCTTCCGACCAAAACCCCGATTATCAGTGGGTCCAGGCTGAGCTTACCAAAGCTCAGGCCGATCTCAGCGGTCTGAAGGCGCGTGCGGCCGCCGCAGCCGCCGTCGCCGCGAAGTACCATGCGCAGGCCCAAGGCCTTGATCAAAACATGGTCACTCAGCAGAACCTCTTGCAGGCCGCNNCGCATCAGCAACGCCCTTGACCAGGGCGGAATTCTAAATGTCGCTTTGGCTGAACAGCCCGTCGTTCCTGCGCTTCCCAAACGGTCCACGCTGAGCGTAGCACTCCTCACGCTGGTGCTGGCCGGTGCCTTTAGTCTCTCGACAGCTTTCGTACTCGACTTCATGGATCCAACGTTCCGTACACCCGATGAGCTGGCCGGCTATCTGGGCGTGCCAGTGCTCGCTGCACTACCGAGGGGCGGAGAGTAGCAAAATGTTGTCGCAATATTTCGGTTTTCAGGAAGATCCATTCGGTTCAACCCCCGATCCGCGATATCTGTATCCCAGCGAAACGCACCGGGAGGCAATGGCATCGCTGAAATACGGTTTCCTTAGCAACCGTGGCTTTACCGCCATGATTGCACCCCCGGGAATGGGGAAAACAACACTGTTGTTTCGATTCCTCGAGGACATTCGGAAGTCCGCTCGCACAGTATTTCTCTTCGATATCGATTCCGAGTGCGAACCGCGGGAATTCGTCGGCTACATCTTGCGCGACCTCGGCATCACTCCTGGAAAAGGCAGCGCAGAGATGCACGAGCAATTGAGCTGTGCTCTGGCTAAAGAAACCCGGGCCGGGCGAAAATTTGTGGTCGTGATCGACGAGGCACAGAATTTATCGGATGCTGTCCTCGAAAGAGTACGTTTGCTTTCCAATTTCGAAACATCCCAGGGCAAGCTGATGCAGATAGTCCTTTCAGGGCAGCCGCAGTTATCCGATAAGTTGATTCAGCCTTCACTGGTGCAGCTTCGCCAGCGCATTTCGACCATCTGCCGAATTGATCCACTCTCATCGGAAGAGACAGTTGCCTACATCGAGTACCGGTTGAAACAGGCAGGCTATGTTGGCGAGCCTTTGTTTACCAAAGATGCGCTCAAGCTGATCACTGAGGCCGGCCATGGCACTCCCCGGACTATCAACAATCTTTGCTTCAACGCGCTGTCGCTTTGCCGTGCGATGAAGAGTAAACAGGTGAACGGCAGCATGGTGGCTGAGGTAGTCGCCGACCTGCAGCTAGTTCCGCAATCAGGAGCGTCCATCGGAGCCACCAGTGAGGTTGCTGATGAGCAGTACTATGAATCTGAAGATGAGAAGGAACCCAAACGACTGCTTAAACGCTTGCTTCTAGCAGCCGCTGCGCTGGTGGTCCTGTGCGTAGCTGGCATGCTCGGGCTTGCCGGCCTTAGAACCTTACCTCACAGTACGAATGACGAACGGTCCTTGGATCAGAAGGCTTTGCCGGCGCGAGTCACCGCGCCAGTTGCGACTGACACTGCCGAGACCAAGGTCACAGAACCCGCTCAGAACCCGATGGAATTTGAAATTACAGTACAACCCGATCAAAGGCTTCAAGATATCTCAGTGCAGTACCTGGGAGGTTTCGATCTGCAGCGTCTGCATCAAATTCAGGCGCTCAACCCGAAGCTGACCGATCCGGACCATATTGAGATTGGGCAAAGGATCTGGCTTCCAGGGGCGCCGCCAGCGCCAGTGACAAGAAACCCTACGTTTCCAACCGGCGAAAGGAAGCTTCCATGAGCCGTAACTACGAATTGATGACTCAGCTTGAGATTGAAGCGGGCATAACAGATAAAGCCACATCGACTGCAGCAGATCAAGCAGCCAGAATGGCGGTTGTCCCCATCCTTTCCAGCCGCGCCGGCGATGCCGGCGGTGAGGAGATGTTGCGCTTCATCCAGCGCATATTCCTGTCGGCCAACGGAAGTGCTCCTCGGCAAGTCGTCCTCTGCGGCGTGGAGGAAGAGAATGGCAGCAGTTCTGTCTGCGCCAGGGCTGGACGGACTCTCGCCGCTAACAGTTCGCGACCAGTTTGCCTGGTCGACGCCAATGTGCGCTCACCTCGTCTCTCGGGTATTTTTGGAGTCGAAGGGACAAATCCTTTCTCCGGCCCAACTGCTCCACTGCGTGAGCATTGCGTGAAAATTGGCGGCAATCTCTGGCTGGCCGGACCGCACATTCTGGCTGACAACAGCAGAGTACTCTTGCCGCCGGTTCAACTCAAGGAGCGCCTTGCGCAACTGCGCGACGAGTTTGAGTACATCCTGATCGATGCCCCCGGAACAGGCGTTTGCGGAGATGCGCAACTATTGGGGCTCGTTGCTGATGCTGCCATTCTCGTCATCGAGGCCAACGTCACGCGCCGACTGACTGCGCGAAAGGCGAAGGAATCCCTCGAAGCGGCGGGCGTCCAGCTGTTGGGAACCGTTCTGCACAACAGATCCTTCCCAATTCCGGAAAGTCTCTACAAGAGACTCTGATTCTCATTGCGTGACCGTTGCACCGTATGCACGAGTTCCGGCCGTGGTGGTAAACGCCAGATGAGTTCATGGAGAACTCGCCCCAGGCGCGACCTTAACGTGCCGACGTTCAACCAAACGCGTCTGCCATCACCGCCCAGATTTTCCTCAAGGAGCAATATGAGCAAGTGCATTGCTGTCCTAATTACCTGTCACAATCGACAACCAAGGACGCTGAAGTGCCTTGACATCCTGCTGAAGCAAGATCTCCCCACCGGGCTGCGTCTGGACATTTATCTTGTCGACGATGGCAGTTCGGATGGAACGAGTGATGCAGTCCGGGAAGCATTCCCGGAAGTTCATGTGATTCCAGGCGACGGCTCACTATTTTGGAGCGGCGGGATGTGTGTTGCATGGCAATATGCAGCGAAAGCTGATCCCGATTTCTACCTTTGGCTAAATGACGACACGTATGTACTTCCAGGCTGCATTCGGAAACTCTTCGCTACATGGAGCGAGTACGCTGCTCGCGGTCAGGAAGGATGTATCGTTGTTGCTTCCTGCCGTGACCCAGACACAGGTCAACATTCCTACGGAGGTGTAATGCGTACGGGACGACCGGACTGTTACGCTCCGGTACTCCCGGACCCGCTATCCGCAAAAGAGTGCGTTACTTTTAACGGGAATTGCGTATTAGTACCGAAAGCAGCGTTTCTAATTGTTGGCATCATGCGGCGTTTTCAACACGCGCTTTCTGACACCGACTATGGTCTTCTTGCCGCCCGCAATGGCCTCCCAATTGTAATTGCCTCCGGTCACCTAGCAGAATGCAAACCGAATCCTGCAACTGAATTCCGCCATGACGATCGTAACTGGCAGAATCCCGCTTTACCGCGCGGAGTACGCTGGCCTATGCTTGTCGGCACAAAGGGATTACCACCAATGGACTTTTGGAGATTTCTCTGGGCACACGCCGGCATTCGGGCACTCTGGTACTGGCCGAGGCCCTACCTGCGCGTGCTTCTTGGCCGCTGACCCCAGTAGACTTTCGCTTGTCGGGGCTGCTTTGATCTAGTGACTGAGCAATTCGTAATGCAGAGGAAGCTTTGCAACAGCGAGCAACCTTTGGAGATCAGCATCGGGCATGCAGACTCGCCCAACGAACTGCAGCTTCAATGCGCTTCAGTGGATTCAAATAGGGGACACCAATATTAGGTGTCCAAGGTCGGGTAGGCCTTCTATCTTGTCCTTCGGCACTCGCAAGAATCTTGGGATGCCAGGGGCGCGCTTCCACTAGAGCATTTCTAATTTA
>PKXI01000260.1 GCA_003133425.1 Acidobacteriaceae bacterium
CTGATTGGCCGCTTATGGCGATGAGGCACTCACCGACAGCGGTTTTCAGGAGTAATGTCCGGATTGGCGACGATACAGGAGTTGGCCAGCACAGCGGCAGTGGGTTGCCTAGACACGCGAGTTGAGAATTCAGCGACTCCTAGGTCCTGGGCACCCGGCGATAAAAATCATCGATTCGGGCCTTTCGAAGCCCGCACGGATGCCACGATTGTCGGCAACGAGCACTTCGTTCACAGCAGTAGCCCGAATAGGAGCTATGTCCGATGAGTATCCCGGGCAACGTCTCTACGAACTGGCGTGGGAAACGATGATGCGCTACCAGGGCGCTTCATATCGCAAAGAATTCTTCCATGTTCATGAGGCCGCCGGAAGTTATTTTCCCTTGGACGCCAAAACGAGTTCGAGAGTCGGATTTGCCTCGCCCCGCTGAACCTTGACTTGCAGCCGGTCGCCCGACTTTCCGAAGAGAAGCTCAGAAGCCTCTTCTCCTCTGCTGGCAGTCAATGGCTGGCCCCCAACGGCAACAATTTCGTCACCCGGCTGCACGCCGGCCTTCGCCGCGGGAGAGTTTGGCGCCACTGCTGTGATCGGGGCCTTGCTCGCATTGGCAAGGTCAATCTCAAAACCTGTCGAGCCCAGCTCTTCTGCCTTGATGAATCCGTACGGCTTGAAATGCCCATAACAAAAACTGATGGCAACCGGCGCCGCCGGCCCGATGCCGATGCAGGGAGCGAACTGGTTCTGCCAGTTGATCATCAGTTTGACCTCGGTCATGAAGCCTGAAGCTGTGGGGCCTTTGGGTGCAGTCTGCGGACCACGTACCAGGCTTACGTTCACTGGGGAGCCGGCGCGCTTCAACGTCAGGTTCAAGGTATCGCCCCGCTGTCCGAAGACCGATTTGGCCGCGATCATCCCGGGAGTGAGCTCGGCCGCGTTGCCATTCACCGCTGTGATCGTGTCGCCCACCTGGAAACCCGCACTGGCAGCCGGCGACTGAGCATCGATCTTTGTAACGGTTCCGTCGCTGCTGCCTGCCGTACCGACGGTGAGACCCGAGTAGCCAACCTGGTTGCTCACAATGAAGCCCGCCTGCTCGAAGAGCGTGGCGCATTTTTTGGCTGCAGGTCCACCGACGGGACCGATCCCGATACAAGGCGCCGTGGCTCCCTGCGGGTTCACAAGTTCGGTCTTAACCTGCCCAAAGCCGTGCGTTGCTGCGGAGGCCAACAACGCAGCCAGGAAACAACCTCGAAAACCGGCCATCATAACCTCCCTAGCCCCGTCGGACACACTCAGCTCGATGCGGTACTTGCCTGTCATGCGAACGAGTGGGGATGCGGGGACTGTTTCTTCCACATGGTACGCGCCTTCGCGAAAGATTGTGCATCCGAAAATCTGAAATCCCTGCGGGCGTCGCGGCGCCTTGAATCGTAACTTCGGTGAGCAAAGGCAGCGCGCCAATTGAATTTCAGGATTTTACGCATGGGCGGTCGCCCGGGGGACACAGAGGGTTCCAGTCGCCACGATGCCGTTTCCCGATGAGTAACTTCCGAGTAGGCGACTGACGAATACGCGACAATCTGGCCGGTGCGCGTAGCGAAATGTCATTCGGCTTACGCTCGTTCGCTATACTGGCCTAAATGACTAAACCTTGCTTGAAGTTGATAGGCGCATACAAGCCGCAGATCAGCGCGGAAACTTGGCAGGAGCAATGGCAGGTCACAGGAGACGATGATCAGACGCGCGAACACTTCGAGAAGCTCGTGCTGATTGAAGCTGTGGTAGATGGACTGAATGGTCCGTTCGATATGGCAAACTTCGGACAGATGCAAGCTGAGCACCCAAACGACCCGAAGTGGATGCAGGTCGGGTATGACGAAGGATTGCTCTCTGAAGACGGCGAGAAGCAGATCCAGCGTGAAATGAACTCCGTGCAAGGAACAGGGCCTTTGCGCTTTGCAGTGTATCTACACCTGTTCGACCCGATACAGCCTTTGCAGTGGCAGGGTGGCGAGGTGACTTGCCCTCCAGAGCAGGATGCGCCAATTCGATTGATGATGCTTATGCCTTACAACGCCTGCAGCTGAACCCTATTTAACTGTTGGGCGCTTCGCCATCTTTCCGCGTCCCGAGTGGATGACCGTCAACTCGTCTCTAACCCGGTTTAGGGTTCTTGCAAAGCGTCCGACAGGGGCAAAGGGCGGGGGGAAAATAACCGGAGCTGCACGCGACCCCGAACTCCATCAGGAACTCCCCAAGTGATGACGCTTACCGGCTATATTGTTAGCACCGGCCGGAGTCCAAATTTCACCGAGGGCCGGGGCTTATGGATACAACGCGAGGGTCTACAACTATGACGCACGATTACAGGTATGGCACCAGCGCAGCGCCTGGCAGGAGGGTAGGAATGAAAGTTCTCGCATTGGCGGCCGTGTTTTGCCTGCCGATCCAGCTGCTTGCCGAGCAATCGGCGCCGGAGATCAAGTTCCATGCACAGACGGATTTCTTCAAGCTGCCGCCGGATTTGTATTTCGGAGAGGCTGCCGGCGTGGCGGTCAATTCAAAGGGGCATGTTTTCGTGTTTTCCCGCAGCAGCACCACCGGCCCAGCTTACGGTGCGGCGGCGGCCCAGTTGCTGGAGTTCGACGCCAATGGAAATTACGTCCGTGAGATCGGCCACCATCTGTACGCATGGAGCTTTGCCCATGCGGTCAAGGTCGATAAGAAAGACAACATATGGGTCGCCGACAAGGGGTCGGACATGGTGATCAAATTCAGTCCGGAAGGGCGGGTGTTGATGGTCTTCGGCCGCAAGCAGGAAGCCTCCGACGAAGGCACGGCTCCGCTCAAGCACCCCAAGCCGCCCCTGCAGCCGATCAACGGGGAGTTTCGCCAGGTGACCGATATGGCCTGGGACGCAGCGGGCAATACCTATATCAGTGACGGCTACATCAATTCGCGGGTAGCCAAAATCGACAAGGACGGAAACTGGATCAAATCCTGGGGCGAACCGGGAGCGGGTCCGGGGCAGTTCAATACGCCCCACAGTATCGCCACGGATGATGCGGGCAACGTTTATGTGGCCGATCGCGGCAACGGCCGCATTCAGGTTTTCGACGGAGAGGGCAAATTTCTGCGCGAGATCCACATCAACGTGCCGTTCGACCACAAGATTCGTCCATGGATGGGAAACATGCCCTCCGAAGTGCCCGCTACTGCCGAAGCTCCAGCGCCCTTGAACAAGACCATGTTGAACGGCTCTCCGTGGGCGATTTGCATCACGCCGGGGCCTCGCCAGGTGCTTTACGCGTCCGATGGTTATCCGGGGCGCATCTATAAGCTCGCTCTGGATGGCAAAGTGCTTGGCGTGCTTGGCACCACCGGCCACGGTCTAGGGCAGTTTGGTTGGATTCACGAATTGGCTTGCCCGTCTGAGAACGTTTTGTATGCCGCCGAACTGCTGAATTGGCGGGTGCAAAGGTTGACCCTTGAGCCCTCGCAGTAATTAGTGACCGTTGCAGGCGGGGCGGGGCGACGAAATCACGGCGCTCACGTTGCGCAACGCCGGGATTCCGGCCTCAGGCTGAGGCCCTTGAATGCAGTGAAAAACTAACCGGGATGGTGGGACTGATGTT
>PKXI01000119.1 GCA_003133425.1 Acidobacteriaceae bacterium
CTAAGGCCGCCTTTTCAGCAAGCGGCTGGATGTAGTCCGCTAGCATGGAGTCGGGCCACATGGGGCGCTGTGCACGCGCATTGCCCATATACGCAGGAACTCCGCGACTGGCTGGAGTGGACCAGGCGCGACTTTCGCGAGTACGACGTGGAGGCTGACGCTGAAGCGAACGCTCCCATGATCGCGCTGATTCGCGGCGGACGCAATGTCCCCGTCTTGGTGGAAGACGGCAGAGTGATTCAGGTGGGCTGGCAGGGACACGGTTGATCCCGCGATGCGCAATGCAAAACCAGGCCGCGCGTCCAAATCTTCTGAGCGCGCGGCCTGACTCTTTGACTTCTGTCAGGATACTTCGGAGTTGGCGGCGTTGATCAAGGCCTTGAGATATCCATAACCAAATGCATAGGCTTGAAGCTTTCCCGGATCGCCGGGACTGGCAGGCATGTGGTCAGGCAAGATACCGCCCGAAAATCCCGAGTCACGTAGGATGCGAATGATCTTGAAGAAGTCGAGTACCCCGTCGTCTGGATAGACCTCGGCGAAATTATTCAGTCCTCCATGAAGGGCGCGCATATGAATCTGGTGAATTCTGCCACGATCTACAAGCCATTGCACGAGCGGGGGAATCTGTTTGTTGGCATCGGTAGAACCTTCTGCGAGAACTCCAACATCCATCTGGAATCCGTTATGCGGATCGTCGACGATCATCGCATAGCGCTTATAGGCGTCGAAGATCGAGGGTGAATCGAAGTTCTCAACGCCCTCGTACCCGTAGGGCAATCCTGGCGGGTCATACGGGTGGTTGGCCATATTGACGTTATTTTCCTTACAGACTGGAATTACTCGATGGAGGAAGGCAGCTATGCGATCCCAATACTCCTCGTAACTTACTTCGCCGTATTCAGCCACGGGAAGTTGTTTCCAGTTAGGTTCCAGCTTGAAGTTAGAGTAGATGGAATCGCCCCTGCCCGGTTCAGTACCATTGCGGCGGATAGGAATCGCTGTCCAATGCTGGCTGATTAATCCAACTCCTACTTCTCGAGCCTTGCGAATGTTTTCGCAAACCTGGTCCAGCTTTCTTTCGCGATCCGGACCGGGCTTCATTACGATATAGCCGGAATCCATACGGAAGCCCTCGATGGTCATGCCCAGGCTATCGCAGGTGTCGCGCATGCGCTTCAGCTTATCGAGGTCGAAGGCTCCGCCCATTGGACCTTCGGCCGGAATGAAATCTCCACCGCGGCGCGCCGAAGATCCGGCTGCGGACGCGGACATCGGAATATGGTTTCCTTCAATTACCATGTCCGGATCTGGGCTGATATGAGTAACACCACAGCGGAGGTTATAGTTAATATTCTCCTTGGAGATGATGTTGTTGCCTTCGATCGCATGGTAGTCGGCGCCAACATGCATCTTGAGGTTCTTCTTATGAGGACGCGCCGCGGCCGTCTGGGCCGTTGCCAACCCAGGCAGCACGGAAGCTGACAGGCCTGCACCGGCGATGGTTCCGAGCATCGCTCTACCGAAATCTCTTCTTCTCATGGCTCTCTCCGGGGTCCATTTTAAAGCGTGTTTCTGTCTGGCTCTTATTAGAAAGCCTAAGGGTATTGCCTGTCATGGAACTCCAAGCGTCATGACAGGCCGTTCTTCTATGACTTGGCGAAAATCTGGCGGGAGGCATCGCCGGCGGCGGACAAGTTGGCGAGCCACATCTCAGTGTATTCGCGCGAGAGGACGATGCCGTCGGCTCCGGCACCAAAAGCTGCCTCAACCTCCGCCTTGACTGCAGCAGGCGTTGTTTCCTTCCAGCCTTGCTGAATTGGAACGTTGATGTCAACGCTGGGATAAATCTGAATCGAGTGATCGGTTGCGGCGGTCGCTCGTTTCGTTTCACGTGCGATGTAATCGACAGAGAGGCCGCTTTGCGCCATCTCGTCATACGGCTTCTCGTCGTAGTTCATGATTTTGTAGTAGAGAGGCAAGAGATCCTGCGGGGTGGCGTCAGCGAAGATGGTTGAACATAACCTGTTGACGAAACCTTTCATTCGTCCGCCGCCAGCGTTGTTGTAACTCGCGATCTTGACGAAGTCGGTATAGTTCTTGATTTTCGCGTAGTCATCAACCGCACTGTAGAAAGGGCTGAAGGTCACGTTCTGCACAATATGGAAGCCAAAAGGTTTCTGGGGTGCGATAGCTTTTGCGGTGCCGTATAACTCCGCGCGAATCTCGTGATAACTGTCGTTCCAGAGGGTGTGCCAGGCCAAAATCTCAGGGTACTCGAGCAGGATTCTCCAGAAAGTGACGAAGTAGCCATCGGTGGGCCGCTGCCGCGAATCCGCTGCCTGGAACAATTTGTCCAGTTTGATAAACCCTTGCCGTGCTCTTTCGACAGAGATGTCGCGGTCTCGCGCCTTGGCGCGGCAATAACTGCAGAAACAGGAGATGCCGGTTGTGGCCCAGCCGCCGCCGATCATATTGTCCAGAGGGCCCATGCGCTCACAGCCCCAGATAATTCCATCGACTTCGCCGGGGTAGCCGGAGAGATAGGATTCGATTCTGCCTGTCAGCTGTGCGCGATAGTTGGGATGATTCCAGCAGGCGCTGTCGGTACGTTTCCCATAGACATCAATCTCGGCCACTTCAGTGAATCCGGGAATCAGCCGCATCATATTTGCATTGGTGTTGTTGTAGTCCCATGCAAAAAAGTCCATGCCCCGCACCTTCATCTTTGGCGCGACTTCACTGATGACATTGAATTTGGTGGATGCGTGAAAATCCCTGAGGGTCGTATTTTGAAAGTATTTCTGATCGTAGTCGTAGAATGCGCCGCCGATTTCAGGGTTGGCCTTTGAATAAGTGCCATGGTCGGGGAGTGGAATGCGTCCGCTGGCATCGGTGGGCTCAGATAGGAACGTGAAAGCAAAGGCTGTGTTGACATTTCCTTTTTGCTGAAGGTTGTCGAGGAGCTTATCTATACCTTCATCCTGCCAGGCGTAAGCCTTGACTTGCGTCCCGACGAGATTCTTCCGATTCCTGGTGGCGTAGGAATTGGACGGACGTGGCGCTTTGGTCTGGGCCTTCAGGTGCGAGCTTCCTGCAGCCGAGAGTGCTGCCAGGAATTGGACGAATCGCCGCCGCGAGATGTCGAGATTCATGATCTGGTCCTTATTTGATGAGAGCGGTGAGAAAAAAAGACCTCCCCGGGTTCTGTTCCCCAAATTGCGGAGAACAGTTCCCGAGGAGCTAATCAAGGAGGCAACTGGTTAGAAAGTGTACTTACCCGCCAACTGCATAATGCGCGGGGGATTCGCGGCTTGGATCTGACCGAAACCCGATGAAGTAAACGAGTTGACGGGCAAGGAGAGGTTTGGGTGATTGAAGATGTTGAAGAACTCGAACCGAAGCTCCAGGTTCTGTTCTCTGAAGGTTCTGAAGAGCTTCCTGATGCTTACATCGGAGTTGATGTAATGCGGCCCCAGAAGGGAGTTCATGCCGGTGGTTCCAAAGGTCCCTGCGCCGTTTGCAGCGAAGGCAGTCTTGGTGACCCACTGCATGACACCAGGCGTTGTGTTCTTTACATACGGACTTACACCTGCGACGGCATTTGGACGATCCAGGCCGATTCCAGTTAGAGAAGCGTCTGAGCCAGTCAGCGGTGAGAACGGGAAACCATTGTTGTACGAAACCAGAAAGGACGGCGACCATCCACCGGCAATCAGGTTGAGCATTTGGTTCGTGAAGTTGAAGCCCTGGTAGACAAACGACGCGTTCATGTTTTGGCGCAAGTCGTAGTCGCACGGACCGTAGTCAAATCTCATGTTGGTAGGGTTGGTCTGTGTGTTGCCCTGCAGTTTATTGCCAATCGTCTCCGTATCCTGGAGGCAATGAGAGTACGTGTAGTTGTACAGCAAGGTGTAGCCATGGCTCAAGCGATGCCGAGCTGAAACCTGCAGCGCGTTGTAGGTGGTATTCACGCCATCGTTCATCATTGTGATGGTGGAATAGTAAGCGCCATTAGCCGCATTAATCTGCGACAGGATTCGGCGAGCCGGCTCATTCTTCGTGGTGGCCCCCGCGATATTTTGGGGAGCATTCTGTTCATACCCTGAGCGAAGGTGTGTGGCCTTGTTGCCGATGTAGCTGGCCGTGATGGCCCAGTCTCCTCCGAACTGGCGCTCCAGACTCAGATCCCATTGCTGCATGTAGGGATGATGAAGGCTGAGCGGAAGGTTGACATAGGTCCCGTTCTGGTTGAACGAAGCATTCGTGGTAGGCGGAAACGGGTTTGGAAACGGGTTACCACCCGCAACTCCCTGGAACGGATTGGTGAATCCGCCCGCAGGCGTCGTCAATGTGAGCCCATTTGCCCAGGGAGGCGCGAGACTGAAAGCGGAGTCTGTGAATGTTTCGGGCTGATCAAAGAAGATTCCGTACGAACTGCGAATGCTTTCTTTGCCTTGTCCCGTGGGATCCCAGGCAAGGCCGATCCGTGGAGCAAAGTCGTCGTAGCTGCCATTCGCGTAGCCTTTTGGAATTCCCTTATCTCCGTAGAAGAAAACTCCCGGAGGCGCTTTCGGAAATACCGTGGAGACTGTACCCGCAGTAAATGCGGGGAAGTCAATGTGATCGCCTTCGTTGTATTGCTGTGTCTCGGGAAGGGAGGGCTCCCAGCGCACTCCGCCGTGGACGTTGAGATTCTTTGTCATTTGAAAGTCGTCTTCAAAGTATGCGGCGATGTACTTCCCGTAAGAGTTGCTCACCTGCTGGCCAGTATCCGTGAATGAATCGAGACTTCCCGTGAGGAAGTCGGCAAGAGCGTCCTTTGTCAGCGAAGCGTTGAAAGTGAAGAGGCCATTGGAATCGTAGACGTTGCTCTGATACATCTGGCCGATAATGTTCTCCGCGCCGAAGCTGAAGTGGTGTTTGCCCTTGATCCAGTCAGTGTCGTCGGACCATTGATACTGGTTCCGGACAAATTTTGCCGGAGCATTGGATCCGCCACCGATGCTGAAGTAATTCGAAAGTGTGATGTAAGAGAAGTTTGGTGCGGCGTCGTAGATATTGATGCCTACCTGGGTGGGGCTCGGCATATTAGACGGGTCGGAGCGGTGGATCGCCAGGCGCGCGTAGGTGAAGTGGATCGAGTTGATGATTGTCGGAGAAATCGTCATCTGGTCGCCGATCACGACTGACTGTGAGCGGTCAAGGAGAGCGGGACGAGTCAAGGTCAGCAGGTTAGTTGTGTACACCGCTGGATTCGCGTAATCCAGAATGAAATAACGTCCAAAGATCGTATTCTTCGGAGTCCGCACCCAATCTACGCGGGCCACGTCCTGATATTCATTGCTTGGATTGGATGCCGGATAGGTCAACTTTCCGCACGGATCGGTTGAAACCGGTATGAGTTTAAGGTAGGCCAGAGCCGGGGCACTATAGGAAGACGTTGGGATCTGGTTGCCGGTATAAGGTGTCGTGGTACCGGGATGCACCAACTGTCTGCCGCCGGTTTGGCATACAGTGCCGTTAGCCGCATTGCCGTTCTCGATCGCGGACCAGTCGCCGTTCATAACTGCTTGCGTTGGCACGTAAACGATATTTGCTCCCGACACATTGCGAATAATGGTTCCCTGGTAGCCGCCGAAGCCGAAAAGCTTGTCTTTCACGATGGGGCCGCCAACTGTTCCGCCAAACTGATTGCGGTGAAGCGCATCCCTGCTGGTCGGCGTGGCAAAGAAATTCTGCGCATTGAGGGATGGCGTGCGCACAAATTCAAACAGGTCACCGTGGTAGCCGTTGCCCCCTTGCTTTGTGACGACGTTGATTACTGAGCCGGGATGCAGTCCGTACCGGGCCGAGATGCCATTGGTCTGCACGTTGAATTCCTGCAGGGCGTCAGGGAAGGGGAACGGCATGTTGATGTTGGAGTGCGAGTCGTTATTGTCTCCGCCATCGAGCAGGTAGTTGTTGCCGTTGATCTGGCCGCCCGAGACTGAGACGCCAACGGAGTTGACATAGTCGTGGGTGGTAACGACACGGCTGGCGGCGTTGGGCGGCATGGCAGCGCCGCCGGAGAGCAGAATCAGATCGGTTGCCTGGCGTCCGTTCAGTGGAAGATCAACGATGCGCTGGTGGTCAATGACTTCAGAGATCGATGTGTCCTGGGTCTCGACCATGGCTGCATCTGCGGAGACCTGGACTTCCTGGGAGACGCTGCCGACGGTGAGCGGGACATTGACCTGGACATTTTGTCCGACCTGCAAGACGAGGCCGGTTTGGGTATATTTTCTGAATCCGTTGGCGGTGACTTGCAGCGAATAGCCGCCGACGGGAAGTCCTGGCAGTACGAAGGACCCATCCGCACCGCTTACCGTGGTCTGGACCTGGCCCGTTTCCTTCTGCGTTGCAGTGATCTTGGCGCCCACTACCGCAGCCCCGGATTGATCGAGCACCGTGCCATGAATCTGTGCATTATTGACCGATTGTGCGAAGCCGGCATTGTGCAGTAAAAGGACCAGGCAGATTGCCGAAATCCACTTTGCCACTTTGGAAATAACCATTTGTTCGCCTCCGGTACAGATTGCAGTGGTCTGTTGAGTCGTGTTTTCGATTTGATTGTTGCCTTCAGCGCATTACTCGCGGCGGACCAGGTAGCGCACGGCCAGACCTGGAGCGTTGCGCACGGGAGGGAATCCAGTGGTTTCCAGGAACATTCCCACTGGGACCTCAGCGATTGGCCTACGGCAAACTTGGATGCCATTCGTAGACCAGATGTCTCTTCCAGGCATCAAATTCCGGAGTGTGATCGATCGAGGAATCTGTCAGGACTTACGGGGGCGATCATTTGAAGACTGGAAAAAGAACACAACATGAGTTGCGAGAACTTTATACGCACCTCAAGAAACGACTGTCAAGCGGAAAGATGGCATGCCTGTCCGCCTGTCATACCATTGAAAAATTGAAGGGATCAAGCAGCCTCCAAGGACAGCGAATTCTTGTTTTGGATTGGCCGATGGCTGCGGTGAAAGTGCCGGCAGGGTATTGATGTTGCGGAAGAGCGTCTATACGGCTAAAGCGTTTTTCTTGAGAGACTTACCACTTGTATCTGGTTGGGACGGGGGTTATGCGCACGTATGCACTGCGTCAAGGGTTTGTCAGAGACTGGGGAAAATGGACTACTCTGAGGGCCGATCGGAGCGGTTATATACGGGCACAGAACCAAAGGACGCGCGCCCGCGGACCGGGTTGAACGCGGGCGACAGGCACCTGAGGCCGGTCAGGGCTGGACGACTTTTACAACGAGGTAGGTAATCTGCGTTCCGGGGGCGAGGATGAACTGGTGCGGGATTCCGGCGGGGATTTCGATGACGTCGCCGGGGCCGACTTCCTGTTTTTGGCCACCTTTGATGCCAGAGCCCTGGATCTCGTTGGGTGCCGTAGGGGCGGGATCAATGACATCTCCACCCCAGACGATTGCGGCGGTTCCGGACTGAATAACCATGACATCGGCCTTGGTCTTGTGTAGCTCGGCACGGCCGTCCTTTTCGCGGTGGATGATCTCAAGCAGGTGGTTGCCGAAGTCCACTTTCTGCGTGATTCCGCCGGGCGGCATGCCTTTGGGCCAGACGGTGATGGCGCTGCTTTGGGAAATGGCGGCGGTTGCGGGCAGGGCGATGGCAAGGGCGAGCAAGAAGGCCTTCATGGTGTTTGTATCTCCGGGGGGTTGCGGGAAGGTGGGTTGCCTGCGGCGTCAACGGGAAAGACGCCACAGGCATGAGGGCGTCAGGCGGTAACGACGACGGCTTTCTTAATGAAGTCCGGGTCGATATCGACGCCGAAGCCGGGACCGCTGGGAACCTGGATAACTCCGTTGCTGTCGCTGCGAAGGCTCGAGGTGGGGCAGTGGTACGGGAGTTCGTTGTTGAACTCCTTGAACTCGTGGAAGGGGCCGGAGTTGGGGATGGAGGAGACGAAATGCATCATGTAGACGTAGCCCAGGCCGGTTGAAGAGATGTGCGGGATGCACTGCTTGCCGAAGGCATTGGCCATTCGGGCGACCTGCACGCAACGCACCATGCCGCCGAAGTAGAACATATCCGGCTGGACGATGGAGAGAGCGCCGTTGGCGACGAGCCAGCGGAAGTTGTGTGTGCTGGGCTCCTGCTCCCCGCCGGCGATGGGTATTTCGAGGGCGTCAGCAACCTGTTTGGTTTCTTCGTACCAGTCGAACGGGACGGGCTCTTCGTAGAAGGCGTACTTGTACTCCTGCATGAGCTTGCCGATGGGGATGGCCTGGGCGGCGGTGTAGGAACCGTTGGAGTCGGCGGAGATGATCATCTGATCGCCAAAGGTTTTGCGGACAAGTGGAATGAGCTTCTCGCTTCGGCCGGGAGGGGTTTCAACGTGGCTCATGCGGCCGCCTACTTTGAACTTGATGGCTTTGGCGTTGGAGATGGCTACGTCGCGCTTGAGGTGTTCGATTGTTTCTTCGGCGGTAATGTCGCGCTCACCGTTGGCCTGGTAGACGGAGATGCTGGGATTATGGATTTTATCGCTGATGAGCAGGCCAATGGAACGATTGGACATTTTGCCGAACATATCGAGGATGGCAAACTCAATGGTGGCAATGGGGACCCAGATGGCGAGGCCCTGCGCTTTGTAGTTGCTCTCGTAGACGGTAGCGGCGGGAATCAACTGCTCGATGTCGCGCGCATCCTTGCCGATAAAGTAGGGAGCGATGCGCTTTACGAACATGGGGTAAAGGGCCGCCATTTGCTGCGCATTCGAGACGGAGATGCCTTCGTGTCCGTCGGTGGAGCGAACGCGGCAGAGGTATTCCTTTTTGTTGCGAAGCAGTTCAATGCTCTGAATGATGACGGGATCGGGGAAGAGTTCGCGCTTGAAAACGGGTTCTTTGAGAATGGCATCGAGCTTGGCGAAGCGCTCCTGGAGCGTACCGGGGAGTCCGTGCCGGGGGGCGTTGAGAAACTGTGCACGCGCCTGGAAGGGAAGAGCGGCTGCTGCTGCGCCGCCGGCAAGAGCGGTGGCGATGAAATTGCGGCGGTTCGTTTGCATTATGTAATCTCCTAATTGAGGGCTTTCGCCTGATGATCTAGTCTGCCAACCTCCACTTTGACTTACGAGAAGCCCGGCACGTACTTGCGACCAACCAAACCAATATAGTCGAAACTCTTGAGGGGTGCGACGAGATGGGAATTGGAGTCGAATGTCTGGTGATTGATGTCTGCCATAATTCGCGGCAACTTTGGGGGGGCGGGAAGCTACGGAGCTCCAGGAGGATTGACGCTTCGAGGTGAAAATCGTACTCTGCAATATAACAGCTCCTGAATTCGCGCCCTGGAAAACGGCAACAAAACCCACACTAACCCGCAGGGGCGGGAACGCGTAAGTGTCAAGACTGCCGGGCTTGCAGCTTTAAGAAAGAAACCAATCACCGATACCCGAACACCACCCCTCATGTTCTGGATGCTCCGTTCCGTTTTCGTTGACAACCAACTGCTCTGAACTGAACATGGGGAATGTGAATCAATTAATGGCGTACTGCCTTTAAGAAAGGATTAAACCTGCTCAATGGCAAATAAACCCAAGGGCGCGGACAGCGTGCGATTGCCCACCAGAAACAAGCACTTGATCCGCTGGGTGGAGAAGATGGCAGATCTGACCCAGCCTGCAGCTGTTCGCTGGGTGGACGGCAGCCAAGAGGAGTACGACAAGCTTTGCAGCGAGATGGTCGCCTCGGGTACTTTCACACGATTGAATGAGAAGCTGTGGCCGCGAAGCTTTTACGCTCGCTCGGATCCGCGGGATGTGGCTCGCGTGGAAGAACGCACTTTCATCTGCTCGCTTTCAAAAGATAATGCCGGGCCGACCAACAACTGGGAAGAACCGTATGCGATGCGGCGCAAGCTGAAAGGGCTTTTCCGCGGTTGCATGCGTGGTCGAACGATGTATGCGCTGGCCTTCAGCATGGGGCCGATTGGATCTCCGATGTCGCAGATCGGCGTGCAGCTGACCGACTCTCCATACGTTGTGGTGAGTATGCGCATCATGGCGCGCATCGGATTGCCGGTGCTGGCCGAGATCGACAAGGATGAGAAGCGCGTGGTGCCTTGCATGCACACTGTGGGCGCTCCCCTTGCGCCAGGCCAGAAGGATGTGCCGTGGCCCTGCAACGACGAGAAGTACATTGTGCATTTTCCTGAGACGCGCGAGATATGGAGTTATGGTTCGGGCTACGGCGGCAATGCGCTCCTGGGCAAGAAGTGCTTCGCACTGCGCATTGCGTCGAATATCGCGCGCGACGAGGGTTGGATGGCCGAGCACATGCTGATTCTCGGTGTCGAGGCGCCACAGGGTGAAAAGACTTATGTTGCGGCGGCCTTTCCTTCTGCCTGCGGCAAGACAAACTTTGCGATGATGGTGCCGCCGAAAGGCTTTGATGGTTGGAAGGTGTGGACTGTTGGAGACGACATTGCCTGGATCAAGCCGGATGCAAAGGGTCAACTGAGAGCGATCAATCCTGAAGCCGGGTTCTTCGGTGTTGCAGCAGGCACAGGCGCAAAGACGAATCCTAATGCAATTGCGATGGTACGCAAGAACACGATCTTCACCAATGTGGCGCTAACACCCGAAGGCGGCGTGTGGTGGGAAGGCATGACGGACGATCCGCCCGACGAGTGCCTTGACTGGCGCGGCGAGCGCTGGACTCCCAAGATTGGCAAGGACACCGGGAAGCCGGCGGCGCACCCGAATGGCCGCTTCACTGTTCCAGCCTCGCAGTGTCCGTCGATAGATGCTGCATGGGAAGACCCTTCGGGCGTGCCGATCAGCGCGATCATCTTCGGTGGCCGGCGCTCGACAACGATGCCGCTTGTGTATCAAGCATTTAACTGGAGTGCGGGCGTCTACGTTGGCGCGACGATGGGCTCAGAGACCACGGCAGCTGCGGCTGGGGCCGTCGGCAAAGTTCGGCGCGACCCGATGGCCATGCTGCCGTTTTGCGGTTATCACATGGGCGACTACTTCCGGCACTGGATCAAAATGCAGCGTGCACTGAGTTCCACGCCGCGCATCTTCCATGTGAATTGGTTCCGCAAAGACGAAAACGGGAAGTTTCTCTGGCCCGGCTTCAGCGAGAACATGCGCGTGCTCAAGTGGATTGTCGACCGTGCACATGGACGCGCCCAGGGCAAGGAAACACCGATTGGGTGGACTCCTTACTACGAAGACATCGAATGGGCAGGGCTCAACTTTGCGCACGAAAAATTCGACCGGTTGCAGGAAGTGGAACGCACTGCATGGCGAAGCGAATTGATGGGACATGAGGAGCTATTTATAGATCTGCACGACCATCTGCCGCCTGAAATGGTGTACGAACGCGAGCTTCTCATTTGTCGCTTATAAGCATTCGAGTCAAAGCCTGAGCCCGACCAATGGTCGGGCTCAGGCTTTGATGCTCATGTTTTGCCGACTCAGGTAGTTGGTTTAG
>PKXI01000399.1 GCA_003133425.1 Acidobacteriaceae bacterium
CCATTGAAATCCCATAGCTAGATCACCGCGTCCGTCGCAAACGCCAGCGACTTACTTCAAACGACCCCGTCGAAACTGCCCCGGCCAACAGTCTTGGGACACACCACCAGTGTCGTGCCGGGGCAGTCCCGATAGGAACCTAACGTTTTGCCGTTACTGATCGGACGCACGAAATGCGCATTGGGATTTCTTAACCAGAGTAATTGAAGGTTCCATAGAACTTGAGGACAGGGGCCCTTGTGTCCCAAGTCTCAGAATCGAAACCCTGGGCTCTCAGGTTCGTGCTCGAGCTGCGAGCTATGGGCCGGGCCGCTCGCCTTCAGGATTCGTCTCGATTGTGGGGAGAGTCATCCGAATGGTCGCGCCGCCGCCCTTCCGGTTCACGGCACTCAGTTCTCCGTGGTGCAGCCGCACTGCCCGCTCCGCAATCGCAAGCCCAACACCAAACCCGCCTGTGTCGGGACTGCGCGCATAGTCCACGCGGTAAAACGGCCTGAAAATCGCATTCAGCTGGCTCTCCGGAATCCCCGGCCCACGATCGCTCACCTCAATTTCCGCCTGAGGCCTTCCATGCGCAGTCCCCATCTTCAACCGGATCTCAACCTCTGTCCCACTTCCCGTATAACGAATAGCATTGCGCACCACGTTCTCAACCGCTCTGTACAACAACTCCTCGTTCCCTGCAATTTGGCATTCGACGTCCGCATGAAAAGCCAGTGAACACTGCCGCTGCTGCGCCTCGTACTCCGCGTCGGGAATGATGCGCTCAACTAGGCGGTTCAATGAAAGCGGCTCAAAATTCTCAACCCTTTCCAGCGCCTCCATCGACGACAAGCTCAGCAGTTGCCCAATCAGAAGATTTAGCCGCTCCGTTTCCCGCTCGATCCGGTCCAGATGCGCTGCCCTTGTCGGCTCGGCATCCTCGCGCGCCAGCTCCAGCGCCACGCTGAGCCTCGCCAATGGCGATCGCAGCTCGTGCGATACGTCCCGCAGCAGCAGCTTCTGCGCATCTACCAGCGACTCCAGCCGCTCCGCCATGTGATTGAAGTCGTGCATCAGAGCGTCAATCTCATCGCCGGCAAAGATAGCCGCCTGCGATCTTGGCCACGCCACACGGGCATTCAGCTTGCCCATCGCCAGTTCACGCGCAGCCTTTCTGAGCCTGATCACCGGGCGCGTAAACAGCAGTACCAGCGCAAACGTCGTCAGGCCCCCCACCACAATCGCCACCGGCAACTGCGGAAACGCGAAGCGCAAAAGATCCTGCGACAAGTTCGGACTGCGCGGCACATGCGGCCAGCTCAGCAGAAACACATACTGCTTCCCGCTGGCCGAGACAATCGGAACCCTCCAGATGTACTGCTGTCCAACCTGGCTTCCAAGAATGCGCCCCGGCATGCCCTCGTTGGTTTGCAGCCCTTCCATTCCCGCCGGTTTGCACAGAACCTGTCCCGCCGCGTCCTCCAGAGCCACGGTCTGTGCAATGCCCGCCCCGTAAGCCTGCAGCGCGGCGCAGGCGCCTTTTTCCCAGGCCGCCGCCGCGCTTTTACCATCATTAAGCAAAGTGCTGTCGAGCATGTCGAACTGCGCATCCGGACCCTCGAAGTGACGCCGCACGATCAGCGCCGTCGATATCACGAAGATCAGGCTCTGCGCAATCCAGAAAATGATGAATACTTTAAAGAAGAGGCCGCGCATCGTTTAGTCCTTTGCCACAGGCGGATCGGAGTTTACCGCGAGCTGATAGCCGGTTCCGCGAATTGTCTTCACCAGCTCTTCAGTCGCATCCTTCCCGCTCAGCTTTCGCCGTAAGCGGCTTACATGCATATCCAGGCTGCGGTCGAAAGGGTGAAACTTGCGCCCCAGCACGTTCTCTGAGATATCCTCACGCGTCACCACTTTTCCCGGAGAGCGCATCAATGCTTCCAGCAGCCCAAACTCCACATCCGTCAGTTCAATCTTCTTTCCGTTTTGCAGTACCGTCCGGGCAGCCAGGTTCAGTTCAAGCCCATCGGCGCGCAGCACCGTCTGTTCTCGCTTTTCTTGCGACCCGGCGCTCCTGCGCAAAATCGCACGCACCCTCGCCAGCAGTTCCCGCGGATTGAACGGCTTTGAAAGATAATCGTCGGCGCCGATCTCCAGCCCCACGATGCGGTCCACATCTTCGCCACGCGCCGTCAGTAGCAGCACGCCTACCGCCGACGAGGCCCTCATCCGCCGCAGCACCTCAAACCCGTCCAGTCCCGGCAGCATCACGTCCAACAGAATCATCGCGAACGGTTGTTCCAGAGCTGTCTTCAGTCCCGTATCCCCTCGATGCACGGCCGTGATCCGGAACCCATTGCGCCCCATGTATTCGGTCAGCATCGAGCAGAGTTCAACGTCATCGTCAATCAGAAGAATGTCTTCCACGTTGGTCCCGTAAGCCCTCGCACTAAGCCTACGCCCTTCTCGCCGAGCTGGAATGCCGGAAATGTAACAAATGGTCACAGCCCCGGCGACACTTCGTTACACAGCTTTACCCTTTGTGACCGCACGGCCGCGTCCTTCGTCGTCTCCTGAATATGTAAGTTCTTGTTGGCGTCGAAAGGACTCATCATGACAAACAGAATTATTCTCAGCCTACTAGCCTTCCTGCTTCTCCTCAGCGGGGCGTTTTCCTCTACTGCGCAGGCCCCGACGGGCAGCATTCACGGCACTGTGGCTGATCCCTCCGGTGCGGTCGTTCCGGCGGCAACTATCACGCTCACCAGCCAGAGCGGCGCCTCAAAGTTTGCCCTCAGTGGCGGAGATGGCGCGTTCGTCTTCGAAAGTGTCGAGCTTGGCAGCTACACCATCTCCGTCTCCGCCGAGGGCTTCGCTCCCTTCGATCCGCTTGCGGTCCAGGTCGTCTCCGGCAAGAGCGTCCTCCAGAACATCGCCCTCAAACTCCCCGTCGAAACGCAAAGTGTTACGGTCAGCGACCAGGGCATGAGCGTCGACACCAGCGCCGACAACAACGCCAGCTCTCTCGTGATCAAGGGAAAAGATCTCGATGCGCTCTCCGACGATCCGGATGAGCTGCAAAGCGAGCTCACCGCTCTGGCCGGCGCGGCCGCCGGTCCCAATGGCGGACAGATTTATATCGACGGCTTCACCGGCGGACAGCTCCCACCCAAGTCGTCCATCCGCGAAATCCGCATCAATCAGAATCCCTTCGCGGCGCAGTACGACAAGCTGGGCTATGGGCGCATCGAAATCCTCACCAAGCCCGGCACCGACAAGTTGCACGGCTCCTTCATAATGAGCGGCAACGACTCCGCATTCAACTCGCTCAACCCCTTCGTGAGCAGCGAACCTGCCTATTACTCCACGTTCCTGATGGGCAACGCCGGCGGCGCGCTTTCCAAAACCAGCTCGTGGTTCGGCAGCGTCTTCCGCCGCGACAATCAGTCCAACTCCATCATCAACGCCGAGTTGCTCGACTCCTCCGGCAACCCCTACAACTACTCCGTGGCAGTCGCCAATCCGCAAACGCGCCTCGACCTCAGCCCGCGTTTCGACTTTCAACTGGGATCTAAAAACACTCTCACCGTCCGCTATTCGCTCGACCGCCAGACGGCCGCCAACAGCGGTGTATCGCTGTTCGCCCTGCAGAGCCAGGCGTACAACACATCCGGCACTGAAAATACCGTGCAGCTCAGCGACACACAAGTTCTCAGCGACCACGTCGTCAATGAAACGCGCTTCCAATTCACCGGCGACCGCAACAGTCAGATCGCCCAGAGCACCGATCCCACCGTCACCGTGCAGGGAGCCTTCACCGGCGGCGGCAACAGCATGGGCGTAAGCCGCGACAATCAGAACAAATTCGAACTGCAGAACGACACCATCGTCAGCAAGGGCGCGCACGCCATCAACTTCGGCACTCGGCTCCGCTTCACGCGCGACGCCAGCTACTCAACCGCAGGCTTCAACGGCCAGTACATCTACTCCTCGCTCGACGCCTACAAGGCCAACACTCCTACCGAATACGACGTCACCGCCGGAAAAGGCTCAGCCGCCGTCAACTACTTCGACGCCGGCCTCTTCTTCCAGGACGACTTCAAGTTACGCCCCAACCTCACGCTGAGTTACGGCCTCCGCTACGAGTCGCAAAACGACATCGGCGACCACGCCGACTGGGCTCCGCGGTTCTCCTTCGCATGGGCGCCCGGCGCGCATGGAACCACCGCAGCCAAGACCGTGGTTCGCGGCGGCTATGGATGGTTCTTCGATCGCTTCACGGAAAGCAACATCCTTCAATCCATTCGCCAGAACGGCATCACGCAACAGCAGTACGTCATCAAGGCCCCGACGTTCTACCAGAACGCTCCGTCGGCGTCGCAGCTGGCCGCAAGCAGCACCTCAGCAAGCACCATCTACACTATCGCGCCCAATCTCAAGGCTTCAGTCAACATGCAGGCGGCCATCGGCGTAGAGCACCAGTTCGGCAAAGTCGCCACGCTCGCAGCCACCTTCATCAACTCGCACGGCGTGCATCAGGACTACACCGACAACATCAACGCATTCATCCCGTCCACCTACGACGCCGTCACAGGCACTGGCACGCGCCCCAGCGGCATCAATGAAAACATTTATCAGTACCAGTCGGGCGGCGTATACCACCAGAACCAGCTCATGCTCAACTACACCGTCCGCGCCAAACGCATCTCGCTCTTTGGCTTCTACATGCTCAACTTCGCGAATGCTGATACATCGGGCGCCAGTTACTTCCCGACCAACCAGACCGATCCGAGCGCCGACTACGGCCGCGCCAGCTTCGATGTCCGCAACCGTTTCCTGCTCGGCGGCAATCTCCAGGCGCCATTCGGCGTCTCCATCAGCCCCATGCTGGTCACCAACTCCGGCGCGCCTTTCAATATCACCATCGGCCAGGATCTCAACGGCGACAACCAGTTCAACGACCGTCCCGCGTATGCCACCGGCGCCAGCACCGACATTTTGAAGACCTCCTACGGCACATTCGATCTCAACCCTGCATGGGATCAGACCCGCATTCCCTATAACGTCGGCACCGGCCCTAGCCAGTTCAGCATGAACCTCCGGGTGAGCAAGTCAATCGGCATCGGTCCCAAGGTCACGGGAACAGCTAATGCCATGTCCGCCGGCCCGGGAGGCCCCGGTGGACCTGGCGGTTCAGGAGGTGGTCCCGGTGGAGGCGGCGGTGGACTTGGCCCCGGCGGGCTCAGTGGCAGTGGCGGTCCGCCACGCCTCGATCAGGCAGCTACCCGCCGTTACTCGCTCAACTTCACGGCGATGGCAAGAAATGTTCTCAACAACGTCAATCTCGCCCAGCCGGTCGGTGTTCTCGAGTCGCCCCTCTTTGGCAAATCGAATGCGCTCTCTGGAGGCTTCTTCTCCTCGTCCGCATCCAATCGCAGCATCGACCTTCAGGTCTCGTTCAATTTTTAGCGGTTGCAGAGGTAGCGCAGGATCGGTACCGAAATGTCGGCCAGTGTCATGGAATCTCGTGACCAAGACTGGGATCGATAATCACCGGCGCAATGGGCGTTTGCCGGGAGTAATCCTGGAAACAAATGTCGCCCAGGGGTGAGCATGCCATGTTAGGTTGAGGCAAAGGAGCGGTCTATTCTAAACCTATGCTTACCCGAATCGAAGTGTGTCTCCTGTTGGCCCTGACCTCAAGCGCAAGCATGTTCGGCGCCGATTTTGCCATGAAGGTGACTGACAAGAATTATCTCGATACCCAAGGTTTTAGCGTATTTCTTTACGACAGCACGTACCATCCCGTTTTCGTAGACCAGAAGAACACCGCCATGGAGATGATTCTCCACGGCCAGCGTATCGCTACGAATGGCGATGTACGCCTGATGCCAACGCCCGAGCAGTGGGACCTGGTGGCAACCCTCAAGGGGCGTCAGGCCGATAAGGCGAACAACCGGCTCATCGCCAGCCTCGCTTTCCCGACCTTCGATTTGAGCTACACCCTAGAAGTAGCTGCGGAACCGGGCGGCGTGAAGGTGACCATCAATCTCGATAAGCCGCTGCCGGAGAAACTGGCGGGGCGCGCGGGCTTCAACCTGGAGTTTCTGCCCTCCATTTACATGGGCAAGGCTTACCTGGTGGACGGGAGCAAAGCAGGAATTTTTCCGCGAACGCCAGACGATGAGATGGTGAAGGTGTTGCCGCTGGCTGATGAACCGAAAAAGGCGTACTACCTGGAGGATTGGGATAAGGCCAAGGGCTACACTCAGCCGCTACCCTTCGCCGAAGGCAGGAGCATCACGCTGGGTGTGGACGACGCGCTGGCGCGCGTGAGTGTGGTTTCGGACACAGGTGACCTGATGTTGTTCGATGGACGCAACCGCGCGCAGAACGGCTGGTTCGTGTTGCGTTCGCTGATCCCTTCGGGTAAGACCACAAACGCAATTGTGTGGCACATCCGGCCGGATGTGATTCCGAACTGGACGCGGCCGCCGATGATTGCGCACAGCCAGGTGGGTTATGCGCCGGAATTCTCAAAGACGGCGGTAATTGAGCTCGACCCGAAGTACGAAGGGCCGAAGAGGGCCAAGGTGCTTCGCCTGACGGAGGACGGATCGTACAAGGAGGCGTTCGAGGGCCCGATCACGCCTTCGACGCCGTGGTTGCGGTACGTCTATTCGAAATTCGACTTCACGGCGGTGAAAGACCCTGGCCTTTACGTCATTGAGTACGCGGGCCAGCGCACGCCCCCTTTCCCCATCTCAAAAGGCGCGTACGCGAAAATCTGGCAGGACAGCCTTGACCATCACCTGGCTGAGCAGATGGATCATGTCTCTGTGCGCGAGGGGTACCGGATATGGCACGGCGCATCGCACCTGGATGATGGCCGCATGGCGCCAGTGGTTGGAGAACAATTCGACGGCTGGAATCAGGCTACGGCAACGGACGGGAAGTACAAAGGCGGTGACCACATTCCTGGGATGAATGTGGGGGGATGGTACGACGCCGGCGACTACGATCTGGAAGAACCCGCGCAGCTGAATGTGATTCAGAGCCTGGCGCTGGCGTATCGCGAATTCAATCTTAAATACGACGAGCTCACGGTGGATGAAACGGCGCGTGAGGTTGAGATGCACCGTCCCGATGGCGTGCCGGACACGGTGGAGCAAGTGAGGCACGGCGCGCTGCTCATTTTGGCGCAGTACCACAATATTGGGCACGCGATCCGCGGCACGCACGAACCGGATCTGCGCCAATATACGCACCTGGGCGACGGCGCGTCGAAAACCGACGGACGCATCTACAACCCGACGCTCGGTCCGAATGAAGTAAAGGGTGACTACTCAGGCAAGCCGGACGACCGCTGGATTTTTACTTCGACGAATCCGTTTTTCCAGTGGAACGGTATTGCGGCGCTGGCGGCCGCGGCCGATGTGCTGAAGGGGTGGGATGACGCGTTAGCGAAAGACTGCCTCGAGACCGCGATCAAAGCATGGAACGACGAGAAGGCTCACCCAACGCCTTTTCCCTCGGGCGGCGGCTTTGGCGGAGCGGCTCCGGCGGGCGCTCCTCCGGGTGGTGTGCTGGCTGCGTCGCAGGGTGTGGTGTCTGGCCGTCAGAACGCGAGTGCTCCGGCAGGTTCTGGCACGACGAGCGCACCGGCAGCTCCGCCGGCAGGCGCAGCGCGTGGCGGGTTTAACACCGGACTCGACTGGGCTGCAGCTTTGGAATTGACCATCGCAACGAACGGAGCCGAGCCCTACAAGTCCCGTCTGAAGGAGTTGTTCCCTCAGATGATCACTCCGCAGCAGATGGGCCTTCGTGGTTGGACGGCAGTGCGCGCCCTGCCATATCTCGACGCGAGCGCGAAGGATCAAATGCGGGAAGCGGTGAAGACCTACATGGCGGGGTTGGACAAGCAGTTGGATGCCACTCCGTTCGGCGTGCCGCCGAGCCTGGGCACGTGGGGCGGATCGGGCGCCGTGGTTGACATGGCCATCCGAATGTACTTTCTGCACAAGACATTTCCTGATCTTGTGGGCCCCGAATATACGCTCCGTGCCGTCAATTACATTCTCGGCACGCACCCGGTATCGAGCACATCGTATGTGGCTGGCGTGGGTACGGTCTCGAAGATGAAGACGTACAGCAATAATCGCGCCGACAACGCGTACATTCCAGGCGCAGTGATTCCGGGATACGTCATCATCAAGCCGGATTTTCCTGAGTGCATCGACGACTTTGGATTTCTGTGGTTCGAGGATGAAGCGGTCGTGGCGGGATCGGCAAGCTGGGTCGTGGCCGGCAACGCTGCGGACGCGATTACGAAAGAATCGAAGTAGAGCCATTCCTGGAAACGCCTCGCGGCCCCGAATTACTGGACCCCGAGGCGTTTTTCAGGACGAGACGGAATCATCGAAGAGATGTTGGGCACGAACCTCTCCGCGAAGATCGGAACCGTTCTTCCTATCCTTGGCTTTGCGCTTCTCGCGCACATAGCTCCACAAACTGCTACGCGCTCGTGTGTGCTGTCCCGCAGTGTATCCTCATTGGTTGTAAGTATCAGCACAATGTGCAGGGAGGCATAATGGCGGCAGTGATGGCCCAATACGGACGTGTGAGGCGGACCCCAAGCGCGAGTTGCCACGTTGGTATTTGTCAGTTCGGTCGAGCCATTCGACTCGTGCTTCTGCTGCCGCTCTTTGCGTCGTTCGTGTACGCCCAACCGGTGGCTCCGGCGCAACAACTCGTGTTTCGTCCTTACCACGCGAGCGGCCTGTACGACGTTGGCGATACAGTCGGCTGGATTGTTTCTCCGGGTCCCACAGCGCCCACGTATGCCTATAAATGGACGATCCGGCGCAACAACAAAGACGTCCTTAAGGAAGGCAAGCTCGACCTGAGTTCAGGGAAGGACAGGATCGAAATCGTCGGCGACGAGCCGGAGATGATTTATGTCGCGATTGAGCCGTACGCGAACCTCGCGGGAGACAACGCGTTAAACGATCATGGCGCATCGGCTGGGACGAACGTCAACCCCGGCGCCGCACCCGCGTTTGTCGGCGGCAATACAGGCCGCAACAATGGCCTTTACGCGGTTGGAGCCGCCGTTGCTCCCCACAAACTCGAACCGTCCACGCCGCGGCCGCCGGATGTCGATGCATTCTGGGCGGGGAAACTGGCCGCTCAGGCCAAGGTTCCCATCAACCCGACCGAGACACCGATCCAGTCCGACATGCCCGGGATCGAGGAGAGCGCGTTTGCACTCGACGCATTGGGATCGAAGGTACACGGGTATGTTGCGAAGCCCGCCAGGCAAGGACGATTCCCCGCGATCATTCAACTGCAGTATGCGGGGATTTACGCGCTCGATCCGCACTGGGCTGCGCAACGTGCCTCAGATGGCTGGTTGGTGATCGATGTCGACGCACACGACAAGCTGCCCTCCGACCCTTCCGGAGACATTCCAAAGGCGTACGTCGCGGTGGGCAACACCGACCGCGAAAAATCCTACTTCCTGAACATGTACCTGCGCGATTCGCGCGCTCTCGATTATCTACTCACGCGGCCAGACTGGGATGGGAAAACAATCGTGTTGACAGGAGGGAGCCAGGGAGGCCAGCAGAGTTTAGCGCTTGCGGGTCTGCGCCCGGAGAAGATCACCGCGGTGCTCGTCTGCGTTCCTGCGGGTGCGGACACCAACGGGGATCTGCACGGCCGCAAGAGCGGCTTTCCCAATTGGCCTTCAGACAATCCCAAGGCAATGCAGACCGGCCTCTACTTCGACCCCGTCAACTTCGCCTCGCACATCAAGGCTCCGGTCATGGCAGGAATGGGCTTCATCGATACTGTTTCTCCGCCCGCCGGAATTTGGACGGCCCTGAACCAGATCCCGGGTCCCACGGAACCATTGCCGCTCCTCGAATCGGAGCACGATAACTTCACGCCTGACAAAGGGAGAGCTTGCCCGGCGCGCACGCAGCAGATACTCGATAGCCTTCGCACAGGCGCAAAATACAACCCCACGGAGCTGAAGTGATCCGCACGTAGCCCTGCTGCGAAGATGAATGCGCGCGTGCTGAAGTGCAGGAGGCGTGCTTCCAATCTCGGCCCTACACGCGAAACTTCACTTGGACACTGGGGCGTTTTGCGGGACCGATTTCTGAGTTGAACCCGTTCATAAGATCAAAGATTGGCCGTTATTCTTCCCTACACCCCGATTCGCTACCTGGGACGACGCGGGGATTGGCCATCGATGTCGGCAAGTGAGACTACCCCGGTAGAGCCCGCGGGACCTCGCGTCATAGCTAGTCTTTCCCGTTACCTGCAGCGCGCCTCCGATCCAATTAAACTGGAAGGAGAGTTCGGTTGCTGGCGAGCCGCGAATTGCTGCATGTCGGGGAATCCAACGACTGAGGATCAGGAATCTTGGCTGAATCTATGGATTTTCGAGTTTTCCGAGGGGTACGTTTGCCTTTGGTCCTGGCCGTTTTGTGCCTGGGCACCACACTGTGCGCCGCCCCTGCGTCGCGTCTCCCAGATGCGCCCCTTCCGACCGCCTCCGGTGCACCCGGTGCGGCGGCGCCGAAGGGCGGAGTCACGCTCCACGCTGGGCGCGTCTTCATCCCGCGGCTAGACGCGGCGCCCAGGCTCGAAGAATTCCTGGGATCGTCGCTCAGCGGCGGCGCGCAGCAGATGTTACGGATCAGCGCATTCGTGCAGCGCTATCCCGAAGACGGCAAGGCACCCAACGAGCCGACCACCGCCTTTGTTGGCTACACTCACGAGTACTTCTTCATCGCCTTCGTCTGCAACGACCAGCACCCGGGGCTGATCCGCGCGCACATGCTGGCGCGTGACTCGCTATCCGATGATGACAGCGTCCAGGTCATGCTCGATACGTTCCATGACGAGCGCCGCGCGTTCGTCTTCGCCAGCAACCCGCTGGGCATCCAGGCCGACGCCATGTACAGCGAGCAGAGCGGGTACGACTTCTCGTTCGATACGGTTTGGGACACATGGGGGAAGCGCACGCGCACCGGCTACGTGGCGCTAATGCGCATTCCCTTCGCCAGCCTCTACTTTGCCAAGAGCGATCCCGGTGAGATGCGCACCTGGGGCATCATCCTCCAGCGCAACGTGTCGCACACCAACGAGAGCGACTTCTGGCCGCGCAGCAATCACGACATCGCCGGACGCCTCTCGCAAGATATGGAAATCGAGGGCTTCAGCGACGTGGGGCGCGGGCAGAACATGCAACTTGAGCCGTACGCCATCGCGCGCAGCCTGCGCCAGTTGAACACCGTCAATCCCAGCGATCCGTACTTTGAAGACAAGCATCTGCAGGGCTATGGCGGGCTCGACTCCAAGTTCATCCTGCGCAATAGTCTGGTGCTGGATGCCACGGTGAATCCGGACTTCAGCCAAGTCGGCATTGACAATCCTGCAGTTCCCAACCAGCGCTTTCCACCCTATTTCGCCGAAGTGCGGCCATTCTTCATCGAGAACAGCAGCTATTTCATGACTCCGATCAACCTCTACTACACCAACAACATCGTCAAGCCGCAGTACGGCGCTCGGCTTACGGGCAAATTGGGGCGCTGGGCCGTAGGAGTGTTGGGCGTCGACGACCGCAGTCCCGGCGAGGCGGTGGTCCAGGGCGACCCCGGATTCGGCACGCGCGCGCACTCCTGGGTGGGCCGGCTCAACCACGACCTGGGCGCGCTCTCCAATGCCGGCTTGATCTACGCCGACCGCGAGTTTGGCGACTCGTTCAATCGCGCCGGCGGCTTCGATTACCGCTTGCGCCTCCGCAACCGCTGGACGGTCACCGGACAGGGAATCACGTCGCAGACGCGCAATATGAGTAACTCAACCCCCGGCGAACAAGAGTGCGAAAATCACGCGCTGAGCTGCAGTGGCCAAGCATGGACGCAGCAGGTAAGCTACAGCGACCTGCACTGGAACTGGTGGACGGCGTACGGCGATACTTCAGCAGGTCTTGTTACGGATACGGGCTTCTTCCAGCGGCCCGACGTGCGCGAGCCCAGCGCCCACCTGGGATACACGTTCCGGCCGGCGAGCGGGCCCATCCTCTCGCACGGACCCAGCATCTACATGGAGCGCATCTTGGACCACACCGGCCTGCCGCTCGATTTTTACCTCAACCCGTCCTACTACCTCAGCTTTCACCACAGCACCAGCGTCTCGGCTTACATCAACCTGGGTCAGGACCGCCTGCGGTCCATCGACTACTCAGCTCTGCCGGGCAACGTGGAGTGGCACAGCCATACCGAGGGAATCACCTTCTCTTCGGCTCCCGAGCCGTACCTGGCCGTGAGCGGCGGCTACAACCAGGGCACGGTGGTGAATTACTCGCCTCCCGCGAACGATGGTCCTGCGCCCGTCAACATGTCGTCGCCGAGCTTGAACCTGGAACTGAAACCTCGCGCCGGCCTCGACCTCCAGAACAGCTACGTCTATACGCACTTCACGCAGCTTCAGGACGGCCAGGATGTCTACGACAACCACGAGTTCATATCGCGCTGGAACTACCAGCTCACCAAGGCCGTTTCGTTCAACCTGATCGGCCAATACATCTCCACGCTGCCGCACCAGGAGTCGACGGACCTTCCGAACTCGAAGACGTTTTTTACCGATGCCCTGTTCACGTACATGCCTCATCCGGGCACCGCGCTGTACGTCGGCTACATCGGGAACTTCGCTAACATCGATCGGTCACTGTGTACGCGCGAGGCGGGCGGCGATTGCAACCCGCTGGACCCGATCCTGCCGCCGACGTATTCGTCGCTGATGAATGATGGGAAGACCATTTACGTCAAGGTAAGTTACCTGCTGCACTTCTGATTTGTATCCCTTCAGGAGCGAAAGATTCCTCCAATGGCGGGGTGAGGGTACGGACCGCGCTCGTCTTCCGCTGTCCCTCGCCAAAATACCGATCTGCTGTTAAATCAAACAGATAGGTAACGTATCCAATTTCGCTGTCTGGATGTAAGACTGGATCATCTCTTCCGATTGTAGATGTTTTTGTAGATGGCCTTGCATCCAAGACTCAGCGAGAAACCCAATACTGACGCACCTCCCGGCACTAGGGTACCTGGGCTAGTGCCAGGTGGTCCGCCACGCTCGTTTGCGAACCATTGAAGGTATTGGTCGGCGCTAGAGCCAGAGAATGATTTTAGAACTTTCCTGCTCCGTCCCGAAGCTTTTGAGTCCCAAGAGCACACGCAAGCTTGAATCTGGCCGTCGAGAGCCAACTTCCGGCCTGCTAAGTCAAACTAGACGACCACGATTATTCGGGCGAGTTCAGGACGACACGGAACCGCCCGGTTTTTTCACCGCAAATGCCGGGATGGTCTCTCAATTCCTCTCGGAAGGAGTAAAACTCCACTGAATCGGAGCCGAAAAAGGAGATTCCGCTTAATGGGATCAAGCCTCCCATTCAGTTCTTCTCCATTCGTGGGGATAAGAACCAGCTTCCTTGAGTAGAGTTTTTCCTTAGTGTACGCCGATCTTTGGCATACGTGATTGCAGTCACTTTGGACGGCGCTCCTGGGTCGTACTATGGCATGCGAACTGGATATTGGCTGACATTTGAACGGGGAAGGGATTTGTATGAATCTCGGGTTTATTGAGAACAAGACATACGACGAGATTTCGGTTGGCGACACAGCCAGGACGGAGCACGTTTTAACCATGGAAGACGCGATGGCTTGGGCCTCGATTTCCGGATTCACCGCCGTTCTGGACTCCGATGGACTCATCGATCGCGCCGTGAGCAGCATGCTTCCGACAGGACCAAACATGTGGTGCGCCTCGCTCATCTCCGGTCTTTTCGCCACGAATCTACCCGGGCCTGGATGCTCACTGACCAACGTGTCGCTCGCGTTCCATAAACTCATCCGTGTCGGAGATCGCATTTTCGTCAAGGTCGAGGTTACGGCCAAGGACGATTCTACGAAGAAGGTTACATTCGATTGCGAAGCAAGCAATGGTGCCGGTGCGTCCGTCTTTTCGGGAACTGCACAGCTCATCGCACCTTTGGAAAAACTGCGCTTGTCCACACTCCCGGTACCCCAACTCATTGTGAACAATCGCCATCGTCACTCCCTCGGTTTTATCGCGCGCGCATCTACCAAGCCGGCTGTGAAAACCGCGATCGTCTGGCCGTGCGACGAACTATCTCTCGGAGGCGCCATCCAGGCATACAAAGACAAATTGATTGTTCCGGTTCTTGTGGGTTCTGAAGCGACGATCCGCAACATTGCCGGAACCTTGCAACTTGACTTGGGATCTATTCAGATCGTAGACGTCGACGTTAGCCGCACAGCCGCCTTCAGGGCCGTTGAGATGGCTCGTAAAGGCGAGGTCCAAATGCTCATGAAGGGCTCGCTGCAGACAGGCGAACTCATGGAAGCCGTGACCTCGCGCGAAGGAGGATTGTGCACCGGGCGGCGCATCAGCCACGTATTCGCTTTGGATGTTCCGTCCTATCACAAGACCCTGTTCGTTACCGATGCGGCCGTCAACATTCAGTCGGACTTGGAGACCAAGATAGACATTCTGCAGAATGCCATCGACATGATGCTCGAACTTGAGGTCGTGAACCCGAAGGTGGCAATCCTGTCGGCGGTCGAGTCGGTGAACTCGGATATCCCCTCCACGCTAGATGCCGCCGCCCTTTGCAAGATGGTCGATCGCGGACAGATTACCGGAGCCATCGTCGATGGTCCGCTCGCATTCGATAATGCCATTTCAAGCGATGCCGCACGGATCAAAAAGATCAAATCGCCGGTCGCGGGAGATCCCGATCTTCTCTTGGTTCCCAATCTGGAGGCTGGGAATATCCTCTTCAAGGAGCTTCAGTACCTGGCCGGAGCGCTGGCGGCCGGAATTGTGGTGGGAGCCAAGGTACCGATCGTTTTGACCGGCCGCGCGGACGGAGAAGAGGCGCGCATGGCAAGCTGCGCACTCGGAGTGCTGCTGGCGAAGCCGGCGCCCGACCGGGGGTGAGCCCACGGTTTCATATCAGACGGCCCCGCGAATTGCGCGAACGGGCGTACAATCGCCGGGAACCTGCTTTCAAAATGGAGATTCCGGTTCAGGAGCAGGAATGGCCGCACCCGATCCCATCGTCATCGTAGGCGCCGCACGCACTCCGATCGGAGCGTTTCAGGGCGATCTGAAAGAACTTACCGCACCCGAACTCGGATCCTCCGCTATCCGCGCCGCAATCGAGCGCGCCAGCATTCCGCCTGATTCTGTCGAGGAAGTCGTCTTCGGATGCGTCCTTCCTGCTGGCTTGGGACAGGCTCCCGCGCGCCAGGCTGCCCTTGGCTCGGGGCTGCCGCTTGTTACTGGCGCAACCACAATCAACAAAATGTGCGGCTCCGGCATGGAGAGCATGAGCAACGCTCCGTATCTTCTCGATCGCGCGCGGGGCGGTTATCGCATGGGCCATGGACGCATTCTCGACCACATGTTCCTCGACGGCCTCGAAGACGCGTACGACAAGGGCCGTCTGATGGGCACATTCGCTGAAGATTGCGCGCAGAGCTATGGATTCACGCGTCTGGCGCAGGACGAATATGCATTGACCTCGCTCGCATGGGCACAAAAAGCCACCAACGATGGAAGCTTTACGGCGGAGATCATCCCGGTCACAGTGAACGCCGGCAAGACCGAACGCGTGGTGATCCACGATGAGCTACCGCTGAAAGCAACACCGGATAAGATTCCCCATCTGAAGCCGGTGTTTCGAGAGGGCGGCACCGTGACGGCGGCAAATTCCAGCGGCATCTCCGATGGTGCGGCTGCACTGGTGCTGATGCGGCGCTCTGAAGCGGAACGCCGCGGCCTCAAGCCCCTGGCGCGGATCGCGGGTCATGCCAGCTACTCGAACGCGCCAGCACTGTTTCCCACAGCGCCCATCTGCGCCATCCGCCGCCTCGCGGAGCGCACGGGCTGGGCTCTCGGCGATGTGGACTTGTTTGAGATCAACGAGGCCTTTGCCGTTGTGGTCATGGCGGCGATGCGCGATCTCGCCCTTCCCCACGAAAAAGTGAATATCCACGGTGGCGCCTGCGCTCTGGGTCATCCGATTGGAGCGTCGGGCGCGCGCATCCTCGTTACTCTGCTTGCGGCGCTCGCGAAGTACGGACTGCGCCGCGGCATCGCTTCGCTCTGCATCGGCGGCGGAGAAGCCACTGCCATGGCGATCGAGCGTATCAGCTAAGCGGCAACCCGCGATTCCGCTGCGCCTTATCCATGGCCAGCGCGTATGCCCTAACTTCGCAATGATGTTTCCGCTTGCCCTGCCGCGTCGCGTGGGGCCATGGGCATCCTGCGCAGGCGTACGCCGGTAGCGGCAAAGATGGCGTTGCCTGCCGCGGACGCAAGGCACACGATGCCTGTTTCGCCTGCCCCCGCCGCAAGTACATCCTTGCGGTCAGGGAGCACGATCTCGATCCGCGGCGCATCGTTTAAGCATGGAAGGCGGTTCCTATTCTCTGAAGCCTGTGTGCCTGCGCAAAGGAAAAACAACAGAAATGCGCCCTTGACACTGTCGACTTGGTTAGAGATGTGACCGATGGACAGAGTGGTTTGGAGAAGTGACCTTCCAGCCAAGCGTTTCCATAAAACCGAAGAAGAGCGATAAATGACTGGTTTCTGACCAGCCTGCAGCAGAGGTTGGTGAAGACGTGTGGGCGTCTGGTAAAGCATGCGCGGTACTATTGGCTGATGCGGACGGAAGGACACCTGACGCAAGTGCAGTTCGCGGAGATGTTGCGCAGGATCGCGCTGTTGCCGCTTCCGGCAAACTGACAACTGACTGGAAAGGCGGTGAACCGAATCGAGGAGGATAAAGTGAGAGGGACCAGTGTCGGAGAAATTGACGAAGAGGGCTCTCAATTATGCGGGCGAGTCCAGGACGACACGAAACCGCCCGGTTTTTCACCGCAAATGCCGGGATGGTCTCTCAATTCCTCTCGGAAGCAGTAAAACTCCACTGAATCGGAGCCGAAAAAGGAGATTCCGGCTGAAGAAGCGTGCGCCTCAGGACAAAGAATCTAATCGGGCCACCTCCGCGCCTGATGCTCAGAGAGATTCTTTTGTGAATTGCACCAAGAATGCAGCATAGGGGCTTTACGGTAGCCTTCAGTTGTGGTAACGTGTTGCGGTAGCTCCCTTGCATCGAACGGGAATGCCAAAGAGTAGGCGAAGAACCTCTCTGGTCTTGCGGTCCCTTGCAAACTATTCTGTCTTGGCACCGCCGATCCGTTCGACGCATCCAGGACAGCGAGTGAGTGTGATCCTATGGCGACTGTTCCTTCTCCCATGCGCGGCCTCAACAAGCTCTATCCCGATGCGCGCTCGGCGCTCGACGGCGTTGTTCGCGACGGCATGCTGCTGGCCATCGGCGGATTCGGCCTGTGCGGCATTCCGGAAGCGCTCATCCAGGCGCTGCGCGACACCGGCGTGCGCAACCTGACTGTGGCCAGCAACAACGCAGGCGTGGACGGATGGGGCCTCGGGCTGCTGCTCGAAACGCACCAGATCAAGAAAATGATCTCCAGTTACGTGGGCGAGAACGCGGAGTTCGAGCGCCAGTTCCTGACCGGCGAGCTGGAGGTCGAGTTCTCCCCGCAGGGCACGCTGGCCGAACGCATGCGCGCCGGCGGCGCCGGCATTCCGGGCTTCTACACGCGCACCGGCGTGGGCACCATCATCGCCGAAGGCAAGGAGCACAAGGACTTCGACGGCGCAACCTACATCCTTGAGCGCGGCATCGTGGCCGACGTGGCGCTGGTCAAGGCCTGGAAGGCCGACACGTACGGCAACCTTGTCTACCGGCGCACCGCGCGCAACTTCAACCCCAACGCCGCCACGTGCGGCAAGCACACCATCGCGGAAGCGGAGATTGTGGTCCAGCCCGGCGAGCTCGACCCCGACGAAGTTCACACGCCGGGCATCTTCGTTCACCGCCTGATCCACAATCCGCATCCGGAAAAGCGCATCGAGCGGAGAACCGTTCGCGAAGGCTGATCACTGTTCACTGAATCCACTACCCCCTCAGTCGCCACCGATTGAGCTGGGAGTTAGAAGTTGGGAGTCGCATCTATGCCCTGGACCCGTCAGCAAATGGCCGCTCGCGCCGCCTGTGAGTTACAGGACGGCTTTTACGTCAACCTTGGCATCGGCATTCCCACGCTCGTCGGCAACTATATTCCCGCGGGCATAACCGTCGCCCTGGAATCGGAGAACGGCCTGCTCGGCATGGGCCCGTTCCCGCTGGACGCCGAAGTGGACGCCGACCTGATCAACGCCGGCAAGGAGACCGTAACGTTCGTCCCCGGCGCCTCCATTTTCTCGAGCGCCGACTCCTTTACCATGATCCGCGGCGGCCACGTCGATATCGCCATCCTCGGCGCCATGGAAGTCTCCGAGCACGGCGACCTGGCCAACTGGATGATTCCGGGCAAGCGCGTGAAGGGCATGGGCGGCGCCATGGATCTGGTCAACGGCGTGCACCGCGTGATCGTTATCATGGAGCACACCGGGCCCGGCGGCAGCGCCAAGCTGCTGCCCGCGTGCACGCTGCCGCTCACCGGGAAGGGCGTCGTCCATCGCGTCATCACCGACCTCTGCGTCCTCGACATCACGCCTTCTGGCTTTGAATGTGTCGAGCTCGCCGACGGCGTCACGCGCGAGATGGTCGAGCAGCGCACCGGCGCGCCCGTGCGCTTCCGGTGATTCGGAAACAAATCAAAACTCTGTCGTCCTGAGCAGGTTCGCTCAAGCGAACGAGTCGAGGGCGCGCCCGCCCCGCCATTGCCTGCCCGCCGTGGCGAATGCCACCTTTCACGCACCATAAAAGGGCACGGAAACTGTGGAACCGCTCGAGTACGGGCAGACAGCAATTTTGCCACAACGCCCGCCTGCCATCAACCGTTAGGCCTCTCCAGCCTCTTCGAGCGGGAATGGTCTCATTTTCGAGGAGGGAAACATGTTCAAAGGTATTTTGATCGAAAAAGACGCGAACAGTTACAGCGCCACGTTGAAGGATATTGACGACTCTCTTCTGCCGGAGGGCGATGTCACCGTAAGGGTCGCGTATTCTTCACTCAACTACAAAGACTGCCTGGCGATCACAGGAAAGGCTCCTATTGTTCGGCGATTCCCCATGATTCCGGGAGTTGATCTGGCAGGCACGGTCGAAGCGTCGAGCCATCCAGATTACCAAGTGGGAGACTCTGTGCTGCTGAATGGCTGGGGCGTAGGGGAAACCCATTGGGGAGGCCTGGCACAGAAGGCGCGCTTAAAAGGCGAATGGTTGGTTCCTTTGCCATCAGCCTTTTCTCTCCGGCAGGCCATGGCCATTGGCACAGCCGGTTATACCGCCATGTTGTGCGTGCTAGCGCTTGAGCGGCACGGCATCACTCCAGACAAAGGCGAGATCCTTGTCACTGGTGCAGCCGGAGGCGTGGGCAGCGTAGCGGTTGCCATACTTTCCAAGCTGGGTTATCGGGTGGCAGCCGTCAGCGGAAGAATGGAAGAAGCCGACTACCTGAAGGGTCTGGGCGCCGCGGAGGTGCTGGGACGGGCGGAATTCGCGAACCCCGGAAGACCGCTCGGGAAGGCGCGGTGGGCGGGGGCGGTCGATGTGGTTGGCAGTTACATGCTTGCCAACGTTTGCGCCACAACCAAGTACGGCGGGGTAGTTGCCGCTTGCGGTCTGGCAGGGGGAATGGATTTTCCGGCGACGGTCGCGCCCTTCATTCTGCGCGGCGTGACGCTCGCCGGGATCGACAGTGTGATGTGTCTGCGTCCGAGCCGGCTGGAAGCGTGGGCGCGCTTGGCACGCGATCTCGATATCTCCAGGCTCGACGCGATTTCTCATACGGTGATTGGTCTGGGCGAAGCGATTTCGCTGGCACCGTCTCTGCTGGCGGGACAGGTTCGGGGACGGGTGGTGGTCGACGTTCAAAGATGATTTGACGGTCCGCGCCAGGAAACCCAGGATTAAGCGGAGAGTGGACTTCGCCAGCGCCCGTTTCTAGCCGTTGGAATGCTGCCGTTGAAATGCGAAGGAGCCCCTGCTGGCACCGCGGCTCCCACAAGCGCGCGGTTGCTCCCGGCGCATGTTCATTTCCTTGATTGAGCAGACCTCTCTAATGAGCCGGCCTTACGGCATGTACAGCCCGCCGTTGACGTCCAGCGTAAATCCGGTGATGTAGTCGGCATCCCGGGCCAGGAAGAGAACCGCCTTGGCGATCTCCAGAGGTGCTGCCAGCCGGCGCAGCGGAATCTTGGAGGTGATCTTATCCAGGACCTCTTGCGGCATGGCTCTCACCATCTCCGTGCCGGTATAGCCAGGGGCCACCACATTGGCAGTGATGCCTTCCTTGGCCAGCTCCAGCGCCAGGCACTTAGTGAAGGCGATGATGCCGCCCTTGCTGGAGGCGTAATTGGACTGGCCGAAGGCTCCCGTTTCGCCGACGATGGAAGCGATGTTGATGATGCGCCCGTATTTCTGCTCGATCATGGCCGGCATGGCGGCCGCTACGCAGTAATACGTCCCGTTCAGATTCACCGAGATGACCGCTTCCCAGTCCTCATCGGTCATCTTTTTCATAGTGCGATCGCGGGTAATCCCGGCGTTGTTGACCAGGATGTCGAGCCTCTTGAACTTCTCCAGGGTTGAGCTGACGATACGGCGCGCGTCATCTTTCTTAGCGACGTCGCCCTGCACCATCAGGCACTCGACGCCCATGGCGCGCATCTCGGCCGCCGCCTCCTCCGCTTTAGCCAGATTGCTGTTATAACTGAAGGCCACCGTTGCCCCGTTGCGGGCAAGTTCCAGTGCGATTTCCCTTCCGATACCGCGCGATCCGCCCGTCACCAGGGCGACTCTGCCTTTGAGCGAGTTGCTATCTGCCATACAATGACTCCTTCCGTACGAAATGTTCAAACTCTCAGAGATCCAAGTGCCGGCGGTTCCCGCCAAGAACCCGATCTGCCCTCTGCCCTGACAAGCCCGAGCTATTTCGTCTGCTGCTGCCCCTCGAGCTCGAGCAGGTGCTCGCTGGCCTCCTCGGCACTCTCGTAAATGTGAGGAGCGACATCGCGCTCGGCCAGGGCGTCCCCGAGTTTCATACGCAAGAAGCCACTGGTCGTGTATCTGGTGACGCCCGAGTAGCAGTCCTTCATCAGCTTCTTCACCATGTCGGTATACGGTCCCAACAGCTCGGGAGAAATCGAGAAGTTGTCATAATTGACGATGGTGTATACCTTTCCGGGCGCCTGCGCCAAATACTCGCGCACCACTTGGTCGATCCGGCCGATCTGTTCCATGCTGCGCACCGTGTAGCCTTCGAAGTTGACGAAGAACAGATTCTGTTGCCGCTCGTAGCTGAGCCGGCTCTCCAGGGGCACTTCCAATAGATCGTCGCGCAAACCCATGGGCTTGGGCAGGAACAAGCGCGCATTCATGAGCCTGGGCTGTTTCACGATGGGCTTAAAATCCATGTGCGCCAGGATGTCCTTTTCGATATCGATTCCCGGGGCCACCTCAATCAGCTCCAGGCCATCCGGCGTGAGGCGGAAGACGCAGCGTTCGGTCACATAATGCACCGGCTGTCCGCGCTGGCTGGCGTATTTGCCGCTGAAGGTTCGATGTTCCACTTCGTGGACGAACTTTCGCGTACGGCCTTCCTTGAGGATTTGCAATTTGCCGTCTGCGAACCCGACTTCCAGGCTGCCCGCCGTGAAGGTGCCGCAGAAGACCACGCTCTTCGCGTTTTGGCTGATGTTGATGAATCCCCCCATGCCTGCCAGTCTGGGACCGAACTTGCTCACGTTGAGGTTACCCTCGCGGTCCGCTTCGGCCAGACCGAGAAAGGCCAGGTCGAGCCCGCCGCCGTCGTAAAAATCAAATTGGTACGGCTGATCAATGATGGCCTGGGCATTGACCCCGGCGCCGAAATCCAGCCCTCCGGCCGGAACTCCGCCGATCACTCCGGGCTCGGCAGTGAGGGTAATGAGATCGGTGATCTTCTCCTCATTGGCCACATTGGCCACACCTTCGGGCATGCCGATTCCCAGGTTGACCACGCTGTTGGTCTTCAGCTCGAACGCCGACCGCCGCGCGATCACCTTGCGCGCCGATAACTCCATCGGGGGGATAGCTGCCATCCGCGTATGGACCTCCCCGCTAAAACCAGGGTTGTACACGGTAGCGAAGGTCTGCCAATGGTAATCCGGCTTTTCCGCAACCACCACGCAATCGACGAGAATTCCCGGTATCTTCACCTGGCGCGGATTGAGCGTGCCGCTCTCGGCTATGCGTTCCACCTGGACGATGACGATGCCGCCGGAGTTGTGGGCGGCCATGGCGATCGAGAGCATCTCGATCGTCAGCGCCTCGCGCTCCATGGTGACATTCCCCTCGGGATCGGCGGTGGTGCCGCGGATGATGCCGACGTTGATCGGGAAGGTTTTGTAAGACAGGTACTCCTGGTCGTCGATGGTCACCAACTCGATGAAGTCCTCGGTGGTGCGGTCGTTGATCTTGCCGCCGCCATAACGCGGATCGACGTAGGTTTGCAACCCGACCTTGCTAATGTGCCTGGGGCGATGGGCGGCGATATCGCGATACAAATGCGAAATCACTCCCTGGGGGAAGTTATAAGCCTCGATCTGGCCGGCAACCGCCAGCGCGCCGAGCTTGGGCACCAGGCCCCAGTGTCCGCCAATCACGCGCTTCACCAGACCCGGATGACCGAAGTGATTCAGTCCCCGTTCCTTTCCGTCGCCCTGTCCGGCCGCATAGACGAGCGTCAGATCGCGAGGCCGTCCGCGGGTAGGGCCGGCTTCCTCTTCGGACGCCAGGAACTGCTGCTCGATGGCGATGGCAATGCCTTCGGGAAAGGCGACGCCCACGAAGCCGCCGGTCGCAACTGTATCGCCATCGCGTATCAAGCGCACGGCATCGGCGGCGGAGACGATTTTGTGCCGCTCCGGAGAACGCCCGGCGGCCAGCGTGGCTATAGGGTGGGTCTGAAGAGAAGTGATCAGAGGATTGGTAGGCATATCAATTCTCCCTGCGAGTTATGAAGGCGTGCCTTGCGGCACGCCTTCGAGTATCTTGTCCTAGCGCGCCATCCAGCCCAGATCGATGTCCAGTGCCGTGCCGGTGATACCTGCGGCTTCGTCCGTACACAGGTACCGCACCAGCGAGGCGACCTCGCTGGCGTCCAGCAGCCGGCGGATGGCGGCGGGTACAAGCATGATCTTTTGAATCACGTCCTCCTCCGAAATACCGTTATGACGGGCCTGATCCGCAATTTGCTTCTCGACGAGCGGTGTACGCACGTAGGCGGGACAGATGGCATTACAGGTAATGTTGTTCTCGGCCACCTCCAACGCCACTACCTTCGTCAACCCCAGCACCCCGTGCTTGGCCGAAACATAGGCCACCTTGAAGGGCGACCCCACTTTGCCGTGGATCGAGTTGACGTTAATAATCCTTCCCCACTTCTGCTGGATCATGTGGGGCAAGGCATACTTACAACAAAGAAACGTTCCGGTAAGCATGACGCCTATCAGCAGGTTCCAGCGCTCTTCGGGGAAATCCACAACCGGCACCACGTGTTGCAGACCCGCATTGTTGACCAGGATGTCAAGACGTCCAAATTTTTCGATGGTGGCATCGACGAGGTGGCGCACGTCGTCGGGTGAGGAAACGTTTGTTTTAACGAATAGGCTGGTAAACCCTGCCTCTTGAAGTTTCGCCACGGCTCGTTCCCCACCGGAAACGTCCATGTCGGCAATCACGCAGTTCACGCCTGCCTGGGCGAGCAACTCCACAATCGCAAGCCCAATCCCGCTTGCACCACCCGTTACGATCGCAACTTTTCCCTTCATGATGTGCTCCTTGCGACGCTACCGTCCGCTGTTTGGCTCTATCTGGATCCTGGGTGCATGCCTTTGGTACACACCCACCGCTATGGATTCAATCGTGCAGCAGGGCCATGGCCACGCCCATGCCACCACCGATACAGAGGGAAGCCAAGCCTTTCTTGGCATTGCGCAGCTGCATCTCGTGGAGCAAGGTCGCCAGAGTCCGGCACACCGAAGCTCCGATCGGATGGCCCAGGGCGATGGCCCCGCCATTCATGTTTACTTTCGTCGGGTCCCAGCCCATCTCCTTGGGCACGGCATCCGGCGAAATCGACCCTGACACGCTAAGTGCAACAAGCATCCATAAGGGCGTCGGTCTTGTCAAGGGGGATGGGAGCAAATATTTGCGAAAAAAGAGCATACGGAGGCACAGGCGTGGCGAGGCTGGCGTCAAGGGCCCCGAAGGGGGTAAGAGGCCATCTCCGAGCCCGACCGGCAACCGAAGGCCGTTCTTTCACCGGCCGGCTTCTTCTCATTTTTCGAGGGGACTCAGTGACGGCCAATAGGCTAGTTGGGTACCCCGCAAGAGTTTTCACGAGGATCACCGTGGAGTCCGTCGGTGTCTAGGCGCTTGCTTTGGCCTTCAGCAAGGCGGTTGGTGGCTCGCGGGCAGGACCCTGGCCAATCCATTGTTTGAACCTTAGCACCCACCTTCGGGGGAACTTAGGGGTGTTTTCGAGTGCGACGATTGCAGTTTATTGATCGCTAGAGACTTACATAGTGATATGAACCCCCTACCGGCAGTAGCTTTTTCCTGATCTGGGGAGATACGGGTTCCCTTGAGGCTGCGTCCACTGCGAGATTTCCTACCAAGATTCCTTAGAATCAGCACAATCTGCTGAGGGCGTCGCTTAGTTCCGAGTGCCAAATTCGCCCCAATATCATCCCGCGCTCTAGAATCCCCTGTTTTCACCCTTATGCAGTCCTTATTCGGGATCAGCCGCACTAGTGTTAGAATTCCTGCAATTTTCCGAATCAGAAGCTTCAGGAGCACGGCCTTATGAGAAGCCGCTTGATCGCTGTACTGTATGTGTTTTTCGCCTTCATCTTCGTCTGTATCTCCAGCGCCCAAACCTTCCGCGGAAGTATCCAGGGCACGATTACCGACAGCACCGGAGCGGCCATCCCGGGTAAAGCAAATGAAAATGCGCCCGGCGCAACCGGCGCGGTTGCCGGAACCGCTGCGCCAGCCGCGGCTCCAAGTCCCAGTCCGGATGCAAAGCCAGCCGCGGCCATAGACGCTGTGAATCTCCCGGCATTGGTCAATGCGCTCTTGAAGAAAGGAGTGCTCACGTCTTCCGAAGTCGATGCTCTGCGCCTCGCAGCCCCCGAATCCGAACTGCAACTCCTGGTTGAAGTCCTCACCCGCAAAGGCGTATTGAATGCGGCGGACCTGTCCGCGGCCGCGGTCCCGGCTGGCAGCCCTGTACCCGCGCCTAAGCCGCAAGCTGCCCCCGTGCCGCGATGTNNTGATCCGAACTTGCGGAAACGAAACCCGCAGTTGTGTCCGCGGTCCCGGCGAGTGTTCCCTTGCGCGCGCTCGCCTTCGATCCGCCTCAATCCGGCGGTTTAGTCGGTCTCAAGGTCGGCCCGGTGACGTTTACGCCCTACGGTTTCATCAAAGCAACTGCGGAACAAGACAGCAGTTCACCCAATGGCGACGACTTTCCCATTCCCGGCGGTCTCATGTTGCTGCCCGGCAGTAACACCGGCCCCAATGCCGGCCCTGAGTTCCACATGAAAGCGCGTCAAAGCCGCATCGGCCTCAATCTCGAGTGGCCTGGCCTTTCTGAGAAGATGACCCTTACCGGCCGGTTCGAGGCGGATTTCGAAGGCAACTTCAATGAGGCCGATAACGCCGACGTCACCTCCATTCGCAACCCCAACCTGCGCTTGCGCCTGGCCTACGTGCGCCTGGATTACCATGCTACGGACAGGACCAGCCTGTTCTTTGTAGGAGGACAGGACTGGACATTGTTCGGTTCCAGGGCGCTGCCCAACATGCTCGATACCACGTGGAACGCTGCCGCTTACGGCGCCACCTACAACCGTTCGCCGCAGTTCCGTTTCGGCGTCGTTCAGAAGCTGGGCGCCTCTAAGCGCAGTTTCAAGCTCTCGCCTGAGTTTGCGATCATGATGCCGAGTTCGGGGCAGGTGGAGAAGCTCACCTTCTGTACGCTGGCGGCTGTAGATTGCCCGCCTGGGATCTCACCCACCGTCGGTTTCCTGAGCCAGGTGGGAGAGGCCGAGCGCCAGGGCGCCGACTCAAGCCGCCCCGAGCTTGCGGCCGGGCTGACTCTGCAGTTCCAACTCGACAAGGCGCCTGCCGTTGCCCCCGCGCAAATCTTCTGGGCCGGATTCTACGGGCGCCGCACATCCGTTGTTCCCAATACAACTGAGGATCTGATCGGCGATGAGTATCCCGCCGCCCTCGTAGCGGGCACTCCGTTGGCCAAGGGCTATACCGCCAGCAGCGACATATACGGCAACCAAATCGCGGTGCAATTGCCCACCCGTTGGTTGACCTTCGTCGTAAGCGGCTATCGAGGTGCTGACCTGCGACAGTTGCTGAGCGGTCAGCTCACGACGAACTACACCGATACGCGCGGCCTCTTCCCCATTCCGCTTGCGAACACTAACGGTGGAACTCCGGCGCCCTTCTTCCTTGGAACGGGCGTGGACAATGTGGCGGGCATGCTCTCTGGCTTTGCCGTCCTGGGCTGCAAGGTCAATCCAGGCTCGGGAACCTGCCTGTCCGGCGACGTTGTGGTTGCGCCGGAGCATGGAGTGCGCGCCTATGGAGCATTCGCCGAACTCGGACTGCCACTTTCGCGCTGGTTTAACGCCAATCCGAAAGGTTACAACGCGGGATGGCAGCTCTATCTGCACGCAGGCAAAGACCAGCTTGTGCACAGGGATGCCGCCATGCAGCTTGGGTTACTCGACGGAGCCGGCCCAAACCAGCTTGGCCAGGGGTTGGGTATTCCCATGATCGAGAGCGAGTTTGTTGGGGCGACCTTGTACTACAAGATCAACCAGTGGTGCACATTTGGGTTCGAGCCGACACATTACAGCTCCCGCGCCATCCCTGAACTGGGCAAGTTCTGGACGATTGCAGGAACGCCCTCCCGCATCTGGCAAAACCAGCGAGCGGAATTTGGACCGGTCTTTACGTTTTGACGCGGCCCATTGTCCTGAGGATGTCCCACCGCTGGGTCTCTGACCCCTTGTTCTTGTACCATCTCCGTGCCCCATCCTTTCGCCTTTTTTCTGGTGAAAGGGTGGGAAAGCGCGAACCCCAAAGTGCGAAATCACGCGGTCAGAGTCCCGGTTGAAAGTTGAGCGACGGTTCAGCCCGGTTCTGAAAGTATCGGATGGAGCCTGTCATCTACGACAGCTCGCCGCTCTCGGAGAAGACGCTCTCGTTGGGTTGAAGATCGACCTCCAGCACCGGCCTGGTGGTGCCCAAAACGCGAGCCTGCATTGTGTTACCCTCTTGGAGCCTAGCCTAAGTTCGTCACGAGTGAGGTCACAGATCGCTTAAGTGGTTCAGAATCAGTTCAGGCTACTGCCGAGTTTGCACTACATTCGCGTTGAAACCGGAGATGTTCGGGGAGGTTGATTCCGAGCTGGCGGAGCAAGGATTTCTGCTCTGTGGTCGGCTCGGTGATCCGCCGGAGTCTGATCTCGCGGCCGTCGGTAGTGGGCAGAACGACGTCGGCGCTTTGGAGAGTGGATAGCAGGGCGAGGGCTTTCATCGGCGTCATGGGATGGGCGTTATCGACACCGCTTGCCGTTGGCTTTGGAACAACCTGAGTCCGGCGCTTCAGCAGATGTTTCAGGGTGACCCACAGGGCGTATCCGAGGAACGCGACCATGATGTGAGCTTTTACGCGCGGCTCCAACTGGTGATACAAGGGTCGGACGGAAAGCTCGCTTTTCAGCGCCCGGAAGGATGCTTCGGCCTCGGTCAGTTGCATGTACTTGGACCACAACTCCTCGGCCGTTTCCGCGGTGAGATTGGTGCGCAGCAGATAAGCGCCCTCGCGCGCTTCGCGCCAGTTTTTGCGATCTTCCTTCATCTGCCACAACAAGCGAACGCCATCGGCCGTCTCCCGCAGATCAAGCTCGTACAGATCGTTCACCTGCG
>PKXI01000293.1 GCA_003133425.1 Acidobacteriaceae bacterium
CAAACTGTAGAAGATGAGCCTGGTGCTCTCGACAGGAGGTGCGGCACTTGGACTCGCCCTCGCGCTGGTGCTTGTTCGCTGGCTCGCGCATCAAGGCTCCGTCGCGCTGCCGCTGCTGAGCACATTGCAGATCGATGGCGCCGCGCTTGGGTGGACGATTTTGATCGCGCTCGTCTCCGCCATGCTTTTCGGGCTCGTCCCGGGCTTGCGCATGTCTTCCGGCAATCTGCAGGAGGCGCTCAAGGACTCCGGCGCGGGCTCAGGCCAGAGCCGCAAGCACGAGCGCATCCGGTCTGTTCTGGTGGCCTCTGAGGTAGCGCTCGCATGCATGTTGCTTGTTGGCGCGGGCTTGTTGCTGCGCAGTTTTCTCCGCGTTCTCGATGTCGATTTGGGCTTCCAGCCGGAGCGAGCTGCCGCGGTTAAGGTGGAATACGACGACAGCGCGGCCACGCCGGCAGCCCGCGTGCAGAAACGCACTGCGATCTTTCAGCAGATCCTTGCTCGCGTGAGCGCCATTCCCGGCGTTGAGGCAGCGGGGATATCGGACTTCCTTCCCCTGGGCCAGAATCGCGCCTGGGGCACGCCGTGGCCGAAGGGTGTGAAGCCCCCCGACAAGGTGCCTGCGGGGCCGTTGGTCTACGTGGTCACTCCGGGATACCTGCGCGCTATGGGCACTCGGCTGCGCGGACGCGACTTCACCTGGGACGATGGGCCAACGGGCCAAAGAGTCGTCGCGATCAACCAGTCATTCGCTCGTCGATTGGCCACATACGCCCATTGGCCCAACGATGATGCCGTGGGTCAGGTCATTACCAACGGCGGCCAGGACATGCTCATCGTGGCCGTTACTGACGACGTTCGCGCGGAGAGCGTTGAGGGAGAAACCGGCTGGCAGATCTACTACCCCGTGACGCAGCAGACTCCTACGGGCGCGCAACTCGTGATACGAACCTCGATGCCGCCCGCTGCGCTGGCCAACTCGCTGCTTCGGACTTTGCGCGATCTCTATCCCAAGCAGCCGGCCGCGGAGTTCCGACCGATTCAGATGCTCGTGGATCACGCCGTCTCGCCACGCCGCTTTTTTATGCTGCTGGTGGCTTCATTTGCCGGGCTCGGTCTGTTTCTCGCCTCGCTTGGCATCTATGGCGTCATCTCCTACTCGGTCACACAGCGCACCCAGGAAATCGGAGTTCGCATGGCCCTCGGCGCTACGCAATCCCGCGTGCAGCTCAGCGTGATCGCCAGAACTTTCCGTCTCGTGCTGGTCGGCATTGCCGCGGGAACCATCGCCTCCCTCGCGGTAGCCAGGGGGATCGCCGCGCTGCTGTTTGGGACTGCGCCGTCTGACCCGGTTACGTTCGCGGGCATGGTCCTCACGCTGGGGACGGTGGCTCTCCTGGCCGGTTATCTTCCCGCGCGAAGGGCCTCGCGCATCAATCCCATGGTCGCCCTGCGCAACGACTAGAAGGCGCTCGGTTACCGTCACTCAGCCGGCTTGGCACACGAGAACGCCACTTGCGGGGATTCGTCGGTTGCGGCTCGCAAGAAATCCGCCAATTTCGTCTTGCCGCAAGCAACAATCTCCTCCTGAATGCGCTCGAAGAATGTATAAACTGGCGATATCCCGTCTGGAGGGGGTCGATCCATGCCGAAGTTCGTAATTGAACGTGAGATTCCCGGAGCTGGTTCCATGTCTGCTCAGCAGGTCCAGGCCGTAGCGGAAAAGTCATGCAGTGTATTGCGGAATCTTGGTCCTCAGATCCAGTGGCTGCACAGCTATGTGACCGAAAACAAAATCTATTGCGTCTACATAGCGCCCAACGAGGAGATGGTGCGCGAACATGCGCGCCAAGGCGGCTTCCCCGCCAACAGCGTGTCGCAGGTGAAGAGGATCATCGATCCAACCACGGCGGAGAGCGCGGCTGGCTGATTCTCGAGGGACTCATCGGAGTTGACTCACTCCGACCAGCCGGGCTCACTATGATGGAGTGAGCACCCGGTCCCGATGGCCTCCTCCAGCACCTCAACCCGCGCCCTGCCCTCCCTCCACGAGTTTTTCTCCCCGGGCGGCATTCTTGCGCGCTCGCCACTGCCCTACGAGTACCGGCCAGGGCAGCTTGAAATGGCCAAGGCCGTGGAGCGCGCGCTCACTGAGCACAGGCACTTGATCGTCGAGGCCGGAACGGGGACTGGCAAGACCCTCGCCTACCTGCTGCCAGCCCTGCGCACCGGCCAGCGCGTCATTATCTCCACCGGCACCAAGGCCCTGCAGGATCAGCTTTATTTTCGCGACGTTCCTTTCCTCGAAACGCTGATTGGCGATTTGCGCGTTTGCTACATGAAGGGCCGCGCCAACTACTTGTGCCGCCACAAACTCGTGGCGCTGCAAAACCAGCCCATTCTTTCGGGCCTTGAAGAGATCGACCAGTACCGGCAGATTGCGGAGTGGGAGCGGACAACTGAAACCGGCGACCGCGCTGAATTGTCGGGAATGCCGGAGTCCAGCGCGCTGTGGCAAAAGCTTGATGCGCGATCCGAGGCCTGCCTGGGCACAACCTGTCCCGATTACAACCGCTGCTTCATTACCGAGATGCGGCGCAAGGCGCTCGAGTCCGACATCATCATCGTCAATCATCACCTTTTTTTCGCCGACCTCTCCGTCAAGCAGCAGGCCACGGGCGCGCCCGATGCCGGCATTCTGCCCGAGGCCGCCGCTGTGATTTTCGACGAGGCGCACGAGCTTGAAGAAGTCGCGTCCAGCTATTTCGGACTCTCGGTCAGCAACATTCGCTTTGAAGAGCTGGCGCGCGACACGGACACTCTACTGCGCGGCAAGGAAGGCGCGGAAAATCTGCCCGCCGCAACAAATCAGCTCCGCGAACGGGCGCGCATGTTCTTTGCCGGGTTGCCCATGACCGGCGACGGCCGCCAACCGTTTACAGCACGCGAGGAGTTTCTGGAATCTTCCGGCGACCTTTACACAGCCGTGCGCACTACGCTCAAGCTGATGGAAGCGGAGATGGAGCGGCTCACGGGCATCGACGAAGCGCCGGGGCTGAAGAAGCGCGTGGCGCGACTGCGCAGCGAACTCGAGTTTCTGCTCGAATCGAATTCGAGCAACATGGTGTATTGGATGGAGCGGCGCATCATGGGCGGGGGGAACTCGGACAAGTCCGCGCCCTCGGCGAGGCACGCGAGTTTTCGGTCGCAGGCTCGGACCACATTTCTGCAGGCTACGCCCATCGATGTCTCCGAGCTGCTGCGCGAGCTGGTCTTCGAGCAGATTCCAACGGTGGTGCTCACCTCGGCTACGCTCACTGTGCAGGGCGGCTTCGAACACATGCGCCGCCGGCTCGGCCTCACCGAAGCGCGCGAGCTTGTGGTGCCTTCGCACTTTCAGTACGGAAAACAGGCTTTGCTCTACCTGCCGCCAGAGATGCCCGACCCACGCGACCCGGAGTTTCCCGAGGCTGCGGCGCGATGCATTCAGCGGGTGCTCGAGCTCTCGCGCGGCCGCGCCTTCTGCCTCTTCACCAGCTACAGCCAGATGCGCGCCCTCTACGAGCGCCTGCTGCCGGTGCTCGACTTTCCCATCCTGCTGCACGGAACGGCTCCGCGCAAAGCACTGCTGGATGAATTTCGTGCCACGCCCAACGCCGTGCTCTTTGGTACTGCCAGCTTTTGGCAAGGCGTCGACGTGCAAGGCGAAGCGTTGAGTTGTGTCATTATCGACCGGCTGCCCTTCGCCGTGCCCAGCGACCCGGTCGTCCAGGCGCGCATGAAAGCAATTGAAGAAGCCGGCGGAAAACCCTTCTTCGACTACCAGGTTCCGGCTGCTGTCCTCACGCTAAAACAGGGATTCGGCCGCCTCATCCGCTCGCTCGAAGATCGCGGCGTGCTGGTGCTGCTTGACCCGCGCATCACCAGACAGCGCTATGGCCAGACCTTTCTCGCCAGCCTGCCGCCCTATCGAATGACGGCGACGATTACCGATGTGGAAGAGTTCTTCCGCAACTAACAGCCCCACACTCCCCACATGCCGGTCTATTGGTGCTTACCGGTTCCTCGATGAGTGACTTGGCGATTTTGCGTAAATCCAGAAATACTCCAGGCTACATCGGCGTTTGAACTAAGTC
>PKXI01000061.1 GCA_003133425.1 Acidobacteriaceae bacterium
AACCGGAGATGACCGAGGATTTGGCATCGTTGTGAGGACCGGGGCTCCCCTGGTCGCTGCTAAAGTCCAGATGTGCCTCGATGGCTTCGCCAAACTGTCTGCAGAGGAACGCGAGGAAGCGCTCTCCAGCCGTATTTATGAACGACTTAGGGCAATATCTGATCTAGTTTGGTCCACTAGTCTTGATGGAGAAATCAGGCCCGAGCGGCTGACTGAAAAACAGATGGACGAGGTGATCGTCTTTGGTATTGCCAACGTAGCGATCCTTGAAGCCTACGGACGGCTTACCCCTGACGAGCATAACGGGATGCAGTACATATACGAGAGGACGCCGCGTTCCCGCTAGACAAAGTGTCACGCCAGGCCCACGGAGATTAGCCGTGGTTGACCGTAAGGTGCTGCCGCGTCGGTTGCGTGGACAGCCGTTGAGAAATCTGAAATACCCTCGCTCGGACACAAGCTGCCAGAATCCGGAGGCACTGATCGGAAAGGAACACCAGACGTCCGCCCATACTTCTTTCACTCATCGGTCGAACAAGCATAAAGTGACCGCCAGGCCAGACCGGCAAATGGCGACAACGGCGTTATCAGGACCAAACCATCAGTCTCCTCTTTCTTGCGAGGCCGTCGCAATCTGCGACGCGGCCAGGCCCTTATCATTCACCAGCCGACGGTTGGCAAGACGCACGTAAGATTCGGGATCGTGAGTCGGCAGATAGACCGTCTGGCGATCGCGACCGAGCTGCCTGATTGCGCCGAGCGTCGCGCTGGCCACGTCGTCATCGGCGCTGACGCCGTCTATTCCACCCGACAGCATCAGTTGCTCATCATACGAAGTGTCGCCAGCTAGAAAGTAGGTGATGCCTTCGTCCCGAACTAAAACGGAGAGATGATCCGCCGTGTGACCGGGAGTTGCCACCGCGATAACGTCCCCGGCGTTAGTTAGGCGCGTGCTGGCGGCAAATGGGCCGACTGGTCCGCTCACGAGATCGAGCGGCACTGGATCAAACCACGAGGGCCAGCGATTCGGGAGGTATCCGCGCACCCGGCCCATCCAACCGCTTGCCGTCCGGAGCTCGCCTCGAGCCACAAGAATCTCGGTTTGGGGAAAATGTGCAAGGCCACCGTCGTGGTCGATGTGCAGATGGGTCAGGACGACGCGTCTTACATCACGGGGCCCGATGCCGAGGGCGCGCAACTGCGGACCGATCTCGTCGTCACGATCGATGCGAAACGCCACTTCCCATCGAATGTAGGGATGGAGAGATTTACCGGTCTCGAGCAGATGCGCCCCTTGACCCGTATCCACCACGATCACGCCTTCGGGATGGTCGATGACCCACGCATACGTGGGGAGCCATCCGGTCCACTGTCGGTCCGTGAACACACCGAGCCGGCGTTGCAGTCCGCGTCCGTGCCCCTTGACTTGCGCGCTTTTGATCCGGACGGAGCCGGTCTGGATGGCGTGTAGCTTCATGCGCTCACCGCGATCGATCGCACGATCTCGGGCTGATCGAAGTGCACCATGTGGCCGGCATTGGGCACCAGAATTGCCGTGCACGCTGGAGCTTCAATGACTGCTGGCAATCGCTTCACAATTGCGCTAGGGGTCAAAGCGTCTTGCTCACCGAAAACGTAGTGAACAGGGACCGCTAACCGTGGTGGATTGGCAAACAAATCTAATGACACCAACTCCGGCAGAAGCTTGCGCTGGATCAGATTCATATTGCGCAGCGCTTTGGCGGTGCCAAACAAGCCATAGGTACGGATCATGGCAAAAAGCGTCTCTCTCAAGATCGCATTGAAGTTCTTGCCTTGTTCGATCGTGCCCAGGTCGGCCAACAAGCTGGCGCGGCCTTGAAACGCTGCTGAATCCGTATAAGGCGGCTTACCAAGTTTCTTCACACGTCCACTCAATCGGCCATCTCTTGCAAGAACGCTTTGGTCTTGGAGAAACGAGTAAACGGACGCGTCACTTCCGGCGGTATTTGCATCAGGGGAAATAGCGATGACCGACTTCACCTTATCGGGCTCATTTTCCGCGGCCCGCAGGGCAATTGTTGCGCCCAGAGAAATGCCGAACACTATGACGGTGTGCTTTGTCTCATGGTGTAACCACTGCAGGATCGCGCGGAGATCATCGACCTGCTGCACCAAAGAGACGCTTTTGGCATCTTGCTGCGAGGCGTTGCCACAGCCTCGTTGTTCCCAGTAGTTCACGAGGAAATCTTTTTCCAGTTGCAGGCGTTGCTGAAACTTTCTCACTTCATGAAGCAGCGGCAAACCTGGCCCAGCCTGGACGATGAGGAGTGGAGGCAGTCCGGTACGTTCGGCGCACATGCAGACCTTTTGGGCAGAACCGTTAATTTCTAGCTTCACAGTATCTGTGATCGCCATGATGGTTAGATCTCCTGTATGCGTGTCCCGGGCACGAGCAAGGCGAAGCTTGAACCAAATGCCTGTACGGGGGTGAGAGCGCCTACTCGCGGCTCTTGCATCTGCAACTCCACGGCGCGCACAGCAGCCGCAGCAGCGCGATAGCCCTCCCCGGTTTTCAGCGTGGGGGCAACATATCCGCCTGTTGCGTTGCCTGCCTCAGCCCACACGCGCGAGCGTAGCGCCGCGATGGCAGCATCCGGCGGATTGGGCTCGGCAGCGTTGGATGCATGCGCGGCTTTCCACGCCAGAACTCTGCCGAGCAAGGGACCGACGATCCGCATTAGCTCGGCGGCAATGCGCGATAGCGGAATGCCCGCGACAATACTGGGGATGCGGGTGGAGCGGTGCGCGGCCACCAACTCAGCCAGCGGCGCGGCGGCGAATCTCACGGTAGGAAAATCGGCGGCCGGCGACCGCCAGGTGGAGAAGGCGAATGCCCCGCGCCAAATATCCAAGACTCGCTTCCCATCCACCGCCGTCGCTTTTCGTATACGCACCATAAATACCAGAATACCCGCAAACTACACGCCGCATTCATGGAAGCGCACTCAGCCGAGCGGATCAGTATCGATAAGTCGGCTTTGCGCCAGCTTTTGCGAGGTATGCGCCAGTCGCGCAAGGCGCCCAGTGTCCCTAAGATCGGCCTGTAGCCGAGAACCGCCAGAAATTTCCCACGTCGGAAGGACACACGCCATTTCCGATCAGAGAATGGGGCTGATTTCCGCCCGAATCCTGCAAGCGGAGAACTCTCTCCCGTGTCCTTCGAGGGCCGAAAGCCTACTTTTTCGCGGGGAAACTGGACAATAAGTGAGGAAAAGTCCCAAATCGCGCAAACCTTGAGACTGTATGGTGGGGGAAATCGTGAGCGAACTATTCTCCACCGCCGAATTCCCTTCAATAACCCCAATTTGGGTTCAAACTGGTCCTTGCCGGCAATACGGCCAGTAGGGGCCAATGAGTGCATTGGCGATTTTGCATTAACTGACATGCTGTCGGTTTGCCACTCCAAATCGCGAGCGAGGTTTTTAGCCTGCTGGAGAGCTGAAGATGTCGAGCGGGTGTAAGGCGACGTTCCGTGTTTGCGAGCGGAGTTTCGTGGGGACCGAACTGAAGCGCATGCTAGTCTTTGCCGAAAAAGTGATTTGCCTGCGCGACCTCTGGAAGATCTGAATCGGCGTGGCTGCAGTTCGTAAGCAGCCTGCGGTAATGCTGTTCCGCGGCAGGCCGCAGTCCTGCCTCCTGGGCGGAAACCGCGGCGCCGTATTCCGCTCTGAGGCGTCCCGGGGTGGATTTCAGGGCCGATTCATAGGCCACCAACGCGAGCTTCGGCTGCTTTGCCAAAAGCAACATATCGCCCAGCATCTCCGGCGCGGGAGCGATGGAGCCTGGACTGACAGGCGATTTTTCGGTTGCGTCTTCCATTGCTGCGGCCGTTCTCATCTCTTGCACGGCCGCATCGTGATCACCATCTGCCCACTTGATCCACGCGCTCACAATCTTCAATTGAATATTCACCTGATCCGCATCGCCGTCGCCGCTCTGCGCGAGTGCGTCGCGCAAGGAAAGCAGCGGTTGCATTGCTGCCTGCGCCGCCTTACTGTCCCCGAGCCTTGAAGCGCCAAGCGCGCGGGCGAAATAAAGAGTCGCCTGAGTCGACGCATATGCGTCCCCTGGTGAGGTTTGTGGAGGCAAGGGAAGGTCCACGGCAGCGTCCCACTGCTGACGCTCGATCCAATACCGGGCTGGTATCGCAGCTGTCGCGTAACGCCCGGCATAGCGGGCCGCATCGCTCGGTTCGACAACGGGAAGTTGTTGAGTCAGTTTGCGGGCTTCAGTTATGCGCCCGGTTTGCAGATACGCATAGACCAGGTAATCCAGAGCGTGTAACTCGTCGCCGGCCAGCTTTTGTTTGCGCGCGCTGGCGGCCGAGGCGAGGTTCGAGGCAATGGAGTCCTCCCATAAACCGAGCCTTGTAAAAATGTGAGAGGGCATATGCAGGGCGTGAGGCGAGTCAGGGGCAATCTGGGAATAATGCTTCGCCGCATCCAAAGCCAGCTGAGCCAGCACCGGATTATCGTCCGCATGGATGATGTAGTGCGCGAGACCCGGATGTTGCGGCTGCTGCAGGATGATCGGTTCGAGAATTTGGGTCGCCTTCTTCTGATTCGCGTAAGTCTTGTCATTGAGCGGAGCATTCGCGATCAAAGACAGGGCATAAAAGATGGCAGCTTCGTTGTCCTGCGGATACCGGCTGTGGAGCGACTCCATCGCAGTCTCATACCGTTTGGCGCGGATGCTGTGACTTTCTGGGCCGGCATTCTGATAGAAACCCTGAATAGCGCCCAAATAGTCGCGTTCCCTTTGAGTCTTCGGTCCCATCGACAAACCTTCTTGAGCGGCTTCCAGGCCGATCCTTAGATCGTCCTTAGTCGGCGGATCCCACAATTGGCGATAGTGGCTCATCGCAATGCCCCACTCCGCCATGCTGCAACTGGGATCTTTGCTCAAGACGTCAGCAAATAACTGCGCTGACTTCCGGTAGCCAAAGGAATGTAAAGTCGCCACCGCCAGATCGAACTCGTCGCGCACCGCAGGACTGCATGACGTGTCGAAGTGGACTGTGCCCATCCGGTCCGGCTGGTCCGACGCATGATCATGCTGCGGTGCACATTCCACCCGGGCTGGTGTGAATACCAAGAAGGCCAGGAACCATGCGAAAACAAAGCGCAGCATAACCCGTGTCTCCTCAATCCATGGATCATAGTAGCTGGTCTCGCGAGTTTTGCACTAACGACTTCAGACCAAAGCACGTTTCGAGGGGCATTCCCGTCGAGAATCCCTCCCGGCGACATCGGCGTNNGACGGACGCTGCTGCATGGGCTTTCCCCGGGCATTGTTGTCGGTGTAAGTTTTGGGTCACAGGAGGTTCACAGTGACCCATCTTCGGCAGCGCATGCTGGATGAGCTCCAGCGTCGCAACTACTCCCAGAGAACTGCAACCGTCTATATCCACGCGGTGGAAGATTTTGCGAAGTACTTCCATCGCTCGCCCGAGCGCCTTGGCCCAAGCCACATCCGTGAGTACCAGGTTCATCTGTTTCGCGACCGGAAGCTGTCGCCCCGGACCATCC
>PKXI01000039.1 GCA_003133425.1 Acidobacteriaceae bacterium
CTTCCTCCACAGCCATGGGGTCAGTACCGGGCGAGCGGTCCGCATCTACAAGACCTACGGGAATCTGGCCATCCAGACTGTGCGGGAGAACCCGTACACCTTGGCGAAGGAGATCCATGGCATCGGCTTTGCCACGGCGGATCAGATAGCCCAAAGCGTCGGAATACCCAAGGATTCACAGAATCGGGCTCGGGCGGGGATAGACCACGTACTTCTGGGGGCAACTTCCGAAGGGCATTGTGCCCTGCCACTGGAGAAGCTGAAGGCCGCGGCAGTGAAACTGCTGGAAGTACCGGTGGAGACGATCGAGCAGGCCCTGTCGCAGATGCTGACCGGCGGCTTCCTCTTGCTGGAAGAGATCGACGGCGAGCCGTTGATCTTCCTGCCACATCTCAGGAAGGCGGAGGACGGCATCGCAACGAAGGTGAAGCGGTTAGCCACTGCCGGGGTCACCTACCCGAAGATCGAGTTCGAAAAGGCAGTCGCCTGGTGCGAAGAAAAGACCGGCAAGACACTGGCGCCGAGTCAACGGGAGGCGCTCAAGACCGTCCTGACCAGCCGTGTCGCCATCATTACTGGCGGCCCCGGCGTGGGCAAGACGACCCTGGTGAACTCGATCCTGCTCATCCTGCGAGCCAAGAAAGTGAAGTGCCTGCTCTGCGCACCCACGGGAAGAGCCGCAAAGAGGCTCACAGAGACGACCGGACTAGAGGCGAAGACCATTCATCGCCTGCTGGAAGTTGATCCGGCAACGGGAAGGTTTCAGCGCAACGAAGACAAGCCGCTGGAATGCGATCTCCTCATCGTTGATGAAACCTCGATGGTAGACGTGCTCCTGATGTACGCCCTGCTCCGCGCCCTGCCGAAAACGTCTGCACTGATTATGGTCGGCGATGTCGATCAGCTTCCCTCCGTGGGGCCGGGCAATGCCTTGCGGGATCTGATCGATAGCGGTGTGGTGCCTGTGGTGCGCCTGACCGAAGTGTTCCGGCAGGCGGCCACCAGCAAGATCATCACCAGCGCCCACCTCATCCGCCTGGGGAAGATGCCGGAGCTTCGCACGGCGGAGTCTGGCTCCGACTTCTATTTCATCGAGCGCGACACGCCTGAGGAGATCGCCGCAACCCTTGTGAGGTTGGTTCAGGACAGAATTCCCAAGGGCCATAGCCTCGACCCGATCCGAGACATTCAGGTCCTGTGTCCGATGAATCGGGGCTCGATCGGAGTCCGCGAGTTGAACACAGTGCTCCAGAGCGCTCTGAACCCTGTTCGTCCTGGTGAGCCCGCCGCGGAGCGATTTGGATGGCGGTTCCAGGTTCGGGACAAAGTGATTCAGACGGAGAACGACTACAAGAAGGAGGTCTTCAACGGGGACATCGGCACCATCGAGAAGATCGATCAGGTGGAACAGGAACTCTCCATCCGATTCGACGACAGGCTGGTCACGTACGACTTCGGCGAGTTGGATGAGGTCTCGCTTGCCTACGCCGTAACCATCCACAAGTCGCAGGGCTCGGAGTTCCCTGCGGTGGTCATCCCAATCGCCATGCAACATTACATGCTGCTCCAGCGAAACCTCATCTACACCGGTATCACCCGGGCCAAGCGGTTACTGGTGGTGGTCGGACAGAAGAAGGCTCTGGGCCTCGCAGTCAGGAATGATCAGTCTCGCAAGAGGTATTCCGGGCTCCTGAGCAGCTTGAAGGAAACAGGCCGGTGATGGAGCTGCATCTACACGGGTGGTAATGCGATCTCCCGCCGGTCATGTCAAAATCGCCAGCCGTATCTAGCGGACACTCCCGCAGCGCTTTTCGGCAAGGCATCTGTATGGAAGGGCAGGACCCAAGCACGGATCCTGGCCAGCAGCGCAGGCGCCCTGCCCCGCCACTATCAAGGCCAAGCGAGTAAGGCGGCGCAAGCGAAGCAAAGCCTTGAAGGATTATGAGCGGACACACACAACTGTTCTATGGCAGACGAGCGGTTCTTTTCAATTGATGCCAACAGGCCGATGGAATCGGGACGTTTGTGCTGTGCCGGGCAAGGCCTGACTATCCTGCAACATTTGACCCCAATCGGCTCCACCAAAACCTTTCAAAGTTGAGCAAAACAGAACAGACAACGTTTTGATTTCAGGCCATGCTCAACAAGGAATGAGTGTGGTAAAGCTCAAGTTGGGGAATTCCGCCCCGAAAGTCGCGGCCTCCCCATTGGTAGCAACGGGAGGGCAGTGTTGCCGGTCAGGCTGCACGGAATGCTCTGCTCGTATTCACTTGAAGCACTTCCTCCGAAGTCTGCGATCAGGCCGCCGCAGTTTGCACCGCGCGCGCAGTTCGTCTCGAAGGAGGTACCATGCAGATGACCAATATCAGCAACTCCACATTTGACCCTGCCGTCTTTCTCGCGCACGCCGGTCTTGGCCGAAGAATCGTCGAATTGAAGGAGAAGGAGAACTTCTTCACCCAGGGAAATCAGGCAGACTCCGTCTTTTATCTTCAGCATGGCCGGGCAAAGCTCACCGTGGTTTCGCAGACCGGTAAGGAGGCCACAATCACGCTGCTCTCCTCCGGCGACTTTGTTGGCGAGGGGGCACTGGCGGCTGTGCATGGGCTGCGTCTGTCCACGGCCACCGCCCTCTGCAACTGCACAGCGCTCAAGATCACAAAGGAGGAGATGAGCCGGGTCATGCACGAGGAGCATGCATTCTCCGACGTGTTCCTGAAGTTTCTGCTGGAGCGCAGCATGCGCATCCAGGCCGATCTTGTCGACCAACTTTTCAACTCCAGCGAAAAGCGCTTGGCGCGAATTCTCTTGCTGATGGCGGAATTCGGTAAGCCGGGGGAGCCGGAAACCTTCCTTCCTCCGATCACGCAGGAAACTCTGGCGGAGATGGTCGGCACCACGCGGTCCCGTGTCAGCTTTTTCATGAATCGCTTTCGCAACCTGGGCTTCATCAGCTACAACGGCCGCATCAAGGTACACAAGTCGCTGCTCAATGTGGTCCTGCTCGATCAGCTACCGGGGCACAACGCGGCGCAGCCGCCTGTACTTTCCATCGCGTGAGGTTCTCTCGGCGACGGCGGACGCGCCCGGAAAAACCATAGATAAAAAGCACCGGGCGCTCCGCCGCTGCGCTTGGCAGCGGGCCGTGAACGAGCCTATACGTGGTGCTCCTCGCTCCGCTCGTCGGTCAGAACTCGCCCACTCCGGGCCACGCCCGCGAGCGCCGTGGGATCCCTTGAAGGCGCGGCCCTCCGTCCCACCTGCTTGCCCCGCAAGGCACAGTGACCGCCTGAGAATCCCCATTTAATCAAGTTGGTGGTTCTAGCGATGAAGAATGCTTGAGGTCACTCTACTCGGGTCATGTCCGTATCATGCGTTGCCGGGGCCGGTCATCTATCGTTGCTAGGCCTAAATAGAGGTTCACTCTTCAATAGCTTCCCTAACTATAAGTGCTGATGCTTGGTTTACTTGTCGCTCCGATGCTTTTCGTGCTTGTGAAGGGTGAATTGCCTAGCGAACCATAAGATACTTTCTGACACCGAGGTGATGGGTGGATCACGCTCAGGCATTTCCTCGCCGCAGATCGTACATTTGCCTGCAAAGGGAAATGAATTAGCGTCGTACTCGATGACCAGTTCCGACTTGAGTACCATGAAGCGAGTTTACGCGTTGCTTTGAGCGCTGGTGAACCTGTGGAAATCCAAACTGCACCACTACCAACGAGGGGCTCTCTTGCGGTTGGCCCAAATTAGTCCATAATGTCGAAACGCGCACACTGACCAGGCCCGGCAGTGGAGGGGTTTCTAGGCTGCCCTAGCAGCCTGTGGTGAAAG
>PKXI01000064.1 GCA_003133425.1 Acidobacteriaceae bacterium
GCTGTCATGAAATCAGTTATCTTACTGTAGGCGCCAATTGAGGACTAGTCGGCCTCAACGAACTTATGGACGGGGAGACGGGCTCTCTGGCAAGGATTCCGGCGCCTTAGTCGGACCGGGGTCGGAAGGTCTCGTGGGAGTTTGCGGTGTGACCGCTCCAGACTGTGTGTCGTAGGCCTTTATGAGCTGATCGGTAATGTCCATGTTGTTGGTGACGTACCAAACCACCGGGGAAGCATCGGTGCCGCGCTCAATTACGGCTGAGTAACCGTGCTGTTGCGCATATGTCTGCAGGAAAGCGAAGACCTTCTGCGCAACGCGCTGGAATACCTGTTGCGATTCTGCTTGCGAATCTGTCCTGAAGTCGTCGGCCTGGCGCTGGAGTTGTTTCTCTTTTCTGTCAAGCGCTTCTGCACTAATCGCCCTCTCTGCGTCGCTGGCCTTCTCGTTAGCATTCTCTAACTTCTTTCTCAACGCCTCGACTTCGTCATTGAGCGCCTGGATCTGCGCTTGCCGGGGTGCAACCTGGGCTTGTAGCAAGGAAAGCGCCTTCTGCGCTTCAGCACTATGAAGTACTACGTCGTTGAAGCTCACGGTAACAATGCTTTGTGTCGCAGGTTTGGTCGCCGGCGCTTGGGCGCGCGAAGGGAGTGTCAACACCGCGCTACACAACACAAATGCAATCTTGCTCAATTGATTCATCACGATCTCTCTTTTTGCCGAGTGTCGTTCATCGCACACCGTTTCGCGCGAACTGGAACGCAGGTAGATTCCTTTTGAAGTCGGGATTCAACAGTGTGCTGTAAGCATCCGGATCGAATTCGCGACGAAGAACCTGCACGTCACCAGGACCAGGAACGAGGTTACCCTGCGGGCCCCAGGGGGCGAATGGCCGATGTTCGCACTCAGCCAACAGCCGTGGTGGATCGTTTTTCACGAACTCTAAAGGCCCAGCAAAGTGGAGTTTCGGCATCCCGAAGCGAGTCGGAGACCACTGGATAATCTGATCAAGTGTCCCGGTCAGAAGAAATGGAGGAGGAAATATTGTGACGTTTCGCGAGTACACGGTCAGATCGAATGGAGTTTGATCGGGATCAACTGAACCAAGCCGGAACGGCCGTCCATGACCAATAGCCTGAGAGACCGACAATGGAGTTTTGTGCCCATTTCGGCTTGCTTTCTTCCGGCTCAAAGTTCGGCTAGCTCGCGCTCCATTTGGTGCGACATCCTTTGACGCTCCAAGTGAAACGCCTCCCCCATCACTAAGTGATCTTGCGACACTCGCAACACCGCCCTTCCCAGTTTCGCCGGTAGATTCTGTTAGGGAACCAAAGTGTAAGGTCGCCGATACCAGCAACAGCACCAAGAGAAACACCGCGGTCAGGGTGGGACCGTTAAGAGCGACGCTTGTAGCGCGGGAGTTCAGCGGAACGCCTTCGCTATTAGCTCGCGTGATGAAGCGCTCCAGCATGTCTTTTGGTATCCGAATGCCCGGTTGGTTCAGCGCGTGAGCAGAGAATAACTGGGCGCTTAGTTGAGTCATCTCAATCAGACGATTACTGCAGGACGAACAATACTTAGAGTGCTCATGCAACTCCGCCAACTCCATGCTTGTAAGCTGTCCGCTCGCTGCTAGTGCGCAGAGCACTTCAAAATGAGTGTGGTTCACTGTCATGCCTCTCCTTCCTTCGAAGCATTGCCGTTCGATAGAGGCGCGACGCACACAGCCTTCCTGAGCTTTTCCAGACCACGGTAGAGGTTGTGCCGTACAACCCGAACCGTCTCTCCTGTACGAATAGAAATCTCTTCTGCTGTGAGCCCCTCGTAATAAACCAGTTCAATTGTTCGGCGCTGTCGAGGCTGAAGGCAATTCAATACCTGCTCGATCAGAACGGCTGCTTCGGCAAGCGAGTAGCCGGGTGAGCGCTCTGGTTCGCGAGGTAACCCAGGCAGGAGTTCGTCGAATGGATCAGTATCAAAGAAACGATTCGCCGCGAGGGACCGGAGGCAATTGAATATCCGTTGATACCCAAACATGAACAGCCAGTTTTTGAAGGCTCCCTTGTCCGGATCGAACTGTTGGATAGAACGGAAGACATCAAGGAATATCTGCTGGACAGCGTCTTCAGCTTCGGCGTCATTCCGCAGGATGCGGCGAGCAACTCCGAGCAGACGTGGACCGTGTCTTTCGAATAAGACCGTCAAAGCGTCGGCATCACCGCTCTGGAGATTCTCAGCTAATGCTTCGTCGGATTGAAGTTTTTGCCGTAGTCGGCTCAGTAGCGATGTTTCGGCGGCAGGGATTGTTGCAGGAGCTTCATCGATGGCGTCACCGAACCCCGCAGCTCCGGCAGAGAGTGAGCCTTGGGCAAGCCGCGCAATCCGCAAACTCATCGCGGCCCGCCCGTGCGAAGCACCCCGAATGGCGCAAATCCGTTTGGAATCCTGTGTGCAATCATCCGGATCGGCGATCCTCCTATTCCTATATGCACTTCAGACTCACGGTTTTCTCCAAAGGCAACCAAAAATCGGCATATCTATTATCGGTGTTTAGTATTGGCGGAATTATGGGATTCTGGGTAGCTGTTCTCAGCCGATGAATGCCGAAGCGATGCCAAATCGCCGATGCTCGATTCGAGATAAGCCGGTCATGGAAACCTGGAATGGGCTGTTATCGCAATTTCACCACGTAGCATCCCGTTTGCCCGTTACGTCATTCTCTCGCAATCTGCTGAAATCTCATTTTGACCTCAGGGCGACATGGCAGGTCTGCCAGATCTCGAGCCTTACGCGGCATCAGCGAGGAAGCAAAGCAAACTCTTGAATTGCGATTCTAGGCCCGACTTCGAAATGCTCTACATCCGGAAGGAAGAGCACTGTGATCTCATCGAACTTGCGAATCTTTGCGCGGTCGGGGATGGGAAAACGGAGCACCTCATCTGCCGGGACGGACTTGATGGTGAACTGGGCCGGTTCGCTGGAGAGGACCGGCTGGAGGCCTAGCGAGAGGGACGGCTTGCCGGGCGCGGAGGCGTCCGTAAGCAGGAGGCCGAGAGCGATGGGCCCGCGAAGGTTGTCGCGGTTCTCGACGGCGACCTGGATTTCCCGGCAGCGGGAGAGGCGGATTGGAGAGCTGAGGTTCTGAATCGCTTCCATGGTGAGCGGGATGAGGTTGTTGGCCTCGATGTTGACTGCTATCGGGTTTCCCTGTGCCTGATGGGCTCGGGGGCCAGGACGCTCACCCGGCGGCTGGAAGTACCAGTAGGGTCCATCGAATCGAATGACGAGGGGCCGGACGGCGCGAGCGGCAAAGGGCGAAATGCTGGCGGGCACGGGAGCGGCGATCTGCTTCTTTTCCGGGATAGGCCAGAGGATGATGCTTTCGTAGCCGGAGATTCCTGAGACAGAAACGGTGGCGGGGCGGCGGCTGGTGCGGCCGGCATCGCCGCCCTGACCGCTGCCGCGGGCGATGGCAACGTTGGCTGCGTCGACGCGATTGCGGTGGCCGATACCGTAAAGCAGAACGAAGAGCGTGACAAGAACGGCGGCTGTGGTAAACGAGGTGAGCCGGAGAGCGGCACGGGTGCTGGTGTTGGTGGGCGCGGAGGCGGGTGTTGGTTCGAGGGTCAGTTTCCACGTGAAGAGGAATGCGGCGAGGGCAAGCGGGGCGCCGGCGTTGAGATAGAAATGATTGATGAGGAAATATCCGGTTGCGTATAGACAGAGGGCGATGACGTATCCGTGGGCTTCGCGGGGAGCGGTGCGGAGGGTCTCGGCGAAGAGTTCCCTTCCCTCGGAATTCGTGGCGGGACCTTGCGGATGAAGAGGGCCAGCTGCGGAGGGAATGATGCGGCGCAGGCCGTTGGCCAGGAGAGCGGCACCCAGAGCGGAAAGGGCGGCGGCGGCAGGTGAGTCCTGACGCGACAGCAGCGCTATGGAGGGCACCCACACCCAAGCAGCGGCGTTTACAAGCACGAACAGACGGAAGGACAACGGAGGGTCGAATCTGAAGGGTGTGGATGAACGATTCCAATAAAAGCGAGCACCGCCCATACCGGCAAGAACGGCCCCGGCGACATAGATGAATGCCCGGATGAGGAGCGAACGGAGCGAGGGTGCGTGCGATGTGGGCAGCCGAAAGAGTAGGAATGCGGCAATGGCAGCATTGACCAGGCCGGCGAGGGCAACGTATCCAGCAAAGGTTTTGATGCCGATGGGACGCTCGCCCGCCTGAAGTGCGAAGGTCCCGGCTTGAGCTGAGCAGGCCATGCGCTATGTGATCATTCCTTGAGGGCGTCTACGAAAACGTGAAGTGACTCCCCAAAGCGTGCAGAGGACACAGAGCAGGAAGGGCAGGCGCACGAGCAGCGCGGATTTGCGCATGTCGGCGATGGCAGTGCGCGGGTCGTTGATGGAGGTGGCGACGGGCTTGTCGCCGTAGCGCACGTCCCATGTTTGCTCGGGTGTCACGTGCCGCACCTCCGTTGGGTTCAGCCTGGTGATGGTATAGGCCGGGACCGGCGCCAGCGACGGCCCGCTGCCTGCTGCCGTGTGCAGAAACTGCTTGGGCAGCACAATGAGGGCCACCCAGACCGCAAGCAGCACAGGAATGCTGGCCAGAATCCCCTGCCCCAGCGGCCGCACGCGCAGGCTTCGCCTCAGCCAGAGATGCGGGATTAGATAGACCAGGATTCCCGCCCAGATAAAGAGCAAATTCGCGGCCAGCATCAGGCCCAGATCGCAGAGGGTAGACCAGGGGAATTCCAGGCTGAGGATGCGGGCGTTGAGCTCGAAACGCTGCGAGAGGCCGGCGACGATCAGCACCCATCCCGGCGCGAGCATCGACCAGAGGGCCGCGAACAACAGCACTGCCCGGCGGTTCACGATCTCCCTCACCCACCCGAAGCCGATTGCGCTGAACACCTGGCGCCTGTACCAGGCAGTTGTGCGACCGTTGCGGAATTCTTCCAACAAATCGCCGGCGAGGGCTTCATCGCAGTCGCCAGGAGTCCAGTGTTCCAGCATCCAAGTGGCCGCGGATGGAGGGGCGGTGCGATTCATACGCTGTCTTCCTTGAGTTCAGGTTTGAGTTCGGGGAGTGCATGCCATAGCCGGGACAAGACGCGGCGGGTTTCGTGCACCTGGCGGAGACCGGCGCGGGTGACCCGGAAATAGCGCTTGGCCTTGCCGCCGCGTTCGGGCGTGGGATCTCCGAGAGTCGACGAGACCAGGCCTTTGGCTTCCAGGCGCTCGAGAGCCGCATAGACGCTGCCAACCGAAACATTGCGGCCCCGGTGCGCCTCGAGTTTGCGGGAGATGGGCACGCCGTAAGCCTCCTCGCCAAGGTGGATGACGGCGAGGAGAATCATGAGTTCGAACTCTCCGAAATAGCTCCGGTCTGTCATTAATTCAATAATAGCGAAGAAATATAATCCACGCAACTATCTTGTTAGGCAGGCATCGCCGCGGTTCAATTGATGAAAAACCGCCGATGCACTCGCCGAGAGTAGAAAAGCATTCGGAATTACGCTCGAAGCGCGCATTGGGCTGTTATCGACAGATGAGGATGAATTGCTCGCATACGGTTGGACGAAGCTTGAGTCTTCAGCGTTAGATGACGTTGCCAGCCGGAGCGCCGCTAGAAGTCGTCTTCCTTGCTCTCTGACATCAGGCTCTGCTCGTCGGCGGGAACTAGACGAACAAGGCGGTCGACAGCGTAAGAAGCAGGATGCTGGCTGGTGTAATAGTGGCGTACCTGCAGTTCGCCGAGGAGGCCGATGGCAAGCATCTGAATGCCGGAGACGATGAGCACCGACCCGATGACAAACATCGGTCCGTGGTGGCGCATCAGGTCCATCTGCGGGTTAAGGATCTTCATTCCCACTAGAAGGGCCGCCATGAAGATACCCCCCAAGATGCCCAACATGCCGAACCTGCCAAAGAATTGAAGCGGACGGCTCATGTACCGGAGCAGGAAGCGAATGGTCAGGAGGTCAAGAAAGACGCGGAAGGTACGGCCGATGCCGTAATGGCTCTTGCCCCACTGGCGATTGATGTTGTGGATGGGAATCTCGGAGATGGAGGCTCCATACCAACTGGCGAGGGCAGGAATGAAGCGGTGCATCTCGCCGTAGAGCGGAATGTTGTGGATGACCTCGCGGCGATAGGCTTTGAAGGTGGTGCCAAAGTCGTGAATGTTGACGCCCGACAGCTTGGCCATGAGCCAGTTAGCGCAGCGAGAGGGTATGCGCCGCATGACGAAGTTATCGACGCGATCCTTGCGCCAGCCCGAGACCACATCGTACCCCTCGTTGAGCCTTTCGATGAAGGCGGGAATGTCGTTGGGGTCGTGCTGAAGGTCGCCATCCATGGCCAGGATGAACTCGCCTGAGGCATGATCGAATCCTGCAGCGAGGGCCGAGGTCTGGCCAAAGTTGCGGCGCAGCTTGACCACAAGCACGCGGCTGTCAACCGCAGCGATTTCCTCCAGCAGCTTGTAGGTGTGGTCCTTGGAGCCATCGTCGACCAGCACCATTTCAAAGCTGTCACCCACCTGTTCCATGACTTGCTTTAGGCGTGCATAGAGAACGG
>PKXI01000235.1 GCA_003133425.1 Acidobacteriaceae bacterium
GGACTCAAAGGCGCGACCTGGGCCACTTTGTCGTCTGACTTTTAACTAACGAGATTGGACACTACCCAATGCTGGATTCGTGTCGCTGGTGATCATCGGGCCCGAGAGGTTGCGCAGGATGCACTGGCCGTCGCTCGAGGGCAGCGGCAGAAGGTTGATGACGCCCAACATTAGATTGCACATTGCGAGTTGCGGACCCAGGCGCGGCACGAAGATTAGTGGGACGACAATCAGGAGATTCATCAAGGGGCCCGAGGCCGCGATCAGGATCTCATCGCGGCGGCAAGTGGCGTGGGCTCTTCTGATGTATGCGCCGCGCAGTTCCAGTCCAAACTCGCGCACTGGCACCCGCAAAATTGCGGCCGCCAGTATGTGACCTGCCTCGTGCAGCAGGAGGCTGGCAAGAAAGAGAGCGCCTTCAGGGAGGCCAAGCTGCCATCCGCCCATGCCGACGCCGAGGACGACGCATAAGAGAACCAGTAACCAGCCTGTGCGGTTCATGCAGAACGGAACTCTAAGTCGCGACATGAGGGCCACCCTCTTTACTCATACTGAGGGAAGAATGCCACGAACCTTGGCTTCATTGCGTAAGGTTAGTACCAAAGACTTTCATCGGCCCTGACTTTTCTTTCGTCGGTAACTCGGATTTGAACTTTCCAGTAACGTACGGCAGGACTTCAGCGGGCCGGATCACCGCCGAGCCGGAAGTTACCCACTCAGTAACTTCCGAGTTGACGAGTTGGCGACCAGACTCCCGGAACGGCAAGACAGAGCCGTGTCGGAGCTGGAAACGCGGTTTGGGTTGGCGATAGTTGAGAATCAACGCCAAACACTGGTCGGCTGAATTCCGACTTGACATTTCACGCACACTTTTCTACTCTATGCCTGTACAAAACAAGCCTCGCTATGACCGAATCTTCTCCTCGCGATTTATTTCCCGGCGCACTCGAAATGATGATCCTCGAGTCGCTTCGCCGCCAGCCGGCACACGGCTACGCGCTGGTGCAGCACATTCAGCAGCGATCCAACAATCTGCTGCAGGTGGAAGAGGGTTCGCTCTATCCCGCGCTGCAGAGGCTGCTCAAGGCGAAGCTGGTTAAAGCGGAATGGGGCTTATCTTCCACCAATCGCCGGGTGAGAACCTACCAGATCACAGCATCCGGCCTTCGCCATCTGGAGCAACAGATTTCCAGCTTCGAACGCATGTTCGAGGGCATTACGCTGGTCCTTGATCCGGGTAAATCCGCTGCCAGTTAGGAGCTTTCAATGAACTGGAAACCGAGTATCTTCAGCCGTCGCAGACTCTTCGACGATCTCTCTGAAGAGATGCACCTGCATCTGGAAGAACGCGTGGAGCAGTTGATGCGCGAGGGCCTGAGCGCGCAGGAAGCGGAACGGCAGGCGCGCATTGCGTTCGGCAACCTGGCGCTGGTTGAGGAGCGGAGCCGGGAAGTGTGGCTATGGACGGCACTAGAGTCGCTTTGGGCAGACGTGCGGTTTGCACTGCGGCAACTGCGGCGCTCCCCCGGGTTCGCTATTGCGGCAGTTGTAACGCTGGCATTGGCGATCGGGGCCAACGCAGTGGTGTTCGGAGTAATGGATGCCTTGGTGCTCCACACCATCGACGTTCCGGATGCGAAGAGCCTATATGGAACACAGTACGGCGCCGATCCGGGATTTCAGTCGTATCCCAATTACGTCGACCTCCGCGATCGAAATCACAGCTTTCAAGACCTGGCGGCATTCAACTTCACGCTGGGCACGGCCATCGACACGGGTAACGATCCACGGGCAGCCAGCGGATTTGCGACTACGGGAAATTACTTCACGGTTCTGGATGCGCAACCATACCTGGGTCGGTTGTTTACCGTGGCGGACGAACATGGGACCGGCAGCGCGCCGTATCTGGTGCTGAGTTACGGATATTGGCACTCGCGCTTCCAGGATGATCGCGGCATCATCGGGCGGGTTGTGCGCGTCAACAAGCATCCCTTTACAGTGATCGGCGTGACCCCGCCGGGATTTATTGGAACGGTCATGTTTGTCTCACCGGATTTCTTCATCCCGATCGTGGAACAGGAATTGGTGGGCGGAAATCCGCTGACTGAGCGAGACAATACCGCGGCTCTCTTCGAGACGTTCGGGCATTTGAAGCCGGGTGTTACGCCGCAGCAGGCCGAAGCAGATGTGAACCGTGTGGCGGCAGAGTTGGCAAAGGCGTATCCCAGGGGATTTGAAGGCAAGCACGTGGTGGTGGGCCGGACGGGGCTGACGGCCTTCGCCGGACCGGTGCACGGGTTCATGACGGCGCTGATGGTGCTTGCCGGGATGATCCTGCTGGCGGCATGTGCGAACCTGGGCGGACTGTTTGCGGCGCACGCTGCAGACCGCGCGAAGGAAGTGGCATTAAGACTTGCACTGGGCTCGACGCGACGGCGGATTTTGCGGCAACTGATGACCGAAGCCATGCTGCTGGCGCTCGGCGGAGGTACGCTGGGCGTGCTGGGAGGAATGCCGCTCTTGCGTATGCTGAGCACATGGCATCCATTTGCGGGGGCGCCGATCCATATCCCGGTCACAATGGACGTGCGCATTTACGCAGTGGCCCTGGTCCTTGCACTTCTCAGCGGATTACTGTTTGGAATCGTGCCAATGCGGCAGGTGATGGAAGCGCACCCGTACGAGGTGGTGAAGGCGGGCTCGACTGGCCGGGTGGGGCGCAAGGTTACCACGCGCGATGTACTGCTGGTGGTACAGATCGCAATTTGCGCGCTTCTGGTGACGGCTTCGCTGGTGGCGGTGCGGGGGCTGGTGCGGAGCGTGAACGCAAGCTATGGATTCAACCCACAACATGTGATGATGGCTGGCGTGAATCTGGCCACGGCCGGCTATACGGGCATGCAGATTCCACAATTCAACCGGAAGATGATCGACACGATGGCGGCGATTCCGGGCGTTGAAGCCGTGGGGCTCGTGAACAACTATCCGCCGCTGGTGTACACCGCTGCGTTTCGGGAAAAGGTCTTCACCGAGCAGACGCGGGATCTGACAACATCGAAGGTGGCCCTCTCTCCCTTCCGCTTCAATGTTTCGCCGGGATATCTGAAAGCTGCTGGAACTTCGCTGCTTTCCGGCCGGGATTTCACCTGGCACGACGATAAGAGTGTGCCGGTGCCGGCCCTGGCGAACCGGCAATTCGTCCTGCACATGTTTGGAAGCATGAACGGCGCGATGGGAAAGCACTTCCGGATCAGCGACGGAACGCTGGTGGAGATCGTGGGGATTGTCGAGGACGGGAAGTATCTGTCGTTGACCGAGGACCAGGAGCCCGCGATCCTGATGCCGTCGATGCTTTATGACGATCCGCAGAGCTACCTTGTCGTGCGGTCACAGCGCGATCCTGAGCAACTGCAGAGGCTGATGCGGGCGAAGTTCCGCGAACTTGATGCGGGGCTGACGGTCGACATCCAGAGCTGGAATCAGCTGCTTGAGGTGGTGCAGTTCCCTGCGAAGGTGGCCACCATGGCTCTCGGCATGCTGGGCCTGTTGGGTGCCATCCTTTCGATAACCGGAATCTTCGGCATGGCTGCATATTCAGTCAGCAAGCGGCTCAAAGAGCTGGGAATTCGCGTAGCTCTCGGCGCCAGGCGGACTGAAGTGCTGAAGAGCGCTCTGGGCCGCCCGGTGCAACTGCTCGCCATCGGCTCCGCGGCAGGATTGGTTCTGGGCGTTCTCGCAAGCCGCGTTCTGTCATCCATCGTCTACCAGGCAACACCGCGCGATCCGGCGGTGCTTGCCGGAGTGGTGATCGCCATGGCCTTACTGGGCCTTGTCGCTACCTGGATTCCCGCTGAGCGCGCTCTCTCGGTGAATCCCTTGGTCCTGCTGCGCGAAGAGTGAACCCGAATCGTCGAAATCATCACCTTCGAGGTTTGGTTGTACTCGAGAAGTCGGGAACTCTCGCTGAGTGAGTAATCGCCAATGCACTCATCGGTGCAGGTTACTCCTCAAAAGTCGGCTAGGGTTTAGGGAT
>PKXI01000190.1 GCA_003133425.1 Acidobacteriaceae bacterium
AATGAAACGGTAAGAATCTAGAGTGTGGCGCTTGCGTGGTCAATCGAGGCGGTGCTGCGCGGCGAACAGGCAATTACCGATTGCCGGGCCGGGCGTTGATTGCATCCTGACGTTGCCCCGCTGTCATGTCAATACCGGAACATCCGCGACGCCCGCCGTTCCAAAAATGCGGCGGTACCGCTCAATCTCACTTGCTTCTCCCAGCGCCTTTGAGTAGTTATCGGAGAGTTTTACCGCCGGTCTGCCTTCCACATCACTGAGTTTGCACACCAGGCTCACCGGATCGAAGCCTTCGTCACCCAGTGGATTGCAGCCGCGAAAGTCGTTCGTGAGAAAGGTCCCCCAGCCTGCGCTGAATCGAATGCGGTGATTGGGAGCCCATTTTTTTTCATCCAGAAAATCGCTGGCGGATCGAAAGTCCCCGGGCGTGGCGCCATTGCGGAGCGTCCCTCCAAAATAAGCATGAAGCGCGAGAATCTGTTCCACATCGAGCGCATCCGATGCGATCAGCCGTTTGCGGCGCGGGTCGCGGCCGTGGCGCTGAAGCCACGCGATATATTCGTCGCCCGCGAGCCATGGGTCCTTGCTGTCAATGCGCTGACCGGTCCAGTCGGCCACCCAGTCCGGCGCGCCATTTAGAAATTGCGTGGTCCCAAATGTATCGGGAAGCAGAATCAGCAACTCACCCTGGTAACTCTGCTGCCATAACTCAAGAAAGCGGTATTGCGCCGTCTTCAATTCTTCATCGTTGGTGGCAAGCGCCGCCATGGCCATGGGTAACTCATGGGCGTTTGTGCCGATTGCCTCGAGGTCATGCTTATAGGCAAGATAAGTATTCGAGCTACCTGCAAAGCCGGCTCCCAGCACATCGCTCATGGCTGTCACAACATATTCGTGCCACAGAAAGCTGTGCCGCCGCCGGGTTCCGAAGTCGCTGATATTGAGCTTTGGAACGCCGCGCAAACGCTCCATCTTTTCCCACAGTCTCGATTTGGCGCGCGCATACAGAATGTCCAGCTCCAACTCACTTAGCCGCTTCAGGCTGGCGCGTGTCTTCAACTCGTCGATGATTGAGAGGGCATAAATCTCCCACATTGTCGTCTGGGCCCAGAGCCCACTGAAGCGCAGCGACAGTTGCCCGTCTTCAATGGTCAAATCGAATTCCGAAAGCCGGAAGTCGCGCTCCAGCCACTCGAGAAATGCAGGCTCAAACATGCCTCTGCGTCCGTAGAAGGTGTTGCCCGCCAACCAGATCAGCTCGGATTTGTGAAAGCACAAGTTTCTGGTCGCCTCCAGTTGCTCGAGCAGCGGATGAAGCCCGATGGTTTCGCCCAGGCGGATTGATGTCGTGCGATTCAGAAGTGTGAACGATGCATGCGTTTTTGGGAAATTTTTCCAGATAAACTGCAGCATCAGCAGTTTGTAGAAGTCGGTATCCAACAGGGAACGCGTAATGGGATCCATCTCCCAGTTATGGTCGTGCGCGCGCCTGGCTAAGTTGATAATCACCTTGACCTCACTCTAATTGAACTCACTGCCGGTCTGGAAGCGCTTTCGCTGAGAAGGCATTGGCGCTTACGTACTGCGAGTACCGGGTAGGGCAGTCCAGCCACTTCCCGCCGAGCTATCGGGGGAACAAGCGTTCATTGGGGAGCAGGGGACCGAAGAAGACAGTCTGGAGTATACTTGCTCGCGGCCGTGCAACCGGTATGGAAACTTTGTTTTGCAGTTTCACGCCGATTCCGCAGGCATGCTGGAAAGTTCGTTCTCCTTGGTCCCTGTATGCACCTTTGCCTGCTTGCATGCGGGAGATAGAAGGAACCGGGGCCCAGCGCATCGAGAGGAAACTTAATGAATCGCAGACATTTTCTTGCAGGCAGTATCGCTTTGGCTGGACAGCAAAAACTTCTTCGCTCATGGGGGCCTTATCGATTGGCGGCCAGGGAGCACCGGCGGCCACGTCTCCTCAGAATCTTCTGAGCAGAACTTTCACTGAATCGTTCCTGACCAGCAACCTTGTCTCCGCGGATAAGTTTCATCCCTACCCACGCTGGGACGAGCGCGCCGCATGGGAAGCAGTGCCTGAGGACCTCCGTACGCCTATCGTGCAGCAGGCTGAAGCCGATCAGAAGGCGGGATGGAATGCGGTTCTGGCTACGACGTTTCTCGAATTCAAACGCAACGGAAACCGGTCGCGCTATGAAGCGCAGAGTTTCGGACGGCACAGTCAACTGGAGCGGCTCGTGCTGGCAGAGTGCCTTGAGGGCAGGGGCCGCTTCGTCGACGATATCGTCAACGGCGTTTGGCTCATCTGCGAGGAATCGTTTTGGGGAGCCTCGGCGCACCTTTATATGCAAAAGGGCGGCCCGGGGCTTTACGACATCACCGATCCGATAATTGAGCTTTTTGGCGCCGAGACGGGCCAGTTGCTGGCATGGACCAAGTATCTTGTGGGCGCAAAGCTTGACGAGGTGTCGCCGCTGGTCAACAAGCGCATCGTGCTCGAAACCGAGCGGCGCATCCTCGAGCCGGCCCGCAATCGCAACGACTTCTGGTGGATGGGCTTTGAAACCAATACGCGGACGGAGCGCCTGAATAACTGGACGCCTTGGATTAACTCCAACCTTCTGGTGGCAAATCTGCTTCTTGAAGAAGACCCGAAGCTGCGCGTCGAGGAGACGATCAGAATCACGAAGAGCCTTGACGCCTATCTGAACCAGTACTGGCCGGATGCGGGCGAGGAAGAGGGCGCGGGATATTTCAGTGCCTCGCCGATGTGTTACTTCGAGGCGGTGAGTATGATCGATGCGGCTACGGGAAAATCTACCAACATTCTCGCCAATCCATTCATCGACGCCATGGCGCGCTACATTCTCAACGCGCACATCGCTGAAGACAGCTACATCGATTACGGCGATGCGCACGTGCATGCGGGACCGGAAGGCGATCTGCTCTATCGTTACGGCAAGGCTGTCCACGACGAACAACTCGCGGCCTTCGGCGCGTACTATGCGGCCAAAAGAAGCCTCAGAGGCACCCGTGCCAGCAACGGGGGCCGGCAGCGAGGCGTGTATCTCCCAAGCATGTCGCGGGCTCTGCCTCTCCTGCTCGAGGCCACCGAGTTACGGAATGCGAAGGGCGCGGATGTGCTGGTGCGCGACTCCTGGTACCCATACCTCGGGCTGGTCACGGCACGCGTCAATGCCGACTCGGCAGACGGAATGTACTTTGCGGTTCTGGCCGCGAACAATGGCCGCAGCCACAGTCACAACGACACCGGAAGCTACATCATTTACCAGGATGGACAGCCGGTAGCGATCGATGTGGGCGTGGAAGCATACACCGCGAAGACCTTCAGTCCCGAGCGATACACGATCTGGACGATGCAGTCGGCCTACCACAATCTGCCTACCATCGGGGGCGTCATGCAGCATGATGGCGTGAAGTTCCAGGCTACTGATCGGAAGTTCGACAGCAATGGCGATCGTGCTACTTATTCGTTCAATATCGCTGAGGCATATCCGAAAGAAGCGGGCGTCAAGTCGTGGGTGCGCACGGTTACGCTCGATCGCAAGACAGACAAGATCACGGTGGAGGAAAACTTCTTACTTGAGCGTGCGGTGCCGGTGGCGCTGACGGTGATGACTCCAAGACTCGTCACGGTCAATCCGGGCGGAGGCATTACGCTGAAGCTCGCCGCGGGAGAAGGGAAGGACTCGTTGCTCAAATACGACGCGACGTTGATCGATCCTAAAGTCGAGACGGTCAAACTGGAAGATATGGGACTGCGCTCGAGTTGGGGCGCCGAGATCTACCGTATCCTGCTGAACTCAAAGCAGCCTGTGGCAAGCGGAAAGTGGACATACGAATTCAGGCACGCGTAGGGTGGAGTGAAGCAGGTTGCAACTCAATCCTGCCAAAAGCAAAAGAACCGAGACGGCATGAAGTCAAGCCTTGCGGAGACGCAAATCGCTCTCCAAGGCTGGATGAATGGCTAACCAAGCAGGTAAGCGGAGTTATCGATGGAAGACTTGAATCGATTGAGTGAATATACGAATAACAGTGACTGGAAAGCCAAGCCGCCCATACAGCTCATTTGGAGGTCCGCATGAGCCGCCTGAGGGAGTGGCTGGCCGGCGGCCTGATGATATCCGATGGCGCATGGGGAACACAGTTGCAGGCGCGCGGATTGGCTTCCGGGACGACGCCGGACACGTGGAACCTGACGCACGCCGAGCAGGTGGAATCCGTGGCCCGCGCTTACGTGGAAGCCGGCAGCCAGGTGATTCTGACAAACACTTTTCGCGCCAACGCTGTTGCCATGCACAGCAGCACGGAGACTGAACTGGACGCGATCAATCGCGCCGGTGTCGCAATCTCAAAGCGGGCGGCAGGGAAGCATGCGCTGGTGTTTGCCTCTATTGGTCCTATGGGAAAGATTCTGATGTCGGGCGAGATCGGCGGTGAGCAAGTTACAGCAGCCTTTGCCGCGCAGGCACAGTCGCTGGCGGGGGCGGGCGCGGATGCGTTGCTGATCGAGACGATGAGCGACATTGAGGAAGCACGGCTGGCTGTTGAAGCAGCGAGGCGAACGGGGTTGCCTGTCGTCGCGTCATTTGCCTTCGACTCTGGCAAGAACAAGGATCGCACCATGATGGGCGCTACGCCCGAGGCCGTAGCAGTGGCGATGGTGGAGGCAGGAGCGGATGCGGTGGGCGCCAACTGCGGAGTGGGCGTCGAGCTTTCCGTGCCCATCTGCAAGCGGCTGTGCGCGGCCTGCGACCTGCCTGTCTGGATCAAGCCAAACGCGGGCCTGCCCACAATTGAAGGGACGGCCATTCACTACGCTACTTCGGCGGACTATTTTGCGTCGCACTATGCGGCTTTAGCCGAGGCTGGTGCATCTTTTGTCGGGAGTTGCTGCGGCTCTACGCCGGATTTCATTCGGGCGCTGGTTGCTGCACGCAAGGCGACGTCATAGTGTCCAGTCCACTGACCGCGTGACTTCATGTAATTGAATGCAGGTATTTCCCAGGTCTCATCCGCCGTGGTCCGCCACGGCGGATGACCTGGGGGCACCCGGCGCCAACCGCCTCAGACTCCGATAACCGGCTACTCGTTACGGTTCAATCGCGGCGGCAATTGCGGCGCGCACTTCCTCAGGTAATGCAGGCATGGCGCCGGATTGCGAGGCCACCCAGGAACCCCAGCGGTTTCCTGCTTCGTTCAGGGTTGCCAGGTCCGCTCCGCGCAGCATGTAGTGCGTGAGGGCCGCGGTAAACGCATCCCCAGCGCCGATCCGGTCGACCACCTTCACCGGGAATCCGGGGTGTTCGCTCCACGCCTCGCGGCGCACGAGGAGACTGCCCTGGGCGCCCCTGGTCACGGCCACCATTTCCAGCGTTGGAAACTCCCCGAGAAGGCGATCCGCGCCCAACCGCAACCGCTCCTTTTCCGGTTCGTCGTCCGCCGGAAGGCCCAGCAGGTTCAGCACCTGGGGTAGCTCCTCATCGCTCAGCTTCAGGACCGTTGCCAGCTCCAGCGATTCCTGAATTACTTCACCGGAGTAAAACGGAGGTCGTAGATTCACGTCGAAGACGCGAATGCAGGCTGCCGATGTCTGCGCAGCCAGCGTCTGAATCGTCTGTCGCGACACTCTGCTCCGTTGCGCCAGGGACCCGAAGCAGATGGCGTCCGCCCTTTCGGCAAGCCTGACCCATTCGTCTGAAAGCTCCAAGAAATCCCAGGCTGAGGGCTGGTGAATCGTGTAGTGCGGCTGGCCTTCGATAAAGTCCACCGTCACTTGGCCCGTCTCGTGTACCAGGTCCACTTCAAGGCAACTGGTATCGATGGGCATTGGATTGAGCCGGTCAATCGCCTGCCGCCCGAGGTCGTCTCGGCCGATCCGGCTAAGAATGGCGGCGTGGTTGCCCAGCCGCCCGGCCATCACGGTGAAGTTAGACGGTGCGCCACCCAGCCTCGCGCCCTCCGGCAAAATATCCCAGAGCAATTCCCCGATTCCCAGAATCAAATGCGGTTCTCTCACGGTCGTTCTCCCGCAACAAAAGCTAGCAGCCTGAAGCTGTCTTTCCCATCCACCGGTAAATCGAGCAGTCTTCCCAGTTTGTCACCGCGTATTCGCCATCCGGCTGGTTGGCAAGAATTCTGTGGTCGGCAATCGCATCTGCCCGCGATCGCTTTACTTCTCCCTTGAACATCCGGGCGAACCCGGCTTGCCGTTCCAGCACCCGCTCCTGCTCGTTGTTCACATACAAAATGTCCAATTGCCGCTCGCGTCCGGCTAGGCTCCGCGTCCACGCGGCAAGCAGCCGCCGCATCACCGGCGCACCAAAGGGATTGAAGAGGAACACGACGCACGGCCCTGCCGGCAGTTCAAACTCCGCTGCATCCCGGCATAGCATCCGCATCGGTGCGTGCGCTCGTCCAGCGGCCCGCCAAAGCGCCATGTTCCTTCTGCCGATCCGCGCCAGCGTGGCGTTCAGCTCCACACCCACCACGGCGCGGAAAGGGAACTCAGCGGCCAGCATCAGCGCCCGACCCATTCCCGCACCCAAATCCACAAACGTAAACTCATCGATCGCTGCGATCGGCTTGTTCCTGCGCCAGCGCACAATCATTTCGCGAAATACCGATGGCGCCACGCCGAAGTAAGCTGTATTGTGCCGGTCGGCCCGGTGACCGCTCTTCAGATTCCGCCCCGCAACCAGGCCACTGGTCCGCACCCCAAACTCCAGGTCGAACGGATGTCTCATGAAGCCGTCCCTTACTGCCAGCCCCGGCAAAAGGCGCGGCCGCCTTTTCGCATTGCTGGTTTTCTCGCCCTTGCTCATCTTCACGGTTTGAACATTAGCACAAGCCGGAGCGCCCCAAGGTGATCGTGAAGAAACCGCAGTTGGGTGACTCAGGTTCACGCGCCTGCCGTACATGCCCATTCCTGCGGCCTGCCTCATCTTGCGCGCACTTTTACGGGAACTGCCAGCCGGTTGCCCAACTAGCAAGGTTGTATGATAATATGGCCGCACGTTCGCCCAAGGCTTCTGAAGGGCCGGCTAGACTTCCGGTAGAATCGCCTTCGGGCTTCGCCCAATTTGACGCACCCAATCACGGAGGAATTCATGAGTCGCAAAACTGGCCTTTCCATGAACCGCAGAACCTTTGTTGGCAGCGCCTTTGCCGGCATGTCCGTGCTTGGCCTCAATGCCGAAGTGCCAAAGCCGCCCTCCGGCTCCATCCCTATGCGGGAGTTCGGCAAGACTGGCGTCAAGCTCACTATCGTCGGCCAGGCCGGCGCCCGCCTCGCTCTCTGTCGTACCAGGGAGGCAGCAGGCAAGGTTGTCCTCCACGCCTACGGCCTGGGCATCAACTACTTCGACTGCGCGCATTCCTATTGGGCCGGCCACTCCGAGGAAACATACGGCGATGTGCTGCCGCCGTTTCGCAAGAACATCTTTATTACCACCAAGTCAGGGCAGCGTACCCGCGAGGGAGCAGAAAAGGACCTTCATGCCTCTCTCGCTGCGATGAAAACTGACTACCTCGATCTGTGGCAAGTACATGGTATTCAGGACATGGCGGATGTGGACAAGGTGTTCGCTCCCGGAGGCTGCATTGAGGCATTCGAAGCCGCCAAGGCAGCGGGCAAATGCCGTTTTATAGGCTTCACCGGGCACCACGATCCCAGCGTCCACCAGGAGATGCTCAAGCGCTACGACAAATGGGATTCCATTCTCATGCCTCTCCATGCTGCCGATCCGGCTTACATGAGCTTCCAGGAGAACGTGCTGCCGCATGCAGTCGAGCGCAACATCGGCATTCAGGCAATGAAGGTCTTCGCGAATGCATTCCTGCTCCGCGTGCTCAGCGTCGATGAGTGCCTGCGGTATTCGCTGAGCCTGCCCATCTCCTGCGCTACGCTCGGTTCCAGTTCTGTGGGTCAGCTCAACGACAACGTCCGTATCGCCCAGAACTTCAAGCCTTATACGCCTGAGGAGATGAAGGAAGTTGCCAACCTGGCCGTAACCGCGGGCCCTGGTGGCCTTCAGGGTGCTGCTCTCGAATACTGGAAGGTCGGCGGCGTCTGGAAGTAAACGCGACGATCGATTCGTCTCGCGCTTGTTAAATGAATATGCGAAGAAGCCGCGCCTTTCAGAAGGGCGCGGCTTTTTCTTCAGGGCTCCGATTGCTTATTTGCCGATCACGAGAATCTGAAAAGAGCCGGGGATCATCGGCGGGCGAGGGCCGCGCATATAGGCAGGCACACCCGATGGCGGAGTCGCTCCTGCTGCCGGGGCTGGCGCGGCCGGAGTTGGGCCATACTCGGCGGTGATCGAATAGATTTGGTTGGTCTTCGGATCGAGGGTCAGCGTCTTCGCACGGGCCGGCGTGGGAACCGTCTGCTCAACGGAGAAGCTCGTGGGCGATTCTTCTTTGATCACCGTGAGCGTGCCATCGCCCTGCGAACTGAAGACCTCCATCGTGGCCGGGTTGAAGGTGGCGCCATCGCAGCCCACGCCAATGGGCAGATCGGCGATGATGTGTCCGTCTGTTGCCGACAGAATGATCATGTTCTTGTTGTCGCGGCAGGCGGCGAAGAGGATGCTGTTCTTTACATCCAGCGCCAGGCCGGCACAGCCTCCGCCCTTGCTTGAGACGTCGTATTTGCCGATCATCTTCATCGTGTTCGCGTCGATTACCGCGATGGCGGATTTGTCTTCGATGTCGACGTAGATTTTGCCCCGGCCGTCAGTGGCTGCCTGCTCGGGTGCGCCACCAATGTCGATGGTGCCCAGGATTGAACCGTCCTTATCGTCGAGCACGGTGATATTCGGCGCGGAGTGGCTGAGGATGTAGAAGTGGTGATTGTACACATCGTTCAGGTAGCCGTCCGGATTGCCCTGCACGTCAATCTTTTTCAGAATCGCGAAGGTCTTCGAGTCGAACATCGTTACGGGTTTTGAGGTTGCGAATCCGTGTCCCGTCGAGGTATCCACCGCTCCGCCGTGCGCGCTTGTACCGGGGATATCTCCCACCTGGGCCAACGTGTCGAGGTTATACACACCGATGTGTCCGGCCGGGCCAGACCGCGCGACAAATAGATTGCGGCCGTCGGGGTCGGCGGTGACGTAATCGAATCCGCCATCGCCCCCGACCAGTTGAATCTTGAGCACGTTGTATGGTCCACCCGCCTGGGCGTGGGCCAGGCCGACAAACGGAATCGTAGCGGCGAGTGTTGCAATGGCGAGAAGCTTTGAGGTCATGGAGATATCTCCTTTGAGGAAACTTTGCGGGCCAACAGGGCGGCCCGGATGGTTTGAGGCGCGGATTGATTCCGGCTTCTTCTCGACATCGAGCATACACGCTCCATTCTGGAGGTGAGATAAGAGCCAGGGCCGGGGACCCCGCCCGGTTCCATCTCCGGCGCCTGATTTCCTTACCGCCGCCCTTCCGAGTGACAGTCAGGTTCGATTCGCGATACCCTCATAGAT
>PKXI01000455.1 GCA_003133425.1 Acidobacteriaceae bacterium
GTGTGTTGGAGAAAGGGGTTCCCGTGCGCCGTGGCAGTGCCGCTGTTTTTCCGGTTCTTGGTCTGGTTGTTTTAGGTGTGGCGTTTGCAGCCGCGCAGGTTTCCGCTCCGGCAGAAAAGGCCGCTCCGAGTCCTGCACGGCATGGTCTTATCGAGCTCGATGAAGATCTGCAGGCGCTAGCCGAACGCGTTGGACCGGCGGTGGTGACTATCGAGGTCACCGGCCTGACCACTGTGCAGGATCCCAACACGCGGCAGACGACCTATATCGCAAGAGAGCAGGGAGTCGGTTCCGGCATTGTCGTCGATCCGTCGGGATATATTCTGACCAATGCGCATGTTGTCGAGCATGCGACTTCCGTCTGGGTTCTGTTATTTCGCCATCGCAACAGGCAGGCTGGCGGCATTGAAGATGCTCAGCGCTTTGCAGCCTAGGTTCTTGGGCGCGACGCGTTGACCGATATTGCTCTGCTCAAGGTGGAAGCCACCGATCTGCCGGCGCTCCGACTGGCGGACTCCGACCAGGTGCATGTCGGTCAGCTTGCACTTGCATTTGGTAGCCCGCTCGGCCTTGAGAATACAGTGACTCTGGGTGTGATCAGTTCGACACAGCGCCAACTCAACAGCGCCACTCCCGTGGTCTATCTGCAGACCGACGCCGCCATCAATCCCGGCAACTCCGGTGGACCGCTGATCGACATAAGTGGCGATGTCATCGGCATGAACACCATGATTGTCTCGCAGTCCGGCGGCAGCGAGGGAGNNGCCATCGGCATTGTCGCGCGTGAAATCACTCCAACGCTTTCGAACGGACTCGTCCTCGGGAGGCAGTCCGGAATCATCCTCGAAGACGTGTTGCCAAACTCTTCTGCCGATCGCTCAGGCTTGCACTCAGGAGACATTTTGCTCGCCGTCGATGGCAAGCCATTTCAAGATCCACAAGCGCTCTCAGCGTGGCTCTTCCAGAAAAAAGTCGACGATATCACCGCTTTCAGAATCCAGCGAGGCTCAGAGGTCTTGAACCTGAATGTCCCTGTCACCGAGCGCAAGCGCGATCCGGAAAGCATTCTCGATCCCACACAGTCGGAGGCCAACATCATCCCCAAACTGGGTATCGTCGGCATTTCGATCACGGATTCAGTGGCGCAGTTAATTCCACCTACGCGCAGTCCGGGAGGCATACTGGTCACTGCGCTGACCGCTGGAGGCAACGCCTCGCTCTTCGGCCTGCAGCCCGGCGACGTGCTGCATTTCCTGAATCGCACGCCGCTCGATTCGCTGGAAACCCTGCGCAAATTGCTGGCTGGGCTGAAGCCCCGGGATTCGGTAGTCTTCAGCATCGAGCGCGACGGGCAACTGAACTACATTGCGTTTGATAACCCGGAGTAGAAGGCAGCGCAAACTTGACTTCCGCAGTGACCTGCGCAAAAGCCGTAGCAGGCAGTCGATATTTGCCGTAGGGAGCCTATACTTGAAATTTCACTCTTGAGTCCGAAACCCGATTGTTCTCATCCCTTGCAAAGGAGTTCCAATGAGCCATGTCTCCCGTTCTGCACGTATCGAAGGCCTGATTGATGAGCTGATTGCTCTCTACCTGGCGCAGGCCGCCGATCTCCGCGAGTATGCGCAAGCCGTGGTGGCGGGGGAGGGAACGGTGCATCTGGAACGCACCCTTCGCCACCGGGAACTTCAGCGGACCGACCTTTACCGCCAGTTTGAAGAGACTGCGCTCCAGGTATCCCAAGCGTCAGACCTCGCTGACCGGGCTTAAACTGGAAAGTGGGGCGTTCTGGGAGTAATCCAGCACTATTGAGGTTAGCTCGGCTTTATCTCAAGAATTGGAAATCTGCTTGTGCTTACCTAAAACCGACGCGATGTTTTCAGCGATTTATGAGTGTGTTCGCCGCGGAATATTTGGCAAGAGCGAAATCCTTGCAACAAATAGACTGCTTGACATCGAGGCTCGCTGCGAGGCAGTGAGAGGGAGCGCACGCTTTCGAACGCGCGTACCGGATGACGCAGTGCCTGTTGCACCGAATCCATGCAGGCTGAGCACCCGAACGCTGCCTTTCTTGAGGCTTTTGCAGCAAGGTCAAGGGAATCAATTTCTCGCCCATCCAGTTGCCTGCTTCAAATGTGAAAATTGAGGATTCAAACTATGAATTGGACCATCGCACTGATTATTGCGGTAATCGCCACAATTGCTCTTCTGCTGAAGCGGGTTGGCCAGATTTCGCCCAAAGACGCACGCGCATATTTGAAGAGCGGGGCGCTGGTAATCGACGTGCGCAGCCCCGTCGAATTTAACTCCGGACATCTGCCGAGCGCGATCAACCTCCCGCTGGACGAAATAGAAACTGCCGTGCCGCGTCGCGTGAAGGATAAGAAGCAGGTCTTGTTGCTGCACTGCCAGAGCGGCATGCGCAGCGCCATGGCGAAGAAGCGGTTGCAAGGCTTGGGCTACGCGAGCGCCTTCAACCTTGGCTCCTTTGGTCGGGCGGCACAGATTCTGAGCGGCAAATAAACCCCAGCCTGAGGCTAGCATCATGTCCGAAGAGGGCGAAGAAAGAGCTCATACCCGGGGAGTGTTTCTGATCGCGCGACACTTTTAACCTTTACGCATGGATCGCGGACGCCAACTCAAGGACGAAGAAGGGGCTTGAACTGTTCTTCGATCAAGTTCAAGTCGGTTTCACCTTGATACTGAGCCTGGACATTTCCCCGGCTGTCGATCAGAAAGGTTATCGGGAGCCCCATTACTCCCCCATACAGTTGTCCAAGTCCCTCGTCGCCCATCGCCACCGGGTAATTCAACTTTAGCTTCTTGAACAGACTGCGCGCCGATGCGGAATCGTCGTCCATTGAGATGCCGATAATCTGCAATCCGCGCGAGCCGTATTTGTTTTGCCATGTGACAAAGCGTGGCATCTCAAGCTGACAAGGCGCACACCAAGAGGCCCAGAAGTTCAGCAGCACAATCTTGCCCCGGTAGGCACGGAGATCCAGTCTCCTTTGATTCAGGTCTGCACGCACGAACTCCGGCGCTGCCTTGTGAAGCAGGGAGTTTGACCCAAAGGACGCCGATGCCACGTTCACTCCGAGCCAAAGGAATAAGAGCAGTTTCACCGTAGTTGAGCTGCGAAGGACCGGCTGCGGAAGTCCCATGATCATTGGGGGATTCCGAACTTCGCGCCATGCGCCCTTGTTAGCGGCCTTTCTCAACCGGATATCCCCTGTTGGCCCAGTCCGTCCCGAAATTGTCGGCCAGATAGAGGACCTTCACATTAGTAAATCCCATATCGTGCAATTTCGCGAATGCGGGTCCGAGATTCGGGCAGCGATTCCACGGACAGCACCCACAATAAAGCACAATCGGCTTCTTTCGTGGAAGGGAGTTCACCCGATCCTGCAATTGCTGGAGCCCGGCCGGTTGCGAACCTTGCCCACGTATTCGGATCCAGGGATGTGACCCTCGGCATACATCATATGCGAACCGACTTGCAGGACCAGAGGCTTTTCCGCGCTGGCAGTCAGCATCGAATGGCGCAGCGCCTCGGGCATGAGCAATTGGGCTTGTGGAATTGTCAGGGTGCTCCCCGGGGGCACAGCGATGCCGCCAAACTGGGCTCGCATCTGGGGATACGGAGAGAGAGAAGGACGAATACGAGAGCTGCTGCTATGGTTCCCGACAGCCAAGTCAAACTGGTTTTCATGATAGCGTCTCCATGGCGAGTTTAACCCAGGAGGATGAAGCCTATATGCCGGGGGGCGTTTGATCACAGCTCGTTCGGTTTCCCGATCAATGGCGGCAGCCGGCTGAGGTAAAGAGGACTTTGCCGGTACCCGCATGCCTTTTCTCGGACGCGGGCTTAACTTCCATCACGAATCACGCGGCACGAATCGATGTCGAAGCTCATTTCTCCGATGGTGAGCCGTATCTGTTCGCGGAATCCTTCAATAAGATGCACAAATCGCCACACGCCGGCGTCGTTGCTAGCCAAGCCGATTGAGGTACGAATGGCGCGGGCGCACTTTTGGCCCTGAAGCTGCATCAATCGCAGAAAGCGGCCACTAAGGGGAGTCAAAGGACCAAAGAAGCACTTACGATCGAGAAACAGGACGATTCCGTGCAGCCCAAGTCTAGCCTGCATAATCGTCGAATCATTCTCTTCAATTTCTCCAACACCATTCTCTCCTCCGTTGTTTGCGGACATAAAAAAAGACATTCATTTTCGCAACGTCCCCGGGTGGCCGGGAGGAACCGAATCGTTCGGTCAGAGCGCAAGAGTCTGTCGAATGCCTCGCGGATGCAGGACGCGAAACGTGCTATATCCTCCGGAGAGATTGCGGGCCCGGAAGCCATGCTGGGCTAGGATTCGGCAGGCATAATAGGCACGCTGCCCGACGCCACATGTTACCCAAATCTCCTCTGATTGTGGCAGTTCTCTGAGACGCGACCGCAATTGGCCAAGTGGAATGTTGACCGAATCTGGGATAGAGCCTGCGTTGAACTCGTGAGGCTCACGCACATCCAACAGGAACGCGAGAGTCGAATCGAGATCGTTCCAAGGCGCCAGATCCGCATCTCCGCGCAGTACATTGGCGGCAATCATGCCCGCGAGATTCACGGGGTCTTTGGCGGCGCCGTACTGGGNNGGCACCCAGCACAAGCCCGTCCGACTTGCGGAACAGCAGCTTCAAGTGAATGGCTTGCGCTCCGGGATAATAGCCGACGTGCTGGTTTGGATGCAGGTAGATGCTCTGGTAATCCATCATTTCTGCACGGTGAAGAGCCTTTTCGGTTGCTCCGGTAAGCGCGACAGTCAGGCCAAAGAAACCGCATACCGCTGTAGCCTGAACGCCATCGAAGCGCACCTCGCGTCCGCAGATCGCGTCGGCGGCGACACGCCCCTGGCGATTCGCGGGGCCGGCCAGAGGGACGAGTTCCCATTGGCCGGTGATACGGTTCCTGACTTCGACGGCATCTCCGACGGCCCAGATGTGCGGATCGCTGGTGCGCATCTGGCCGTTGACGCGGATGCCGCCCCGATCACCCATTTCAAGATTCGCATCGCGAGCGAGGTTCGTCTCCGGACGCGCGCCGATGGCAAGGACAACCAGGTCTGCGTCAAACGCCGCTCCGCCTTTAGTGCGCACAATCAGGCCTTCATTTCTGCCTTGTGCGAACTCTGCGACTCCATCTCCCAGCAACAGGTTCACTCCGTGCGACTCCAGCCGTTGCTTCGCATACTCAGCCATCTCCGGATCAAGTGGCGGCATCACCTGGTCGGCCAGTTCCACAATCGTTACGGCAATTCCACGATGGGCAAGGTTCTCCGCCATCTCCAGGCCGATAAAACCGCCGCCCACGACAACCGCCTTGTTGGGCTTTCTGTTCTCAATCCAGTTCTTGATTTCCCGGCTATCGGGGATGGTGCGCAAGGTGAAGATGCCCGGCAGATCGACTCCCGGCCAGGGCGGGCAGATTGGAGCGGCGCCTGGCGATAGCACCAGGGCATCATAAGACTCACGGTACTCGCGGCCAGTCTCCAGATCGCGAACGGAAAGCGTTCGAGCCTCGCGGTCGATTGCGGTTACTTCGTTCCGTAGGCGCACCTCGATGCAGAATCGATCTTTGAATAATGCAGGAGTGGCCAGCAGGAGTTTGGCCTCATCTTGAATCACGTTGCCTACGTAGTACGGCAAACCGCAATTGGCAAACGAGACGTAAGGGCCGCGATCGAGCACGACGATCTCCGCATTCTCATCCAGCCGCCTCAAACGCGCCGCGCAGGTTGCCCCGCCCGCGACTCCTCCAACGATCACTACCCGTTTCTTCGTCATGTCTCTCCACAAAAAACTCGACTCAGTGAGCGCAAGTATTCGCGGTGGTCACCAGCATTCCATCAGTGTACTGGCGGAAGGGAACCGCAGTACTTCCCAGGGGTGCGCCGGTGAGGACCTCAACCAAGGCTTCCTGGAATAGTGAGCGTGCACGAGCGCCCATGTTGCCCGCTATGACGTGGGTCACACCGCGTTCCTTGATCGAGGGCGGAATCAGGCCCGGCTGGTGTTCCGGCGCCGGCGTCTCTGTCGTGGCGTTCACGCTCTTCGTCCTGGGATCGGCATTAACGAGGGCAAACTACTCGCAGGGCCCAAAGTGCTGTTTCAAGCAGTCCCCGGTAATGGGAATGGCGTTTCGCATGGAGAATCTCCTTTTTAAACCGATCAATTGTGGAAGCGGCTCTACGGATGGACGGTTTACTCATGCGCCTGGTGGCGGCCTGTGGCAGCCGAATGGCCTTAGTCTCGCCATCCCGGATGATTTGAAGCTCCCAGGTAGCGAGGCAATCCCCTTGTTTACGACTAATCTTCCCGGAAATGAGAACGGTCGACTCGGCATCGGCCCATCAACGAGCTCATTCGCCCCTGTGTTGATCCACAACAACTGCCCGAATTGTGGTCCAACGTGCATTTCAGGAATTCGTCCAACGGGTTGAAATCTCAGCAACACTCGAGGATAATCCCGTGCAGCATCGTTGATTGGTGTAGTTCTTCTTATGAGAGATAAGAAATAATTGAGCAACCCCGTGTGCTATTGTGCAATCAAAGAATATGTAGTCGTGTGCCGCACCGCATTCCCTCGCAACCTGCGGTGGTTCCTTTGTCAAGATCGCAATCTAGATCGGGTAACTTTGCATCATTGGGGCAAAAGTCGGCCAATTAGTCGCTTTGGAATCCTTGCGTTCCTCGGATTGGCTGTCTGCGTCTTCACCTGGGGTTTGCAATATAAGCTTTCCCTTTATGATCCACCTCAGGCAGCCTCTCGCCAGATTCCGCATGCCAAGCTTCTATCCAGGAATGAGCAATCCGGTACGTCAGAAAGCCCACTGGTAGTTCGAACGAAAACTACCACCAGGGTTAGCTATACCGTTCCTACCGCCATCTTCTTTCTTCTTTTGCTGGCCCTCGGCATATTGAACCCGCAAGCCTCAGGCCAAAGGGAACAGCGCGCGAATCGTTCGTGGCATCTTCGTCGCGGCCTATTTGATATCTTCTTCGTTCGCCCCCCGCCTATCCTTGCCTAGTTGTTCCTCTCCACATTAGATTGACGCATCCGCTCGGGCCGATTGGCCGGGTGTCGCGTGTCATATCCTTCACCGGTGGAAATGTCACGCCGGTTCAGGCCCAGCATTCACAGAATTCCATTT
>PKXI01000248.1 GCA_003133425.1 Acidobacteriaceae bacterium
TATGACGTTGTGTTTAGTACGGCGGCGCGGCAGGTCTCCTGGCCGAAATGGAGAGTTGGCGTTTCGATGGGGATGGGCTTGTAAGGGAGGAAAAACCTGAAGGTTGACCCTCGGACGGGATTGCGCTCGGCCCAGATGCGACCTGAATGTTGCTGAACGATTTCCCTGCAGATGGCCAGGCCAAGTCCGGTTCCGCCTTTCTGGCGAGAATCAGTAGCGTCGACCTGCTGAAAGCGACCGAAGATGACTTCGAGTTTGTCGGCGGGAATACCACGGCCGCTGTCGATCACGGAGAGAGTGACGCCCCTGATATCAGTGTGCGTCAAGATGGAGACTGCGGAGTTTATCGATGAGAACTTGATGGCGTTTGAGATGAGGTTCGTAAGGACCTGCAGCAACCGGTCGGGGTCGGCGACGACCTCCGCCTGATTGTAGTCTTGGATGAGTTGTACGAGGGCAGCATCCGCGACAGGTGCCATGTTATCGATGGCCTGACGGACGATCTGACACAATTGAACCGGTCGGAAGGCAACGCGCCCCCGCCCACTCCCCAGACGATCGAGGTCTAGGATGTCGTTGATCAGGCGGACCAGTCGGTCGGAATTGGCGACGGCGATGCGCACCAGATTTGTGGTCTTTTCGCTGACTTGAACCTGACCTTCGAGCGATAGCAGGCCAAGAGCCCCGCGGATGGCGGTGAGCGGAGTGCGCAACTCATGGCTTACTGTTGAAATGAATTCGTTCTTGAGGCGATCAAGAGCATGGCGTTGGCTTATGTCGCGAAAGCTGAGCACGGATCCTGAAAGGTGGCCTTGATCGAGGATGCGGGTCAGTGTGTAGTCGACCCGCAATGAACTGCCGTCGGCGCAATAGAAGGTGTCCTCGCTACAGGTCGGCGTCTCCTGCTGTTGTTCGATGGCGCGCAGCAAAGCGCAATCCTCTTCGAAGCACTGGCTGATGTTCGGTGCGACGGCGTGCAGCAGCCCGTGCACTGGCTTGCCAATCAGGCTGGAGGCCTCCTCACCAAGCATGCGGGCAGCGGCAGGGTTAGCGAAGCTGACCAGCCCATTACGATCTAGGCCACAGATGCCGTCGGCGACCGAGTCGAGCAGAATTTCCTGTTGGCGATAGAGCTTTTCCGCACGGCTGCGCTCGTAGGAGCGGGCCAGCATCTGCCCCAACGAAGCGGCAACCGTCTCCACGGCTGCCATACCTTCGCGATTTTCGCGGAGGCAGAAATGGCAATAGAATTCGAGGACTGCGAGCACCGTATTGCCCACTCGCACAGGGACTGCACAGCCCGAAACCATCCCTTCGCTCATGGCGATCTCATTGTGCGGTGTGAAAGGTTCTGAGGCAAGGTTGGCGATCCAAATTGGTTGTCCGTCCTGCCAGACCCGTCCGGGCATCTCCTCACCACTATTTAGCGTGAGACGCACGCTCTCCTGAATCAGGGTCTCCGTGTGACGCCCCGGAGCACTCCAGGCAGAACAGAATTCCAGCCGGTCTTCCTCGGCGTTTACTTCCCATCTCAGAGCTACATCCCAACCCTGCGATACACAGAGGGCCTCCAGAATTCGCTCGGCCGCGATCTCAGGGGACCTGTTTTCCCGAACGATCTCGCTCATCACAAGTTGCAGCGCCACGCGCCGCTCGCGCTGGACCAGTAAGCGAAGAACGAGAACTGCCGCGGCAGCTCCTGCAAGAAAGGTCTGCAAAGCGTATATGCGCGGGCTGAAGGTGATGTGCATCGAAATTGCAGCCAAAGGAACGGCCAGTGCGAACCCAGCCAGGACAGGCGAAATAAGAGAAAAGGCACGCCGGACAGGATGAGCGGGATGCTCGCTGCCGTTTGTCCTGATCCCGATGGTCGAGTCTCCCATAATTCCCCCAGCATGTCAGACGGAGCGTAGATTCTACTTTCCCGGCTGCCAGCCAATAAACTCGCGTTGGTAAACGACACGTCGTACCGAGCCCAACATACTTAAAGCAATAGAATGGCCATTTGGAGAAAACCACTCACCTTTATAAGTCAACCAGTTGCGGGAGGGGTGTATAGCGCAGTGCATGGCAGTGTAAACAGTTGTTTACACGTCGCTCCAAACCACTACGGGGTAGTTGATAACGAAAGCCTCTATCTTGAACCGATCGAGTGTTTGGCGGCAAATAGATTGGACGGCGGGCTCGCGGGCACCGCACCCATACTTTGATAAGACAAATCGGATGCTCAAATTCGAGTTCGCCAGTACGGATCTTGAAGAAATCGATTGCCGGATTCGAACCATTCCTTGTGGCTCGTTGACTAACGCGTAGCGGAAGCAAGGTCGCCGGCTAGTGGACAATCTTTCAATTGCGTGAGCACCTTGTTCCACCGCCCCTCGGTCAGAAAGGTGCGGTTGGTGAGACCGCAGCGCGCGGCGTTGACTACGTTCGCTTTGTCCGGATCGTTCGTCGTCATGGTGTGAAGCTCCTCAATCGATGCGCACCGGGATCCAAATCAAAGTGCCGCTCTAACCATTCTGCACAATAGGTCAGCGATCTTGTGGCGTCAGCAGCAACAGCCATTCTCGTGTATCTGGCTTTGTCAGTACAGCCGTCGCCGTTCCTGACATTGAGGGCACATCCTGTGCACTGCCAGTGCGTGGATCGAACCACATAGCCTTGTATTCTTTCCCTGGCAATTGACTCGCCAATGTGATGTCGGCACCTGCCAAAGAATAGATAAGCACCGGATCGGGCACGCCTCCCGCAAGCACCCACGTGTGTTCCGGAGCGGCCACCCATCCATCCTTGGGAGACATCTTCATTAGCTCCGTTGCGAGGTACGTGTGCACGAAGCGGTCGATGATTGAGTTAGCGTTCGACAACGGAGCTGGAACCTGCCTGCTGGGCACCTGCTGCGGATACATTGCTGTGGCATTTTCAAGCGCCGTTGGCGGCGGCGTAGGCGCCTGCGTTTTTAGCCCTGACTCAGACGCAGCTCCAGCCATTAAGATCGGGACCGGCCCTACGCCCTCTTCCATCGGCATCAAAGCCTTGTCCGGATAGCGGTCGCGGTATTCGCGCACCTCCCGATAAACCTGCTCCGGAGCGGTTGGCGGCGTATTTGTGTAACCAGGAAATTCCCTCGCGATAAGCTCGCGGAATGCGTGATTCTCGCCAGCCTTCGGTGCAAAGAGGGTGCCGTCGGGCCGATATTCCCAATAGCGCATATCTACCACTGCAATCTGCTTCGACCGAATCGGATCTTCAAGAATCGCATCGGTGGTTTGCTTGCTCGTAGTTAGAGCTATACGAATATGTTTGCCGTGACTCTGCTCCCACTCGCGCACAATGTCTTGAAAGAACTGTTCGAAGGGGGCACACCAAATTGAAGGGATTTGGCACTACCAGATCGGCTTTGCATCCGCATTTTAGCCGTGGCGGGGCACAGCGCGAAAAACATCACTTCCGCGATGTTTTGGGCCGAAAAAGTTCGAGCCTGACGTGCCACACTGCAGTTGCACCTGGATCAAGCGTCACTAGGCCCGTGTTCATGTTCTTCCACTCTTGTCCGAGCGGATCAGGGAAGTTGAACTGCGGTTCAATGGCTACGAACCCTGCATCCTTGGGCGAGTAGACCTGAACCGTATGCATAGCAGGCGACAGCAGCCGCACACAAAGGCCATAATCTGCCTCGGGATCGCTCAGGCGTGCAATGCATCCGTTCCGGTGCAACGTGGAGAAATTCACGTTTACAGGAGCGTCAGGCAGATGCGCTCCCTCGGGTTTGCTGAAATCAAATTGAGTACTTGCCACGGGGATCAACACGCCGGTCGTTAGTCCGTCGCTGGGTACAGTCTCTGCATAGCGCTCAGCGGCCACTTGAAGCAGCGCCTGCGAGCGGTCGTGACTGGGCAAGGCAAAATACGGGTGCCAGCCGATCCCCATGGGTTCCGCTTTATCGCCAATGTTGGTAGCCTCAATCTTCACTTCCACCGCATCGGCAACAAGGCTGACCGTGAACCGCAAGTCGGTTGCGGAGATCCACCGTCCTCCGAAATCCCCCGCATGCAACACGCCCGTCACGGTCTGGCCGTCGGAGGTAGTGGTGGTTCTCAGGTCCTCCATCTGCGTCTTGTGGAGGAGGCCGTGAATTGCATACTTGCCGTTTGAGTTCGCGTGCAGCGTGAGCCGCTGACCGTGCCATACGGTCGAGATGGTGCTGTGATCCGGCGATGCCTCGCCGCTTATGCGGCTTGACCAAGGAATAAGGAAGGCGCCGCCCATGCCGGAGCCAACATAGCCCCAGGGATTGCCGTTCGGATCGTCCATGCGCCGCGCCGCCTCTTCCAAAGAAGTCGAAGCAATCAGCTGCGTCTCACCGCGGCCCGGAATGTCCGCGGTGATTTGAAACATATCCATGCCCCGGTTAGGAAGCAGCGTCACAGATAGAAATTGGGGGGTCTTCCCTGCCCCTGTGCGTACTCTGTGCAGAGTCAGTGCTTCAAGGCTTCCGATTCGTTCAATATTCGGTGTGGCCGAACCCGGCAACTCCTGAGCCTGGACTGGCTGCGAGTGAATCGCTATCACTGCGGTGAGTACTGCAAGAGCCAGACGCATGTCGATCATTCTTACCCTCGCAATCCCTGGAGCGTATTCGTCCTCGGCGTTCTCAACGCGCACAGATCATGGCTCCCGGAGCCAAACGGAAGCCATGATCTGCCCTTCAGGGAGGAACGAACCGCTATCCCATTTCCATCTTCCGGACCTTGAAGATTTTTACTCTCATTCAACTTCGAATTACGCGCTACGCATAAATGGCCGCAACTTCATATTCGGTTACGCTCGGAATCGTGAATTCGATCCCGCCCTTTACACGCTTGAATGGAATATCCATTTCTGCCTTCAGTAACTGAACACGAGAAACGGTTCTTCCGGTCGGAATCTCAAACCGCACCAACTGGGGCCCGATCGGGTAGAACTCGCGGATTGTGCCTCGGTGCACGTTTGGATTCGTGTAATTCAGCACATGGAGCGCGAAGCCTGGCTCGGTTTCGTAAGCGAAGGTTTCGATGAGTCCCGGACCTTGAATGGTGACGGGCTGTTCGTTCTTCAACATCCACTTCACGGTGTTCTGCAGAAGCTGGCTCAAATCGGTGTGACCGGAGATCCACATGCTGCGTTCAATGTCGCCGGAGATATACGCCAGACGGCTCGCACCTTTTTCCCGCACAACGACTGCTGGAATATTGGTGTTGGGTGTGGGCGGGTAGGCCAACTCCGGCGGATAGGCCGGGAATCCCGGAACCACCGTTAGAACCGGACTGTCGACCGGCGCAATCGGCACGCGGTACTCGGCGCCGGGTAGCCAATTCGTGTCCGCAAAGCCTTCAACAATCTCATGCTTGCGCTCGATGCGGGCATAATACGCATTGCCGTTCGTCGGAATCACCTCACCCGTCTTCTTGATATCGAAGATGTCGGCAAGGCCGAAGTTTTCCCTGATCTTGTTGTTTTCGTCGTATAAGCTGGTTTCGAACGTAGCCAGCAACGAACCGCCTGCCTTTACGTACGCGCGCAGCTGTTCGCATTGCGCATCGCTCAGCATGGCGACATTGGGCAATATCAGCGCGGAGTATTTGCTAAGCCGCTCCAATTCCATTCTGTCCTCATGAACAAAATCGAACATGAAACGGCCTTCGAGGAGCGCGTAATACATGCCATTCAGAAACTGCTGCATCGTTGCGTCTGGCTGAGTCTTATAAAAGAGGTGCGTGCTCTGCCCGATCACCACACCTACATTCGCAACGGTGCGCTTGTTCACGAAGTGCGGATCGTGTTTGGCCGTCCAGGCAAAATACTTCTTGGGCGTCTCCAGCGTGCGGCGGTCCTCGCCCATACCCTTCTCGCCACCAATCAGATGCCAGTAGGGGATCATGCCGCTGGCGCTGGTCTCGCTAAGCCACATCTCCGCCTCATGGGACGACTTGCCGACATTCCGCCAGCGAATTGGGCCAGTCGACCATGCGCCGGTGACATTGGTTGCTGCCTTTCCGTCTTGGATCGCCTGGCAAACACGTCCTTGCAACGTGCATAGCCAGATCGGTGAGTCTTCTCCCCCGCGTCCCTGATTATCGCCCTGGAACCACTCGCACAGCTTCCCCAGCCTGACGAGGTTGACGCTGGAGCGTGCGCCTCCGCCCAAATTCGCGAAATAGAAGCACGAAGCATTCTTCTTCTTGACGAGAGAGTCGTAGGACTTCCAGAGATACTCAACGCGATCATTCAGTTTTGCCCAGAACGCTGGCGTCCCTGGCGGTGGTAACTGCCTGCACGCAGCGCAATAACATACCGGGAGAATCCCCAGGGGCGGCCAGCCATTGGTAAAGACAGCATCGACGTCGTAAAGAGAAGTTACTTCCGTGATGATCGCCGGAATATAGTCGGTCATGTAACTGGAAAACATGCAGGTGCGAAAAAGGCGCGGATCGTCCTTGTCGGGAATCACGTTGCCCTGCTTGTCGCGTTCAAACCACTCCGGATGCGCCTCGACTGCATCGCCCCAGTTCAGGTCGGGACTCAGACGCGCGATAACGCGCAGGCCGCGCTTCCGTGCTGCCTCGCGGCAATCGCCAAAAAAGTCGCGATCTCCCAGGAATTTTCCCTTCTTATGAAAGGGCACCTTGGTCTGGTAGTAAGCCATGATCCCGGTAACGCTGATATAGGTCATGCCGACCTTCAAGTTCGCCCAGTAATCTGCCCACGCTTCCACATCCAGAGAGACCGGGTCATGCTCAGTCATATTCAACTGGCCGGCACGGCGGATTTGGCGTTGCCATGGCAGCGACGCATTCGCAGAGGGCAGCGGCAGGCCTTCACCAGCCGCTCCGTAGGCATGGGCTGCTTCGCTCAGGCCTGCTGCTCCAGCAAGCAGGGGCATAGCACCTACTCCAGCTTTCAGTAGTTCGCGACGATTCATCATGAGAAAAACTATCCTCGATTTCTTCTAAGGCAATGAAATTGCGCCTATAGCTTGTTTGCCGTGTTTATGAGCATCTTCGTAACGAAATCACGATAGCTGCCAGCCTTCGCATCGCCGCCTGCGGCGAGATAACTGAGCATGATCTTGCGATGGGCATCTTCCGGCAAGTCGATCCCACGGTGCGATTCGACTCCCTGCAACTGGAAGAGCCAAACGGGCGCATTCGATTTCATATCCATGCGTTGCCACTTGGTGTCGATCTGATGGGCCGCCGTACGCTTTTGGAAGAAGAGGTCGTGAGCATTCTGATAGTAGAACTTGTGCCGCTCCTCAGCTGTCGGATTGAGTCCCACAGTATCGATCCAGCCTTGCGTGGACTTGAAGGTTTCATCGCGCCAGAGCGCGACGGGGAATTCGCTGCCGTACATCACCTTGTTCCACCCGGCTTCTTCAATCAGCGCAAAGGTCCACGGCTTGAGGATTTCCTGGTTCTGAAATCCCTGCCGCGAGAAGATCACGAAGAAACGCGGGTGCCGGAATAACTGGCGCACCAGGTCTTCCTTGCCAAAGATTCCGGTATCGGTTGGTCCGGCAAAGTGAGTTCCGCAAGCCGCTGCGTCAGGATACTTATCCATAAAATCCAGCAGTACGCGGGCCGCGACTCGGTATCCGTCATTGCCTTCAACATAGGCCGCGCGCCCCGCCTTTCCCACGACGTCCAGAATCTGCGGCTCGGCCGCAATAAGTGGCGCGGGCAGGCGGATACCCGTAAAACCCGCATCCAGCTGCGCCGAAATAAATTCCAGTCTTTCCGCGGGCGTCTTTCCCAGGGCCAGGCCAATGGGCCGGAGCCGGTCAGGATACTTCATCAACGCGCGCGAAAGCTCGGTCAGGTCCGGGCATGTCATGGCGGTTCCGACGACCGCTGCTTCAGCATGATTCGCGTCGAGAATCTGGATGAAATCATCCGCACCAAAGAACCGAGGCAGCGAGACGTGGCCCCATGCATCGATCACCTTACGTTCTCCGTTGCTGGGCTGTGCCATCGCCAGCCCACTGGCGGGCAGCATCGTACTCATAGCGGCTGCAACCGAGGTTGCGACAAACTCCCGCCTGCTTAAATCGCTCATGACTTCGTCTCCTTGTTGACTGGTACTTGTTAATTCTTTGATGGCCGGTTGATTCTGGCACCAGGGTGGGCCGACGAAGTCGATGTCGATGGTCGTCTCTCTTCTGTGTCGCTGTAGGCAATCGAACGGTCGTACGAAAACTCAAGTCCAATAAGGCTTGCGGTCTCCTTCAGCAATCTAAGGTCAACTACAAAAACACATTCAGCGCGCACCAAACTACATCACAGCTTTGCTGTCCGCAGCTGAGGATGATGCCTTCACTCCAGAAAGCAATCTCTTGGAACTCGACCGCTTGGGCTTTTCCCCTTCTGCTTTCCTTCCTAGGCCACTACTGTCGAGACTCTGTGCCAGGTGTCTGAGTTCAACAGTCCAGAACTCCGCATCCGCGGACTTAATGCGTACCGCGGCATTGATCATGTGCGTTTTCGCGGCCGTCGCGGCAGCCTCAGGATCCTGGCGCTCAATTGCCCCAGCAATGGCCATGTGCTCAATACGGGTCTGCTCTGAAAACTCTACGCGTTGGTCTTCATTGGCTCTGGTGACCCGGATCGCAATGTAGACAAATTGGTTGAGAAACCGGAGCAATTCAAGAAACAGCGGGTTTCCCGTCGCCTGTGCAATCGACAAATGAAAAGCAAGGTCCTCGGCCGCAGCGTCACGGCCAGCTTTGCTGGCCCGCTCGATATCGGCAAGGGCTCTCCGAATCGCTGCCATCTGCTCGCGCTTTCGGCGCCTTGCCGCAAGGAATGCGATTTCAGCGTCCAGTCCACGGCGAAGCTCAATAATGTGAAGCAACGACCCCAGTAGATCCTCGGAATTGAGATCGATCCTGAACGGTACATCAAGCCGATCCTTACGAACGAATGCACCTCGCCCCTGCCGCGTATCGATCAGGCCCTCAGCCTTCAGCCTGGAAACGGCTTCGCGAATCACGGTGCGGCTCACGCCAAAGCCTTCCGCCATTGCTTGCTCAGAAGGGAGTTGCGAACCGGCAAACTCATTTCCGATGATCTTGTTTACGAGCGCTTCAGTGACCTGATCGGCCAGGGTCTTGTTGCCGGTAATGGGCTGGGGTGAAAACACGGCCCCCGATGTTGCGGGGCGCTTCGATTCGATCGTTGTCTTTCCGTTCATCGATTGAACTCCTCTGGAGCCGGAATAAACCTAGCCTCAAAATACTCCAGTCCAAAGCCCCTGACAATCATAAACCATGAGATAGCATTCTTGTATAGTGAGAATCTTATAATACAACTATAAAGAAAAAAGAGTTTTACTCTCTCCCGCTTGGCTCCCCAGCCGTCGCCCATCCCGGAACTTGGTAAGCGTCGGCGCAGCAGAACCGATCCCCCAAATAAGCACCGTGCCCATCTGGCCAGTTTGACTGACATCCAACCCGTGGTCACGATACTACAGATATTGTATACATATCATATAACTGTATGATAGTATCCATCCGTGGTGCGATTTTGACTCCCTCAAGGCCGGCCTCACTTCCCCAAATATCGACCTGCAGGGCAATGCCCTATGGACGCACCTTTCCAAGGAGGAATCGATGATCCGCAAAACCGGCCATCCCATAAGCCGCAGAACCTTCGTTGGGGGTGCCCTTGCAGGCATGAGCGTCATGGGTCTCAACGCCGAGGTGCCCAAACCGCCGTCAGGCTCTATTCCCATGCGCGAGTTCGGCAAAACCGGCGTAAAGCTGACGGTCATTGGCCAGGCCGGATCCCGGCTGGCCCTGTTGCGCACCAGGGAAGCCGCCCGGGTTCAGGTACGCCATGCCTACGACCTAGGTATCAACTACTTCGATTGCGCGCGCGCTTACTGGAATGGACATTCCGAGGAAGCCTACGGGGACGCCCTGCCTGAGTTTCGGAAAGACGTCTTCATCACAACGAAGAGCACCCAGCGCACCCGAGAGGGAGCCGAGAAAGATTTGGCTACGTCCCTCGCTGCCCTGAAGACTGACTATATTGATCTCTGGCAAGTGCATGGAGTGCAGGACCATGAGGATGTCGAGAAGGTTTTCGCTCCCGGAGGCGCCATTGAAGCATTCGAGGCCGCCATGAAGGCCGGAAAGGTCCGCTTCATCGGTTTCACCGGCCACCACGATCCCAACACGCACGTGGAAATGCTCAAGCGGTATGACAAATGGGATTCCATCCTGATGCCGCTCCACGCTGCTGACCCCGCATACTTGAGCTTTGAGAAGATCACCCTTCCCCACGCCATCGACCAGGGCATTGGGATTCAGGCAATGAAGGTCTTTTGCAACGCATTTCTGCTGCGCGTTCTCAGCGTTGATGAATGTCTGCGCTATTCGCTAAGCCTGCCTGTCTCCTGCGCCGCGCTTGGCTGCAGCAGCGTGGGGCAACTCAACGACAATGTTCGCATCGTGCAGAACTTCAAGCCATACACGCCGCAGGAAATGGCGGATTTCGCCAACCTCGCTGTTACCGCCGGCCCGGGTGGCCTTCAGGGTCCAGCTCTTGAATACTGGAAGGTCGGTGGATTGAGCTTTGTGAACGGCGTGTGGGGGAAATAGGATACTGTTTCCCGCCTGCCGCAAGGTTTCATTTCGGTCTACGCAAACGGTGGCTCTTTCGCAGGGGAAGAGCCATCTTTTTGTTAGATCTGAACAAATCAAACGAGTCTATTTTCCCGCACTCACCAGTTTGCGCCAAAGCTGACGCGCAGCTGCTCAATTGCCTCTGCTGAAAGCGCCGCGGGCTTCGGTGTAGTCATCAACCATAGGCGCGCGGTCTCTTCCAATTCTTCAAGCACCGCCATCGCAGTTGCCGGCGAAGTATGCCACACATTCGGACCCAACCTGTCGAGCATGACCGCGCGGATGGGATTTCCCCTGCCCTTCATGCGCTCGATCAATTCCACAACCAAATCGCCGACCGCCGGATCTCCGGGGCGATGGTAGGGAATGAGCGGCACATGACCCACCTTCATCACGTAATACGGAGTAATTGGCGGCACGATGTCATCGTCACTCCACACACCAGCCAGCGACAAGCCAACAAGGTGCGTGGAATGGGTGTGAATGACGCAACCGGCCGCATTGTCGGCGCCGTAGATCTTCCTGTGCAGGACCAGTGTCTTGCTGGCGCGGTCCCCACTAATTTGCGCGCCGTCCCTGTCGACTTTCGCAAGCAGGCCAGGCTCCAGAGAGCCGAGACATGCATCCGTGGGAGTAATCAGATACCCGTCTGCGAGGCGCACGCTTATGTTGCCGGCAGTCGCATGCACATACCCGCGCTCAAACAGCGAGCGGCCCACGCGGCAGATTTCATCGCGGATTTGAGATTCAGTCATCATAGATTCAATTAAGCAGCAAGAATGCCTTGTTGAAAAAATCTTTCGCGCCGAAGTTCCCTGATTTCAGGGCAACATGGATGCCGCGCCCAGAAACAAGAGGAGATGGACCGTAGCACCACGGCACACCGGGATCGATCTGCGGGCCGATCTGCATCTGTTCGATGCCGAGAGCGCGAGCGCAAACACCCGCCGTCTCTCCGCCAGCCACCACTAGTTGCCCTACGCCCCGCAAGACAAGCGAGCGTGCAATCTCTGCTAGCGCGTGTTCGACGAGTTCTCCGCTTCGCTCAACGCCGAGATGCTCATGCGCGGTCTTCACTGCTGCAGGTTGCGCTGTCGAGAATACGAGTAGAGGCTGTGCCGGGTCGCGGCTCCAGCATGAGTCCGCCCAGGCAAGGGCTTCTTCAATTTCCGCATCGCTGTCTTCCGCCAAACTCGCCGGATCGAGAGAGCGTGCATTTCCTCCGCCGTGAATAAAGTGAAGAACCTGCTCGTTAGTAGCAACCGAGCAGCTGCCGGAAACGATAGCCTTGCGCCCTTTTGCAGCAGGTAGTTCGGCAGATGTCGGAGAGGCGTGGAAGCCCCATTGTGCAGGCAGGCCAATTGCAAGCCCGGAACCGGCCGTCACCAGTGGCTCGCTGTGTAGTGCAGAGGCCAATCGTTCGAGATCGTCATTGCTAATTGAATCGGCAACAGCGATGGACACACCCTCAGCGCGGAGCCTGCCGATTCTCTCCCGGATCGCATCTCCCGATCGTGCCACGCTTCGATAATCAATCAGTCCCGTCTTCCGCTGCTTCTCGGCGCCCAACTGAAGTTGCAGAAAGCGCACCAGGTTGGCATCGGTCATCGGCGTCAACGGATGATTCCTCATTCCGCTATCGCTCAGCAAAACACTCCCTACGAACAGGTGGCCCAAGTATACGGTGCGTTCATTCTCGGGAAATGCCGGCACAACAGCGCTGAAATCACAGCCCAGTTCATCCATTAGCGCCTCGATCACCGGGCCAATATTACCCTTGGGGGTCGAGTCAAACGTGGAGCACACTTTGAAGTAGATCTGCCTGACGCGTTGCCTTCGCAGCCAGCGGCAGGCATGCAGTGATTGCGCTACGGCGTCGTCGGCCGGGATGGTGCGCGATTTCAGTGCGACGACGATTGCATCTGCCGGCAGAGAGCCGCCTTCCGTGGGAACATCGATCGTAAGGACCACCCGCATCCCAGCGCGCACTAGGTTGTTGCACAAGTCTGTCGCCCCGGTAAGATCATCTGCGATGCAGCCAAGAATAGGTTCCTTCATCTCTTCTATCCCGGTCCGTGGGGTCTAGTGATTTACAAGCTTCGCCGGCACGCTCCATACTGCGAACGCGCCTGCAACCATAATGCCAGCAAGGGCATACATTCCGCTTTGCGAACTATGTGTAAGGTCTCGCAAATGGCCAATCATGACTGGACTGGCGAACCCGGCAAGATTACCGATCGAATTGATGATCGCAACTCCCGCAGCGGCAGCGGTCCCCGCCAGGAACGATGTCGGAAGTGACCAGAATAACGGCGCACACGTCAGAACGCCGGCTGCGGCCACAGATAAGGCGATGACTGAAACCAAGGTATTGTGCGAGAAGCTCGCCGCAACGCAAAAGCCTGCCGCTCCGCACAGCGCCGGAACAATCACGTGCCAACGCCGCTCACGATGTGCGTCAGCGCTGCGCCCACAAAGGTTCATCGCAATTACCGCGCAAACAAAAGGAATCGCGCTGAGCCATCCAATTCTCGTCGTCTGGCTAACGCCGGTTCCATGAATCAATGTCGGCATCCAGAAAGTTAGGCCGTACTGGCCCACGATGAACGTAAAGTAGATGAAACACATCAACCAGAGACGGCGGTCTTTCATCACTGCGGTCACAGGCCCCGCTCCCACCGCGCGCTCAGCAGCGTCAGCCTTGATTTCGTCGCCGAGAAATTGCTTTTCAGAGTCCGTAAGCCACTTGGCAGAACGAATGCCATCATCCAGCGTAAAGAAAACCACAACACCAAACAGGATCGCGGGCAGCGCCTCGATCAGAAACATCCACTGCCAGCCGAGCAGGTGTGCGACTGAGGCAAACGCATCCATGATCCAGCCGGAAAGCGGGTTACCAAAAATTCCGGCGATCGGAATGGCAGACATGAACAACGCCAGGATTCTGGCACGCTGCCGCGCTGGAAACCATGAAGCGAGATAGACAATCACACCTGGATAGAAGCCGGCCTCGACAGTACCCAGCAGAAATCCGACGATCCCGAATTCCAGCGGCGTCTTTATCAGGGAGAAGCACGCCGATGTAATGCCCCAGACAATCATGAGGCACCCGATCCAGCGGCGCGCCCCAAAACGCTGCATCAGCAGGTTGCTGGGCAGCCCAAAGATGAAATAGCCGATAAAGAAAACGCCTGCGCCAATACCGAAGACGCTTTCGCTCAAGCCCAGTGTCGAGCTCATCTGCAATTTCGCAAAACCGATATTAATACGGTTCAGGTACGAAACCGTATAGCAGGCCATCAGTAATGGAACAATCCGCCAAAAAGCCTTGCTATATAAAACGGACGCTCTATTCGCAGCGGAAGACGAGTTGATCTGTAGTGGGGACATCAGGCTCCCACGTGCACGGCGCCAGGTTCATTCATAAACTGACGAATAATTGAATTCATATCTGTATCGGGCCTTAGGCCAAGGAAGTGTGCACGTGTGCTCTCGAAGACGGAAGGCCAACTACCTACAATTCGCATAATCGCCGGATCAGGCTTAAATCGTACGCGCGCCCGAGCGTCTCTTCCTCCGACCGCTTCAAGTGCATTGAGTATCTCGCCAACCTGGACTGTCAATGCAGGAAAGTTTACCGCGGTCCGGCCCCCCAGCGCTTCCCGGGGCGCCTCAGCCAACGCAATCAGTGCACTGATTGTATTGCTTGGAGACGCCAGCGCTACCGCCATCTCCAGCGGTACTGGACAAACCGTATCTTTGGCATTCAGAGGTTCGCGCACAATGGCAGATAGAAATCCTGAAGCTGCGCCATTTGACCGGCCCGAACGAATGGCCACTGTCATCAGCCGCCCACTGCGGCCGTCAATGAAGCCCTTACGGGTATAGTCGGCTACTAATTGTTCGCAGATAAATTTCTGGATGCCGTAAGAAGATTGAGGTAATGGAAGGGTGGAATCACGAATAACTGCTGGAAGCGGAATGCCCGGATCGCTGCCAAAGACGGCTACGGAGCTTGCGAAGACAAGCCGAGGGCAGTTACCCGCGGCTCTCAGGGCGTCAAGCAATGCTCGGCAGGAGTCAAGGTTAGATCGCAGGCCTAGGTCGAAGTCCGCCTCGCAGTCTCCAGACACAGCACCAGCCAAATGAAACACGACATCAAATTGTTCCTCCGCCAATGCTGCGCAGCTTTCGATCAGTGGGCCCACCAACGGCCGCACGCACGCAATGCTCGCGAAATCGGCGGCGGGCTTTACAAGATCCGCAAGCACCAACTCCGTCAGAGGGCGTCCCAGGATCTCTTTTCGCTTCAGGAGAGCGCGTACAAGCTGCGTCCCCACAAAACCAGCACCACCAGTAATCAAGACTTTCATTGTTTTTCTTCCTTGCGCATTGATTACAGTACTCATTCAACTTGGTACATCAACATTCACGACTGCCGCAAAATCCTCCAGTCAATTACCGGTCCTAGCCAACAACGTGACGAATATCGAGTCTCAATGTCGATTCTTTCATGCGCTCCCCTGTGCCTGGCACAACAGCAATCGATGTCTCGTCTTCCCCTCTACCTTCCTTGCAAAAGAACAGGGCCCGAGGTATTGCATCCGCCGTACACTCCACCACAGCGGCCGACTTTGCGAAGGCCGGGCCGGAGTCCGGCGAGAGTTGACGAAGATTCGAGCATGCCTCGATTCGATGGCGCATCCCCTTGGATTCTCATTGCACGGAGCCCGGTGGTCCGCCGAGCTCCAAGTATTGAATCAAGCGATAATCCCTCTTGGGAAAATGCGCTCTGGAAAACAGCGATTTGGACCGCCTGTTCCTTACCAGTACAGCTTTGCAGCAAGTTGCAACTCGCGCGAGGTCCTCTCAAAAAGCACCGGGGTTCCCGCGCTGGTGATGGTTCCGGCTGTGGAGCTGCCGATGGTTGAAATCGGGTTGTTGAACTGGGGGGTATTGAAGACGTTGAAAGTTTCGAGGTGGAGTTGGAGCCGCCTGGTTCCGTCGGCGCCCAGCTTGATGTTCTTGAAGAGCGAAGCGTCGACTTCCTTGGTTCCGGGCCCGAATAGGATGTTCTTCTTCGAGTTGCCATAGGTGTAGTTACCGGGCGGAGCAAAGTCGGCTGGATTGAACCACTCGGACACGGTTGGCTTGGAGATCTTGCCTGTGCCGATGCGGTTCGGGTACTGTACCGAGCCGCCCGTATTCAGGGTGCTTGTTGCCATCGTCGGGGTAAATGGATTCCCGGTCTGGAAGGTGTCGATGCTGTTCAGTTCCCAGCCGCCGATCAGCATATCCAAGATCGGGTTCGCTCCTTTGCCGAGCAGCTTGCCCTTGCCAATTGGGAGGTCATAGTTCCAACTCGCGACGAAACCATGACGCAGGTCCCAATCCGAATTCCCCTTGTACGAAAGCCACCAGTTGAATGGATCCTGTGGCGCCGTGCTATTGCCGGTTCCGCTTGTATCGTCGATGCTGTGCGAGTAGGTGTACGACGCCAGCAGGTCCAGCGAGTTCGGTATGCGGACACGATAGCTTGCTTGCAGCGAGTTGAATTTTCCGTTCCCGCACTGGCAGGTCTGGGTGATGCCCGCAAAATCGGGACGGGGACGATTCCAGTTGACGCTGCCGCCAGTTGGCGTCGGCCCTGGTATTGGAAGGTTGACGTTGGGAGCGATCAACACGTGGGTCGAGGTCTGCCCCACATAGGCCACCGAAAGCATGTCTCTGCTTGAGAACTGGCGTTGGACATTCAGGCTGTACTCGTTTGACGTCATGTTTTTGTACGACCGCAGATACCACTGGACAGAGGTGCCTGCAATCGGGAACGAGGTCGGGCGTGAAGTTGGGAAGCCGGTGGAAATGGGCTTGGACGCGGCCCAATCCGTTCCGTTTGCCGCAGAGCCAAGCGCGGCGGACGAGTTGGTGGTGATGTACGAACCGTGGAACGGCGCGTTCGCCTGGAACGGATTGCCCGACTGATTCTCGTTTGCGTAGTAGATGCCGCCGCCACGAATGACGGTCTTGGCGTTGAGCGAATAAGAGAACCCTAGGCGAGGTCCCCAATTGGTATACCGCCCGTCTACAACCGAACTGCCGGAGAAGGTTCCTGTGCCGACGGGGATGAGGTAGCCCGCGGGCTGGGTCTGGCCGGGAACAACGCTCGGGTCAGGATTGGTTGCCGTGGGGTCGAAGCCGGCAAGGTAATTGTGCTTGATGTTCCACGGCGTAACCATGTCGTTGCGGATACCGTACTCGAGCACAAGGTTGGGCCGGATGCGCCAGGTATCCTGCACATAGAAACTCGGCAACGTGCGGCGAAGCTGCAGGAACTCCGCACTATCCAGTTCGGAACTGATCGGATGTCCGAGCAGGAAATCGGTAAATCCATACCCTGTGTAAGCGCCGCTGAAGGTGAAGTTGCCTGCCGGGTAGATCGGGTCATAGTTCGCCTGCCGCCGATGCAGATAATCGAAGCCGGCCTTGTACTCGTGCCTGCCGTGAATCAGCGTGAAGGCCTGGTCGACCTCCCAGTTGTTGTCGGTTTTGAGCAGATTACCGTCCCCGTCGCCCAGACCCACCTGGCCCGAGATCGCGAAGTTGGTGAGGCCGGGAATCCCGGCGCTGTTGGCGCCGGGAATTCCGTACTGCGTAGAGATGCTGGTGAGGGCGTTGTTGGCGATCACGATCATCTCATTCAGCCGCGACCAGGCCAGGCGCGCCTCGTAAAACTTGTTATTGCCGAGGGGACGGCTATAGCCGAGCACGATCTGCTCGCCGGGAATCGGCACCGATCCCGGGCGCGACTGATTGGTAGTGCCGCCGAGGGCCGGCGCTGGCATAGAGCCGGGATTGATGGTAAACGGATCCTCTTTGCTGAACCGCCCGAAGATCGTCGTCTTGTCGGTGTGGTAGTCGACTCGGATGTCGCCCTGATCGATGTTATTGACGGTAGCTCCGTTGTACGTGAAGTTGCTCACAACCGCGCTGGAAGACCCTGTATTCGGAACCGCGTACTTCTGAAAAAGGGTCGCCAGCAACGTGGATGAAGAGTTCCAAAGCGTGGGCGAAATGAAGTTATTGGCAAAGGGAGTGTTGCTGATCGGGTTGTAAAGCTGATACTTGGCTACGCTGCAAATTCCCGATCCGCTGAAGGTGCCTCCATTGGAGGTGCAAAGGGCGGACAGGTCGCCGGTCAGAAAGGCAGAAGTCGGCACGGTATTGACGTAGGTCAGTGCCTGCGCCTGCCGCCGGCCGTCCCAATCGCCGAAGAAGAACAGCTTGTTGCGTCCGTTCAGGATGTGCGGAATCCACACCGGCCCGCCAACGTTGGCGCCGAACTGATTCAAATGGAATGGCGGAGTTGGTCCGGCATGCGGATCGAAGTAGTTCTTGGCATCGAACGACGACTCACGGTTGAACTCGTAAAACGTTCCATGGAAGTCGTTGGTTCCAGAACGGATGGTCAGGTTGACAATCGAGGGGCCGCCGCCATAGGCTGCCGGTGCTCCGCTTGTCTGCACCTTGAATTCTTCGATGGCATCGACAGACGGGAAAAAGATCACCGCGGCAATATCGTTGTTGACGCTCTGGATGCCGTCGAACAGATAGATGGTAGCCTCGCCCGGGTTGCCGCTGATGCCTGCGCCGTTGGTTCCGCGCCCGTTGGTGTAGCCAAGGGACTGGGAGTTATTCGAGTGGACGTGCATGTTCGCGCCCGCCGCCAGTGCGATCAACTGGGTAAAGTTGCGGCTGTCCAGAGGTAGATCCTGGATTGCCTTGCTGCCTTCAATACTCCCCAGCTCCGACGAGGCCGTCTCAACGGTGGTTGTTGACTCCGAGGTTACGGCTACCACTTCGGTTGCGGTTGGCAGCAGCAACCCGAGATCGACCGCAAGCCGCTGGCCGACGACAAGCTGAAAACTCTGCGCCTGTCCCTTGAATCCCGCCTGCCTCGCCGTGACGGAATATTTGCCCGGCTGTACCGCGACGAAATCGTATTCGCCGCCGTCCGATGTCTTAGTCGTGCGAACAACGTTCGTCGACTGATTGCGAAGTTCGACCGTCGCCCCGGCCACCACAGCACCGGTTGGATCCTTTACGATGCCGGTCAGCGACCCAGCCTCGAATTGCGCCATTGATCCTGTCGCGGTCGATAGCACTATCGCCGCCAGACAAAACAACCGTTTGAACATTGCGTCCCTCCTGGAGTAGAAAATCAGGTCCCAGTTTTCAGCGGGAGGTTCTGAGCACACCTCCACGCCTATCGACCTTTATTCCAGTTATATAACGATTGTCAAGCATAAAATATTCTTATCGTTCCATCATGTAGTCTGATTGTATGATAAGTTATGAATGACCGTTTTGCCTGCCTCGGGCGCTGTCCCCTTACCCTGCTCCCATGAATTCGTCTGTTGAGCCATCCGCCATTCCCGTGCAATCCAGCAAGCCCCGGCGGCCAGTGAACTTGGAGCCGAGTTCAACCTGTTGATCTCCCTGCCGGATTGCGTTGTCAGTTTGATGCCTGGTGAGGCCTTCCCCAACGGTCCCATCTGTTCTAGAGCCAATTCGTTCAAATTACCGCAAAAAGAAGAAAATAAAGGCTAATGAACCCACTATGTTCGCGCGTTGGTGGCCATTGTGTTCGCCAGATCTTCCCGGTAAAAACAGAGTTCACCACCGGGTCGAAGACCGTCAAGATAAATGGGATCTAAGTGATTTTGATTTAATAACTTACCGCAACACTAAACCTTCTAGCGCATTGGTTCGTCTATTGGATTAGCGAGCCATTCACAATCTGCCCCAGGTGTCATTCGGCTTATGGAGCATTACCGTATAACGCGCAGAATGAAGAATTGCGTTCCAGACTCGACTGTGCAATTCGCGCCGTCAGGGGTGTTGCGAGGTACAACGCCCTTCGCCGTTGAATACCCATCCGCCCTTTTGCGTGGCACGTTCGCGACAAACAGCGTTGGAATACTCAAACGGCAACCCCGCGCGGGGACGGGCGCCAAGACGAGACTCCCACGACGAAATCATTCAACCGCTCATTTGTGCATACATTTATTTCATCGAAAGCAAGCGAGGAACACGTGTACTTGAAACTGCATTGCTTCATTCATTTATTGGTGGCTGCGGCACTTTGCCTGGCCGGTGTGGCCGCGGCGCAAGGGCAAGCCCCCACAAAGGCCGTAACCGCTGCAACAGCCACCGTGCACGGGCACATCGCTGACCCCACAGGCGCTTTGATTCCCGGCGCGAGCATCACCGTTACCACGTCAGTGGGAAATACAGTTGCCACCACGACTTCGGACTCGGCAGGAGCCTATGTGGTGAACAACCTGACGCCCGGTGGCTACCTCATAAAGGCCGCCTCTGAAGGCTTCGCTCCAGTTTCTTCACCGGCCATCCAACTGGCAGCCAGCCAGGTTAAGCGCGTCGACATCTCCATGGCATTGGAGGTAGAGCAGCAGAGTGTTACAGTCTCCGACGAGGAGGCGCCCATGGTCAGCGTCGAAGCGAGTGGAAACACCAGCTCCGTCGTCCTCAAAGACAAAGACCTCGATGCCCTCTCCGACGATCCGGATGAATTATCAAACGAACTGACTGCGCTCGCCGGTCCTGCTGCCGGACCCAACGGCGGAGAAGTCTATATCTCCGGGTTCACCGGCGGGCAGCTCCCGCCCAAATCTGCGATCCGCGAGATTCGTATCAATCAGAACCCGTTCTCGTCTGAATATGACCGTCTGGGCTATGGACGCATCGAGATCCTCACCAAGCCCGGGACAGACCAGCTGCATGGGCGATTCTTTGGTCAGGGCAACGATGACGCCTTCAACACTGGAAATCCGTTCACCAAGGAGATCCCTCCGTACCACAGCATCCAGTACAACGGCACCCTCAGCGGCTCGCTTGCAAAGTGGGCGTCGTTTTTTATCAGCGTGGAAGAGCGCGACAACCAGAATGCAAGCGTCTACACTGCCACCACCGCTGTTCCGAACCCCACCACGGGAGTTTATGAAGCCGGGCTCGTGTCGGGTGCGCTGTTCAGCCCTTCAACGCATACCGAAGTTTCACCAAGGCTCGACCTGCAGTTGGGACAGAAGAACACGCTTACGTTGCGCTACCAGTTCGAGCGCTTCAGTTCGAGCGGCAATATCGGCACCACGTCCCTGCCCGAGCAATCGAGTTCGATTGACTCAACTGAACAAACGCTGCAAATAAGCGATGCACAGATCATCAACGATCACATTGTGAATGAGACCCGCTTTCAGTATCTGCGCGACATCTCTTCCTCAACTCCGGTCAGCACAGCGCCTACCGTCTCCGTACCAGGGGCATTTATGGGAGGCGGCTACAGTGGCCAGCGCTCCAACGATCATACGGATCACCTCGAACTGCAGAACCTGACCACCATGTCGGCGGGGGCACATGCCATCAAGTTCGGCACGCGTTTGCGCTATAACCGCGACGCCAACTCGACAAACTCGAACTTCAACGGCTCCTTCAGCTTCTCTTCACTGGATTCGTACCTGATAATGCTGAACGGACTTGCCGCAGGCCAGACTTTTACGCAAATTGGCGCGGCCGGGGGACTAGCCAACAAGCTCAATTTCACCACTGGTCCAGCGGCCATTGAGAGTAGCGTCTTTGACGGCGCTCTCTTTGTGCAGGACGACTGGAAGGCCAATCAATTCCTGACTTTGTCCGGGGGTCTGCGCTGGGAAACGCAGAATAATGTTTCTGACCGGAGCGACTGGGGTCCGCGCGTTGCTTTTGCTTATGCTCTGGACGGCCACAAAGACAAAAAGCAGGCCAAGACCGTGCTGCGCGGCGGCTACGGTTACTTTTATGATCGGTTCAACCTCAGCAGTCTGTTGAATACCCAGCGTTTCAGCGGCGGCTCAAACAGCCAAACACAGTACACCATCAATAACCCGACCTGCTTCAATGCCACCAGCCTCAGCGCCATAGACCTGTCCACGTGCGGTACTGCCAGCTCGCTCGCAAAAACGATCGTCGAGGTAGCGCCCAACTATCACTCGCCCTACACCCAGCAGCTTGGCACCAGTCTCGAGCGCCAGTTGACCAAGACAACGTCACTCACCGTGACGTTTCAGCACGCCTTTGGCGTTCACCAGATGGTCACGCGGAACTCGAATGCTTATCTGCCGGGAACATTCGCTTTTGGAAGTTCAACTTTGACCGGAGTGCGGCCGAACCCCTCTCTCGGCATCGTCGAGGAGTACTACCCTGAAGCGGTCTTCAAGCAGGACCAGGTCATCGTGAATATCAACGCGCGCTTCACACGCAACATGGGCCTGTCAGGTTTCTACAACGTCACCTCCGCCCACTCCAACACCGGAACAGCATCGAACTCCTACAACCTGAGTCAAGATTATCGCCGTGCCAGCTTCGCCTCGCGCAACATGCTCTTCCTGATGGGAAACTATACCGGTCCACTGGGAATCACATTCAATCCGTTTCTCATCGCGCAATCGGGGCGCCCCTACAATTTCGTAACCTCCAACGATTTGTCCGGCGATAACTTCTTCAACAACCGTCCATCAATCGTTTCTGCGTCTAATTGCACCGCATCTTCCACGCAATATGTGCAGACTGCTTCTGGCTGCTTCAACACGATTCCCCAGCCCGGAGAGACGATCATTCCTGGAAATATGGGCAACGGGCCAGCAGCGGTAGCGGTGAATCTGCGAATCAGCCGCGCCTTTGGCATTGGACCCAAGCTTGAGTCGGAGGGCGGCTCAGGTAACGGCGGCGGGCCTGGCGGCGGTGGGCCGCCTGGCGGCGGTATTGGCGGTGGTCCTGGCGGCGGACGCGGGGGCGGCGGATTTGGTGGGGGGGGATTTGGTGGTGGCGGACGCGGCATGATGGGCGGCAGCGCCAACACTGGCCACAAATACTCGCTCAGCTTCAGTGCCCAGGCGTTGAACCTGTTCAACAACATCAACTACGGACAACCGATCGGGACCGTGAACTCGCCCAATTTCGGCCACTCAACTGGCCTTGCCAACGGAATCTTTTCGTCTGGATCGGCTTCTCGACGCATCTTTGTACAAGCTTCATTCTCGTTCTGAGTCGTCGAGAACCACCAGGCTATAGCATTTTCGGGATTGGTGTAGACCTAAGGCACTATGCTAAGCGGCTTTTTCCTCAAGAAAAAGCCACCTTTCAATGCGCTTAAAAAGTCTACGTGTATTCCGAAAATGCTCTAAGTGCAGGTTCAATCCAAGTGCCCCGGGACTGAATCATCGTGAGTGGAGCACGGAATCTACTTAACGTAGTCTTCCGGATGGACGTCAATGGATGCAGGCGGAAGGCTCTTGGCCGAGGAGCCTAACGACATGTTCGGAATGTCGCCCATCGTCAATTCAAGCGTGCCGCCATTGGCAATGTCCGCATGACGAAACCACACCTGATCCATCACCTTTCCATTCAGGCGAACGCTCTGCAGATATTTGTTTTCATGGGAAGTATGATTGGCAACAATCACAAAGTCTTTTCCATTCCTCAGATGAATGGTTGTTTTCTCAAAGACCGGACTGCCAATGTCATATGTGGGAATCCCCGGCGTCACAGGATAGAACCCCATCATTGAAAACACCACGAATGCGCTCATGCCTCCGCCATCTTCATCGCCTGGTATGCCCTGCAACGTGTCCGTGAAAAACGATTCGAGCAGCATGCGCACGCGCTTCTGCGTCTTCCAGGGTGCACCGAGCCGGTCGTAGACGTAGGGTATAGCGAAGCTCGGTTCGTTCCCCATCGAGAACTGACCCGCCATCGACGTGGAATCGGGAAACTTGCCCTGGAACTCATACTTCGAGCGGCCCAGCGGCTCGCGAAAAAGCTGGTCGAGGTTGGCCGTGGCCTTTCCGGCGCCGCCCATCAGTGCGATCAGGCCATTGAAGTCGTGCGTCACATCCCAGGTATAGGTATAGCCGTTGTTCTCGTCGTAATAATCGCGACCGCCCATCCCGCCGTCGAATTTCGGATCGAGAGGTTCAATCCATTGTCCATCGGAGTCCTTCGGCCACATCAGCCCTTTGTCTGCGCGGAACAGGTTCTTGTAGTTCGCCGCACGCTGAAGGAAGAGCTTTTCGTCCTGAGGCTTTTCGAGAACCCGCGCAAGTTGCGCAATCGACCAGTCGTCGAAGCTGTTCTCCAGCGTCACTGGCACAGGTTGTCGCTTCTCAAACGGATGAACCTGCGGATCCGTCTCCTTCTCCCCAGGCCGAAGAGCAGGCATGTAGCCGTGGCTCGCATAAAACTCATCGAGCGGTCCTTTTGGGCCAAGGCGCCAGGGAAGCATCGTGACCTCCAGAGATCTCTTTCGCACTCCTTCGAACGCAGTCTTGAGATCGAAGTTCCGCACTCCCTTGAACCACGCATCCGCGAACCACGGCGCCGGGTGATTGCCATTCATGCACGCATAGTTCCCCGTAAGAATCGCAAAGGTCGGCATTGTTCCCGACTGCTGATACATGCGCACATACGACTGAATCTTGTCCGCTTCCATATCCGGATTGAGCAGCGTCTGCAGCGGCTCCAGGGCGCGGTAGGTATCCCACAACCAGTTATCGACATAGAACGGGCGCGCATCCACATGGACCTGGTGATCGAAGCCGCTGTAATAACGGCCATCTTCCGTAATGTTGATCATCCGCTCAAAGCAACGATAAAGAGCGGTGTAAAAGATCCTTCGTTGCGCTTCGGTGCCGCCTTCAACAACGACCTCTCCCAGAACCTGATTCCATCGGGCCTTCGCAGCTTCCTTGACCTTGTCAAAGCCCCACTCCGGAATCTCACGGCGCAAATTCCTCTTTGCCTGTTCTGCGCTGATGAACGAGATACCGTACCTGAATTCCAGGGTTCTTGTGCCCGGGCTGAGCGCAGTTACACGATTCCTGTCGCCAAGGTCCTCCAACTTGAACGTTACCGGCGCGCTGAATTCACCGTAGACAAATGCCTTCATGTTGCTGAAGTGCTCTTCGCCGCTGACCGCGGTCCCATCCTCTGTCAGCAACACACCGGCCATGCGGTTGGCGAGCACCACGGCAGCCTTGCCATCCGGAAAGGTAAAGCGAAAATAGCCACAGCGCTCGGTTGGGGAGAACTCCGTCTGAATCAGCGAGTCGTCGAACCGGGTCGAGTAATAATACGGCGTAGTCTTTTCCTGATCGTAGGCCGCAGCACTTCCATCTTCTCCGGGCATGATGCTGAACAACGCCTGCATCCGGTGGGAATTGATGGTTAGCGGAAAGGACTTGATCTGGTCATCCAGCGCGTCCGCGCGATCAGGATACACACGCACCATACTGTTCGGCATGAACACGGTGGGGCGTGTGGGCTCGAGCAGAATGCCAACATTGCCGATGGTGGGATCCACATACTCCACCTGTGCGGCCCCATGGCCCGCCATAACAATCGCTGCGGCCATAACTCCGGACTTGATAAGATTTACGCGAAAGACATGACTCGCGAAGACGCTTGCTATTCCCACCGTGTGCTCCATTTCAACTGTTTCGCCCTTCACTTACTCCGTAGCAACGGAGTTCAGGGTGACTGGCCCGAGCAAGCCGGAAGGCTGCAATGGTGAATCTGCCTTATACGGCTTGTCGTCGGCAAACGTAATGCGCTTTGCATTCGGCTGTTCATCCCCGATCAATCTGTTAACCCACGCATTCGTCACCTTGATCGATATTTCGTTTGCGCCCGGCTTCAGCGCTGCAGTCGCGTCGACGCGATACGGCGTGTGCCAGACAATCCCCAGGGGCTTCCCATTGACGGTGATCTCCGCCAGGTTCTTTACATCGCCCAAATCAATCCACACGTGCGCGCGGTTCTTCAACCAGCCTGCCGGAACATCGATGGTCTTTCTGTAGGTGCCGATTCCGGAAAAGTACTTCACGCCCGAATCCGGGTTATCGCTCCACGACGAAAGCTTTTCCATTGAAATGGTAGGCGGCGCTCCGCGATCAGGTTGGAAGCTCACCTTCCACGGGCCATCCACGGTCGTGAGAAGCCTCTCCGCCCTTGCAGGCAGCGTGCGTGAGGTTTCGCTGGTCGCCTTGCGGAAGACTACAAAGATGGTACCCCATGGCTCCAGCTTCAGCGGCACTGTGGTGCGGCCGTCAGCAATCTTGAACGACGCCGGTTCCGTTTTGCCGGTGTCGGCGTGCCACAGCTCCGGCGCTTTGCCGGTCACGCGAAAGCTGGCGTCCACCTGTTCGAAGCGGTCGTTGCGATTATCCACAAAATAGAGATCGCCATCCGCCATTTTGCGATGGACAAAGAGAAGCCGCGTGTCGCTCTGGGGTTCGGTGTAGTCGAAATCGCGCGCGACGTGCATGGCGTTGAAGACGTCGCCAAGATCCTGCCCAGCATAAACTGTTCCTTTGCCAACCTGATGTACACCGGTGCCATCGCCAAAAAGCTCGTTACTCAACCTGGTGAACTCCACCTGATCGTCGGCAAGGCTGGGATCGTCGTTCGGCTTCGGACCAGAAACAACCGCTCCATCGGCCACTAGTTTGTGAATTGCGCGCAGCACGGGCAGCGACATGTGACGGCTGTATGGATCGAGTCCGAGCAAGCGGTAACTCATGCCCCCAGGCGCAGTGATGCGTCCGTTGGCGACACTCAGTTCATGGATCAGAGCGTCGGCGTTGACGTAGTCGAAGCCATAACCTGCCGGAACATTGGGCGACTTGTTGACGAAAATCGCAGTGAGGTTGGAGTCTTCGCCGTAGAAGTAGATCAGGTCCGCACCGAAATGACCCTCCTGCAACAGGAAGCTGGTGCGTGCAAGATAGTCGATCCATGGAGCGGCCTGTTCCGCCCATGTTTCGTTGCGATTAAACCACTGCCCGCACGGTCCGAGCGTCATTCCTGGCGCCTTGTTGATCAGCGGTTGATGAGCCGACTCGTGAATGACAAAGCGATTGATGCCGTTAATGAATTCCATGTCGGCAGTGGGTTTGAGCGTGGCGGGCGACCAGGCCCAGGCCGCGGCAGAAGTACAGGACGTCATCGACTCCGCTGCAGCAATGTTCTGCCCGTAGATATGCGCTACCGACGCCGACTCGCGATCATCCGCGTTGTAGCGGTACATCTCGTTGTTGACACCGGGCAACTGCACCCACATTGCGCTCATGGGGATTTCGTTAAACTTCTTTACTTCCATTCCATCGGCAACAAAGGCGCGCCCTTCCTCATGCGACTCGCCATAATGGGCCATGCCCCACTCATGTAACGTATCCTCCAACTGGCCGTAGTGCTCGCTGGCGATCAGGTCGCCGATGGTCTTGCGAAAATCCCACAGAAACCTGTCGCTGGCTTCGGAGCTTTCCACTATTTGCCCGGCCAGAACAGGCATCCAGGGCGCGGGATCGTAGCCGCGCAACTTTTTGAACTGGGCAATCATGTTGTCGGTCCAGTTTTGTGAGCCCGCCTCCCAGCTATCATTGACGACGTAGTGGAGTCCACGCTTGCCAATGAAGTCTGCGCCCACCGTCTCCTTGTAGCTGTTCAGGTAAGTGTCCATGTATTTCTTCACGAACTTGCGGTCCATCTTGTCGACTTCAAGGCCAGTAGCCTCAGCCGTTGCCGGATGGTTGGTGATCCCCAACAGCGAATATCCAAAGCGCAGAACAACCCAGTTACCAGCCGGCACCGTCCAATCAAGCGTTCCATCCGGATGCATCTTCGACGTCAGGTCAACGATGTCTGACTTTGCAATCGCTGCATCCGGTGGAACGCCCGGGGTCGCAAAACCATAGAGGTCCGGCTCGGGAACGAACGCGGCCTTATCCTCGAATCGATTCACACGCGCTCCGGGATGAAGGACTAACTCTGCGATCTTATAGTCAGCGGGCGGCGCGCCAGTTCTGATACCCGAAGGAACAGGGACGGCTGCCGGCAGAGGAAGCCGCTTGAATGTGACGCGAAAGAACTTCGCAGTTACCGCTTTAAACGAAACCGTGTGCTCAGGCGCGCGGCCGTCCAACAAACTCGCGATGGGCCTGAAGTTTAGGCCATCATCGCTGGCCAGCAATGTTTTCTCAGGTGCACCGATTCCGTAAAGAGCGATCGATGCCCTATCCGGACTCTTTGTCACATATGTAATTGACCGTATGCTTGTGGGCGCAGCAAACTCGAATTGGATCCACGAGTTCTCCCCGACAGCCGGGATCGGCAGCTTTGTGGTCTTTTCCAGGTCTCCGTCGGTAAGCACTGCAAAATCTGGTGAACCGCCGCTCGATGTAATCTTCGGATGCAGCGTCTCGAACGGCACATCGGCCTCCGGTCTGCGATAGGCAACGACCGCCGAATCCGCATAAAACTGCGGCGCGGGCGCAGTCACTCCTGGCGCCGGTGGCCGGCCAGAATTGCTCATGCTTTGAAACGGCCCCGTGCTCGTTGGGGGATGAACCAGCGCGCCCGTGAACGGCTTGCCGCCCTCGACAGGAGTCTCGCTCCACACATACTTCTTCATGCCTTCGGCAGCTGGCACCCATGGACCACCCGATTCGCTCCAGCCGGGTGAGCCCGCAATGGCCTCTTCCAGGCCCAACTGATCGGCAAGAGTCGTGGCGTATTTGAACGCATCCTTCCACTCCGAGGTCATGTATGCCAGGCGGTGATCCACCACCTGCGGCGTGGACAAGGCCGCATCGAAATTCTGGAACCCGGCAATGCCCACTCTGTGCATCCACTCCAGGTCCAGCTTGATTCCCTCTTTGGTGATGTTGCCATTCATCCAATGCCACCACACCCGTGGGCGAGCACTCGCCGGAGGATTCTCAAAGCCGTTCTTGAGCGAGTCGGATTTGTCCTGCGCATGAACGACACCGAGTCCGAGGACCAACGCCAAGCTTGCCACAATCAATTTCATTGCCGAGACTTTCATTGCTTCCCTTTCGAAGCGACCCTCTGAGATCTGCTTACGATCCCGGCTGCGTCACCGCATCAGGCCGAGCCTCTGCGCAGAGTGCAACTGCGGCTAGGCCTCGCGCATGGGACCTGTCCCACTCGACACACGATTATATACATAAGAATGAACGTGCATAACTGGAGCGCCGCGCGAGAAGAGACTGCCGGTATAGCCAGCATTCAGACTGCGCCAGAAAGACTCGAATGCACTCAACCGAGCTCCACGCGAAGCGTCGAGATCACTGGCAAATGCAAGGTTCCGGCAAGATCAGACCTGCAATACATCTCCGTCGTGAGCGACCATCTCGTACAGCACAGGGTTCACGAAGAACCCCAGGAAGAGTCGCGAAACCAGCCCTGCAACGATCACGATCGCAAACGGCTTCTGCGTGTCAGAACCAATGCCGGTAGAAAGCGCCGCAGGCAAAAGTCCCAGGCAAGCTACAAGTGCGGTCATCATGATAGGGCGCAATCGCAGCAATGAAGCTTCGCGAGTAGCCGTGCGAATATCTTTCCCTTCGAGGCGCAGCTTGTTGATGTACGAGACAAGGATCACGGCCGTTTCGACCGAAACGCCCATGAGTGCAAGCATGCCGAGTGCTGACGAAGCGCTGAACAGCGTATCGGTCATCTTGAGAGCAAGCAGGGCACCTACCGGCACGGTAAGTATGACCCCAAGAGCAATGGTCAACGGAAACTTGAAGTTTCCGTAAAGCGCAAACAGGATCATGAAGATGATAAGCACCGCTAGCGGACCGATGTATTCCATCTGGTGCTTTGCCTCAAGCAACTCACCATACTCTCCACCCCATTCAAGCCGGTATCCAGAAGGCAGAGATTTTGTGATGTCCGCGATAGACCGTTGACCAGCGTTTACCGCACTCTGCAGGTCGCGTCCTTCAATGCTGTATTGCACGCCGATGTAGCGCGAATTGTTTTCGCGGTAAATGAATGACGCGCCGCCGGCCTCATGAATGTTTGCGAGCTCGCTTAACGGAATCTGCTGGCCTGAAGGTGTCCCGACAAGCAAGTTGCCGATCTGTTGTGCGTTCTCCCGGAACTCGGGCTTCATGCGCAGCACAAGATCGAAGAGCTTTTCTCCCTGAATCACCTGGGTAGCTGCCTGACCGCCGACAGCCGCTTGCACCACCGCCTCCACGTCCGCCACGTTGATACCGTAGCGGGCAATCTTGTCCCGATCAACGTCGATCAGCAAGCTGGGCTGGCCCAGTTCGCGCACAACTGTCAATTCGGTGAATCCAGGAACCTGCGAGAGCCTGCGTTTGATTTCGAGCGCTTGGCTCTGCAGAACATTCAGGTCGGGCCCATAGATCTTTACGGCAAGCGCGCTTTTCAGCCCAGTCAACGCTTCGTCCACCGCGTCTTCCGCCGGCTGTGTGTAATTAAAAATGATTCCCGGAAATGCCTGGAGCTGCCCCTGAATGTCCTCAGTCAATTCTGCCTTGTTATGGATTCGTCCGGTCTTCCATGAGATGTCGCCGTAGGGTTTCAAACCCACGTAGAACTCGTCGTTGAAGAACCCCGTTGGATCTGTGCCATCATCCGGACGTCCAAGCTCCGAGGCGACGTCAGTAACCATCGGATACTTCAGCAGGATGTCGCGCACTTGCGGCGAAAGCTTGCTCGCCGTGTCAAACGAGACGGTATACGGCATGGTGGCTCGCACCCACAACGCGCCTTCGTCGAGATGCGGCATGAACTCCCCGCCAATGAAAGGGATCAGAAGCAGACTGGCCGCGAAGATCAGGGTAGCACCGATGATGGTTGCCTTTGGGTGATCAAGGCACCACTCGAGCTGTCCTGCATATTTGTCGCGCACCCACTCAAAAGGCTTGTTCACGCGCTCGTGAACACCCTTCTTGAACGCATAGGCGCACAATACTGGTATCAGTGTAAGTGTCAAAATCAGAGCACCAACAAGAGCGATTGCCACCGTGTCGGCCATCGGCTTGAATAGTTTCCCTGAGGGCCCACTAAGCGCATAAATGGGTAAATAGCCCGCAATAATGACGGCGACGGAGTAGAAGATTGGTCGATCGACATCTTTCGCCGCGTTCCGAATCACTTCCGGCAGATCATAGCTTTGGCCTTCGCGCGCACCAAGTTCGCGAAAGATGTTCTCCACCATCACCAGCGTTCCATCGATAAGAATTCCAAAGTCAATCGCGCCAATCGAAAGCAGGTTGGCGGGAATCCCTCGCGCATGGAGAAAAATAAAAGAGAAGAGTAAAGACAGTGGGATCGTGAGCGCTACAATCACCGCGGCGCGCATGCTAACCAGAAATGCCATCAGGACCAGAAGAACAAGGGCCATCCCAAACAGCATGTTGTGTTCGACTGTGGTGATCGTAAGTTCAACCAGGTCGCTTCGGTCGTAATAGGCACGCACTCTTACATCTGGCGGCAGTATCTGCTCGTTGAGTTGTTTTGTCTTCGCTTCCACGCCTTTCAGCACTTCCTGTGTCTGTTCGCCGCGCCGCATCATGATGACGCCTTCAACGGCATCATCAGTCTTGTTGAAGCCAAATTCGCCTAAACGAGGTGCGTTCCCAATGGCAACTTCACCGATATCTCGGATGCGCACCGGTACGCCGTTCTGTGAGCCCACCACGATGTTGCCGACGTCGGAGGTATCGCGAACAAGGCCTAGCCCGCGAACATAATAGAATTGGCCGCCCTGCGAGTAGAATCCGCCTCCTGCATTGGAGTTGTTCACTGATAGCTGCTGAAGCACTGTCGGCACTGTGATGTGATACGAGTAAAGCTTCGCCGGATCAACGAGTACCTGGTACTGCATAACCGTGCCGCCAAAACCGGAATCGTCCGCGACCCCGGGCACCTGCTTATACTCGCGTGCGATGATCCAGTCTTCAAAAGTCTTCAGTTCCTGCGGCGTGCGGTCCGGGCTCTCCAACACATATCTGTAGACGAGTCCCGATGGACTTGCGAGCGGAGACAAAGTTGGCGATACGCCCTGAGGAAACGTGATCTCGCTCAGCCGTTCAAACACCACCTGGCGTGCAAAATAGTCGTCAGTCCCCTCGCCAAACGTCATGATGACGTCTGAGAGCCCGTAGAGAGAAATCGAGCGCATGACAGACATCTTCGGAACGCCATTCATCTCCACTTCGGTGGGGACCGTGACCAGGCGTTCAACTTCTTCGGCTGCGTGTCCTGGCCATTGTGTAATGACCTCCACCATCGGGGGAGAGAGATCGGGGTAGGCGTCCACGGGCATGTTGTGGAATGCAATAATTCCGCCAATTGAAATGATCGCGACCAGTAACAGGATCAATGGCCGTTGCCGTAGCGCGAATTGGACAATTCGATGGATCATTCGAAGACGCCTCCTCAGTGTTGCAGCGAATTGGCAAACTGAAGAAACAAGCTGCCATCGCCCACAACCCTCTCTCCAACGGAAATGCCCTTTAAGATTTGTGTCTGGCCATTCTGACTATCGCCCAACTGCACGTCCCGTCTGCCAAACTGGTTTGCGCCGCTGGCAACATAGACAAACGGCTCATTATTGTCATCGCGCAAAACAGAGGCGTTGGGTACAACAACCACATTTGCAATCGAGCCGGCAGTCACACTGACAGTGCAATACATATCTTTCTTCAACTTCTCACCGGGATTGTCTACAACGACTCGCACTTGCAGCGTTCTCGTGGTTGGATCAACCGCAGGCGAAACATAAGAAATTCTTCCGTGGAAGCTGCCAGGATATGCGTCCGTTTGCGCAACGGCCTCGTCTCCGCTATGAACATAAGCAAGGTCCGCCTGGTACACGTTCGCAAGAACCCACACCGTGCTCAGGTCCGAGATCGTAAACGCCTGCGTTTGGCCTGCTTGTACCACCTGCCCGGGCGAGACCAGCCGCTCAACTACTTCGCCGCTGATGGGCGCCAGCACTGGAATTTGCGCCGACGATGGAGCCTTCGCCAATCCGGCTGGGTTCTTGATCCCGAGAATCTTCAACCCCTGCTCAGCCGCGTTCAAATCAGCCTGTGCCTGGTTGCGGTCGGACTCAGCCTGTTCAAGATCGCGCTCGGCGTTGGCATGATGCTGAAATAAGTCCTGAGCGCGTGCGTAATTCTTGTCCGTCAAGCGGAACGAATCCGACGCCTTCAAATACGCGTTCAGCAGTTGCGAGTAATCGGGGCTGCTGACTTCGAGCATCGGTTGCCCTGCTTTTACATGCTCGCCGGGCACTACCAGAATCCTGCTGACTGGCCCACCCACTTGAGTTATCACCGGCGTGGTATTGAAGGCGTTGTAGGCGACCGCGCCTGTAAGCCGAAGCGTGCGCTTCAGCGTAGTCGGCGCAATCGTGACAACCTGCACATGCGACATCTGGTCTTCCGGAATCGTGAAGAGCTGCGGGGTCGCTGACTTGGATGCGTTCGCGGAGAACGAAGTCATCTGGCTTGCCTGCCCACTGTCGCTTGAGTGACAGCCCGTGAGCATAAGGATTGAAGCGAGCGCCACCGCACTTGGGATCTTATTGCGAGTGACAAGTGGAATCTTCATAGTAAGCTGCTGGTTCCTACAGCTTCGCGAAGCTGTTCGAGCGCGAGCAGGTAGGATGCGAGCGCCTGGCGGTAGCCAAGTTGTGTTGATCGATAACTGCGCTCTGCATCGAGAAAGTCAAGCAGGCTCGCTGCGCCGTGCCTGTAGGCGTATTCGCTGATATCGCGGGATTGCTGGGCCTCGTCAAGATAGCCCGAACGGTACAGTCCGACGATCCGATCATTGGCGCGCACGCTCTCAAACGCGTCTCTCACATCCGTTAACACCTGCCCACTTGCGAACAACTGCTGCTCCTGGGCTTGCGTGATGGCAAAACCGGCGCGTGCAATCTCCCCCTGGTTGCGGTCGAAAATCGGCAGTTGGATCTGCCCGAAGAGTGAGACGTCGTTGAGATATCCAAGGTGCGTATAACTCGCCTGGCCAGTAACGTCTCTCTTGCCAATTGCCTTTTGCAGCTCAAGCTGGCTATTTGCGGCCGTCAATCCTAACCTGGCCGCTCGCAAATCGGGCCTGTCTTGCAGAGCCTTCGCCTGAAAATCCTCGAGGTTGCCTTTCATCGGCAAGTAATCGAACGACCCTCCTACGTCGTAGTCCGGGCCTATCGATTCATATCCGAGCAGTTGCCGCAAGTCTGACAGTGCCTGCACCCTGGCCAGTTGTGCCGCGGAGACATCACTCTGGAACTGAAGCACCTGAAGTTTGATCTTCAGCAGATCGCCCTCGCCGATGTCACCCGCTTTGTAACGTGCTTCGCCGATATCTACGGTGTTTTGAAAACTCTTGAGATCTTGCGTCGCCAACTCCAGAGTCGATTCGGCGAGTTCAACGTTGATAAACTGCGAGGCAACGCTAAAGGTAAGAGTGCGTTCATTGTCCGTAACTTGAGACCGGGTCACGGCCGTCACGTCCTTGGCCGCCTGCAAGCGGTGTTGCCGCTTCTTGCCGCGCTCAAACAGATAACTGACTCCAAGATCAAACTGCGCCGTATTGTCCAGGTAATCACCGCTGAATTGACTCGGCTGGAAGACCGGCAAGAACTGCGAGTCCCCCAGCAGCACTGGATTCGGACGCAGGTTGGCCGTTGTTTCTTCCGCCTGGTTCTGTTGAATCACCGTTCGGGCAGCCAGCAGGGTGTGATTGTGCTGGAGCGCCATCTGAATGGCCTCATCGAGCGAAACCGTCACAGCTCCTGGATTCTGAGCAAGCGTATTTGCCTGCGGGGCCGGGGGCGACGACGGCGGAATTTGAGCAGGAGAAGGTACTACAAAGAAAAACGCCGAGACGTGCGCAATAAAAAAACATAAACGTTGCAAACGCATAGGCAATCAGCCTCCTTCACGAGAGACATGCACTGATTGAGCGTGCCTATAAGGCACGGAAGGTAGGAGAAGCCTAGGCGGGGGGTGCGCGGGCTGGAATCTGCCGTAAGGTTGCGCGAGCTATCGAGCGAATGTATTGATGTCCAGGACCGGTCCCGACTGGAACCAGAACACATGCGCGGACGCCTGCCACTATGGTCGAGATCGCAATGTGGCAAAGCGAACAAGTTTCCTGGGAACCCTTGACGTGATGATGCCATACCATCCCGGACGTCATGCCCAGCAACAGCACTATAAGCACCAGTGGAAGAACCACACGCCAAATTTGCTTTTCGCTATACATTCTTGAGACTGAATTCAGAGACGTTACTCTGAATATGAATCAGTGTAGTCCATAATCCATATTCTTGGATACTTGGGCCCCAAACCCATAGGATTGCCACGATAACACGAACATTTAGACCGCGCACATACAACTTAGGCAGCGCAGGACTTACGGTGATGCAATTAGTTAGGCCCTATGACAGAATCGTTCCCCAAACATCTTAGGGCTGTATTTGAATCGCTCCGTCGATCTTTCTATCTCCTGTACGGTTCAAGGTCATTCGTCCTGGCTCGCATAGCGCTCCTTGCACTGAATGTAGCCATAAGCCGCCTTGGGCAGCATCGGCGTGGGCCCCGTAAGCGATCGGTACCCAGCATAGATCTCGTCCGCCGTGGCGCCCGCGATCACAAAGAACGAAACCCGGTCCCCCACTTCAGAAGTCCAGCGGGTCTGCTCGTTGAATCCCGGCTCGATCGTTGTCTTCGATGGATTATTCCAAACCAGCCCGTAGCCCTTGTTCGTCACCAAGAACGGCACGCAACTGCTGGGACCGCCCGGCGAAGTGTAGTCCTGCCAGCAGTGAACCGGGTGCCCGCGATGATCGAGGAATCCCCCATGGTTTTGTCCCAGCCCGTAGTAGTGCTCGTCGTCTGGCGAAGCAAATGTCGCTCCAACAACATAGAACTCAGGGTCGGTAGAACGGCGATCGCGGGCCAGGTCGGCCGTCCCTTCCTTTTGATTGGGCACCCCCTGAGACCAACCGGTCATCTCCAACAGCTTCTTTCCTTCCGGTGTCCGCAGCGTAATGTGGCCGCCCGGCGCGGACCCGTTGAAGTACTTTGAAATGTCGACCTGCGTCTGAACAGGTGGATGGGAAGGAGGCAGATCCTTATCCACCGTGGCCACAATCCTCTCCGACCGGTACATATCGGCCCGCTCTGTCTGGCTTGCGGTCCAGCCCGCAGCCGCCGGCGCACCCACAAAGCCGTATCCCGGCCCCGCCAGAGCGGCATCCGGGCCAAGACTCAAGGTCACACGCAGGATATTGGGCCCGTAGGGCTCAAGGACGATCGTGCTGGCGCCGCGCGTTAGGACCACCCGGCTCTCCTGGGCACTCAGAACCACCCCTTCAAGCAGGATCGCGACTAAGAAGAAAAGCGCACTGCCACGGCGAACAAATGAAAACATTCCTGCATCTCCAGTTGCCGCGCACTCGCGGCAGTCGATTCTTGCGCAGCAGGCCTCCGTAATGGCGCTGGCGCGCAGCCGCAAAACTCGGCGGGAATCTCTTTTTGAGTCGCTTCAATACTACTCTGGATCGTCCAATAAACAGTCGAGCATCACTTTATCCCATTGTGACTTAACAAATAACTGGCTACCCCCAACAAATACTCTAATGGTCCATGAGCGGCCGCTGCGGAAAAAGAGGTGCCCCTTAGCTCGCAGAGGCGATTAATATGAGGTAAAGTCATTCGGCAAAAGTACTGTCTCTGAGATGGCACTCAGCGCGTTGGTCCTCGCTGGCGGCCGCTTCGGCGTAGCATTGGTACCGGCCTGACGTATAGACTGACCTGCGCTTGAATCGAGCGCAGTTTAAAGGGATAGAAATATGGCGCAATCGAACACTCTGTACAATGCAACTCGCAGCGGCGATGCAAAAATCCTGCACGCCACTAATAAAGGCCCGCTCTGTGGACCTGTCAAGCGGAGGGGGCAGCCCGATGATTCGCCTGTTCTATCTTGATCTTGCAGCGCGCGGTCTGCGCATGCCCATCGGCGCCGACCTGGTAATGCACGAAGAGGTCGAACCCGAGAAAGTTCGCAACAACGGTCAGGCTCTTGGCCGTGTCATCGAGAGAACAGCGCGCCGCTGGGGCACCCCGCTCGCCGTTCCGCTCATGGACCTCCGGCTCGAAAAAACCGATCTGCTGGCAATGGCTGGCGTCTCCTCGACCGAGGCCGAGGCCTTTCACTTCACCTCGCCCCTGCATGAAACTGTGGTTGCCACCTTGTGTGGCGAGCAGACTGTGCCTCTTTGTGCCGGAAGCGTTGCCCGCGACCAGGCGCTCGCATACATCAGCGCACAACCCGATCTGGTTCCCGTGGGAATGGCCATCGGACCGTTCTCTTTGACAACGCGGCTCATGGCGGACCCCATTACTGCAACAGCGCTGTCGGGATCCGGAATCGAAGCGGAAGACTCGGACGAAGTAAAACTACTTTGGCAATGCCTGCGCGTTTCCGAAGCTGCTGTGCTCCGTTCCCTGCGCAGCCAGATCCGGCATGGCGCCAGGGCCATCATGATCTGCGAACCCACTGCGAGCAAAGCGTTCATCTCTCCCCGCCAGCTCAAGGCCGGCTCGAACCTCTTCGAACGCCTGGTAATGGAACCGAATCTGCGCCTTAAGGCCGCGCTTACTGACGCCGGATGCGACCTGATCTTCCACGACTGCGGAGAACTGATCGACCCCATGGTGGAAGCCTTCGCGCAACGCCTGCATCCCGTCATTCTCAGTCTGGGCAGCTCGCGCAAGCTCTGGGAGGATGCTCGTCTTGTACCCAAAGATGTTGTGCTCTACGGCAACCTTCCCACCAAGTCGTTCTACTCCGACGGCGCCATGCCGATTGATGAGGTGGTTCGCCGCACAGAAGAATTAGTCGCCAACATGAAAGCCTGCGGCCATCCTCATATCGTAGGCTCAGAATGCGATGTTTTGTTCGTGCCCGAAGCTCAGGACACGATTAGGAAGAAAGTGGACGCAATGATGACCCGGGCTGCAGCGAATACGGGCGGAAGTCTCCCTGTACGACTATGAAATTGGCAGCAAAGACTGGATTGAAAGCATGAATGCGAACAATTCGATATCTTTAGCGAATGGGACGGCGAGCCACGAGCGTCTCGCAAACGCGCTGAACCACAAACAGCCCGACCGCATCCCCATCGACTTTGGCGGAACTTCCGTCACCGGCATCCATGTCAGTTGCGTCGCTGCCCTGCGCGACTATTACGGGCTTGAGAAGCGGCCCGTGCGTGTTCACGAGCCATCCCAGATGCTGGGCCTCGTGGATGAAGATCTGCAGGATGCCATGGGCGTGGATGTGACGGCCGTCTTCCGGCGAGGCGCCAAGTGGGGCTTCCCGTTGGAGCGTTGGAAGACGTGGCAGTTCAACGAACTGGAAGTGCTGGTGCCGGGGGACTTCAATACCACGATCGATGTCAATGGCGACACGCTGGTCTATCCGGAGGGCGACACCACGGTCCCACCCAGCGGCCGCATGCCGAAGGATGGCTATTTCTTCGATTGCATAGTTCGCCAGGAACCGCTCGACGAAGACCATCTGAATCCTGAAGACAATATGGAAGAGTTCCGCTCCATCTCGCAGGCGGACGTCGACTACCTGGCAGCCGCGGCGAATGAGGCGGCTACCAAGGGCCGCGGTGTGATCGCGGGCTTTGGCGGAACAGCGTTCGGCGACATCTCGCTGGTTCCGGGTCCGGCGCTCAAATATCCCAAAGGCATACGCGACATTACAGAATGGTACGTCTCAACTAGGAGCCGCCAGGACTACATCCACAAGGTCTTTGAGCGCCAATGCGAAATCGCCCTGGAAAATCTCGAGCGCATCTACGCAGCGGTAGGTGACCAGGTGCAGGCAGTCTACCTTTGCGGCACGGATTTCGGCACCCAGACCTCCGCATTCTGTTCCGTCAAGACCCTGCGCGATCTGTACTTTCCCTACTACAAACAGATCAACGACTGGATCCACGCGCACACACCGTGGAAGACCTTCAAGCATTCCTGCGGTGCGGTCTCTAAGTTCATTCCCACATTTATTGAGGCGGGCTTTGACATTCTTAATCCGGTGCAATGTTCGGCAACCGGAATGGAACCGGAGCAGTTGAAAGCTAATTATGGCGATCAGCTGGTCTTCTGGGGTGGAGGAGTCGACACGCAGCAGACGCTCCCCTTCGGAACGCCAGCCGAAGTGCGGGAGCAGGTTCTGCGCCGCTGCGAAATCTTCGCGCCCGGCGGAGGATTCGTCTTCAATTCGATCCACAACGTGCAGGCGCAGACTCCGGTAGAAAATATCGTCGCCATGCTCGACGCTGTCCACGAATTCAACGGGAGAATGTAAGAGCGGTCAGCTGGAAATGCAAGAAAGGGCAAGACGGCAGCATGACAACTGCAACGGAGACAACCAGCCGTGAGCGGCTTGCAATCTCACTGAATCACAAGCAGCCCGATCGCATTCCCATCGACTTTGGTGGAACTGCCGTGACCGGAGTGCATGCCAGTTGCGTAGCCGCGCTGCGCGACTATTACGGGCTTGAGAAGCGCCCCGTGCGCGTTCACGAACCGTTCCAGATGCTGGCCCTTCTGGATGACGATCTCAAGGACGCCATGGGACTCGATGTGACCGGCGTCTTCGCGCGCAACACCATGTTCGGCTTCCCCGCGGAGCGATGGAAGCCTTGGCAGTTCAATGGCATTGAGGTGCTGGTTCCCGGGGACTTCAACATCACCGTGGACGACCGCGGCGACACGCTGATCTATCCCGAGGGCGACACAACAGCTCCGGCCAGTGGACGCATGCCGAAGGGCGGCTATTTCTTCGACTGCATTATTCGCCAGGAGCCGTTCGACGAAGACCATCTGAATCCCGAAGACAATACAGAGGAGTTCGAACCAATCGCGCAAGCGGATCTCGACCATCTGACGCGCGCGGCGAACGAAGCGGCCGCAACAGACCGCGGAGTCATCGCCGGCTTTGGAGGAACCGCGTTCGGCGACATTGCGCTTGTCCCAGGCCCGTTCCTCAAACATCCCAAAGGTATTCGCGACGTCACCGAATGGTATGTCTCCACCAGCAGCCGCCAGGCCTACGTGCATAAGATTTTCGAACACCAATGCGAAATCGCCATCGCGAATCTTGAACGCATCTATGCTGCGGTCGGCGACAAGGTGCAGGTGGTCTTCATCTGCGGTACAGACTTCGGCACGCAGACCTCCGCATTCTGCTCCGTGAAAACCTTGCGCGACTTGTACTTCCCCTACTACAAGCAGGTCAACGACTGGATTCACGCGCACACCCCGTGGAAAACCTTCAAGCATTCCTGCGGCGCCGTCTCGAAGTTTCTTCCGTCCTTTATCGAGGCAGGCTTCGACATCCTCAACCCGGTGCAGTGTTCGGCAACCGGCATGGAGCCCGAGCAACTGAAGGCGAACTATGGAGACCGTCTGGTCTTCTGGGGCGGAGGCGTTGACACGCAAAAGACACTGCCCTTCGGATCACCGGGCGAGGTGCGTGAGCAAGTCCTGCGCCGCTGCGAGATCTTCGCGCCTGGCGGCGGATTCGTTTTCAATTCGATTCATAACGTGCAAGCGCAGACGCCGGTTGAAAATATCGTCTCCATGCTCAACGCCGTGCACGAGTTCAACGGAAGAAGCTGAAGTCAAGGGACCAATTACGATGGATCGCAGATTCACGCAATCTACATTCCCGTTTACTCAGAATTCGAAGTTAGGCAGAATCTCAGTGTTTATCAAGTGCGCGCTGATGCTCGGCCTTTCCCTGGGAGCGCTGGCAGCAGCGCAAGAGAGAGTCATCATTACCCTGGCCGGCGGAGCTGGCAAGGTTGAAAAGCTCGCGGCCGAAGAACTCGTTTCTCACTTGCACCGCCTCTATCCTTCCACAAAATTCGAAGTCGGTGCTCCAGGCGCCGGGAGCCCTGTCATCTATCTTGGAACCGCGCAAGATCTCCCGACTCGCTTCGCTTCCCAACTCAGCGGCAAGCTAATCAACCCTGAAAGTTTCGTCATCACAGTCAACGCTAGCCACGAAGCTCGTGAAGCTATAATCGCCGGCGCCAGCCCTCGTGCAACCTTGTTCGCTGTCGACGCCCTGCTCGAGAGACTTGGCTTTGGCTTTTACCTCTCCTACAACACAACCCCGCCCCCAAGCCCGTCGCCCTTTTCATTCGCCGGCTGGGAGATGAGCGACGCACCAATCGTGGGCGAGCGAGTCATCTTCGATTGGCATAACTTTCTCAGCGGTTGTTCCACCTGGAATCTTCAGGATTGGCAGAATTGGGTCACGCAGGCGTCGCGCATGCGCTTCAACACCGTCATGGTGCACGCATACGGCAACAATCCCATGTTTTCGTTTTCGTTGAACGGCGAAACCAAACCGACCGGCTATCTGCCCAACACCAGGGTCGGCCGCGATTGGGGAACGCAGCACGTCATCGACGTAAGAAAAATTGTAGGTGCGGAGGGTCTGTTCAACGGCCCGGTGTTTGGCGCAGACGCAAGCATGGTTCCGGGCAATGAGAGAGTATCGGCGACAACGAGCCTCATGCAGGATGTCTTTCGCTTTGCCGCTCACCGTGGCATGGGCGTCACCTTCGCGCTCGACGTAGATACGGAGTCGGCAAACCCGCAGAATGTGATCAAGACCCTTCCCGCGTCGGCCCGATTTGAGCATCGCGGCTTGCAGCTTGTCGATCCCGATACCGCCGACGGCTATGTTTATTACCGCGCCGAAATCGAACAGCTGATGAAGCCCTATCCCCAAATCACGCAACTGGCAGTCTGGTTTCGCGGCGGCTTGAACAGCCCATGGCGCGAGCTCCAGCCCGACGAATTTCCCGCTCCCTGGCGCGACGAGTATCGTACTGCGCTCGAAGCCAACCCTCGCCTCAAGGGCGATCCGGAAGCGCCCAGCATGTTTGCCATCGGTAAAGTCGCGAAGGCATTTCGCAAGGCTCTCGATGAGACCGGCCACAACAGCGTGACCATGTCTGCCGGCAGTTGGAGATTCACTTACTTGCCTTCCGCTGACGTGTTCATGCCGGCCACTGTTGCGCTTATGCCGCTCGACTACAGCTACGAGTTTCTCAGCGATCCCGTGCAGGAGAGCCTGCGGTTAATCGGCAGGCACCGCCCGACGGTGCCAATTGTCTGGGCGCAACACGACGATCGCGAATACGCCGGCAGATCGTACACACCTTTTTCTGGCTTTGGATCATTGTTGCGGTGGAGCAATAGCGCCGGCTACGGCGTCATTCACTGGACAACGCGGCCACTCGATCTCTATTTCAAGAGCGTTTCAGATCAGGTTTGGGATGCAACCGAGAACGAACCGCTCGATGCTACCGCCTCGGAGATGGCGAAGCGCACATTCGGTCCGCAAGCTCAGGAGTTAGGTAAGCGCTACCTGTACGCATGGATATACGACGCTCCGGCATTTGGAATGGAAACGTCCGATACTTTCATCAACCAGGCAATCGACCTTGACAATGAGTCGCACGGAGCGAAGGCACGCCTTGACCTGCTCACGCAGATGCGACCCCTTGCCAAGGATGACGCGGCTCGGGATTGGGTCAGCTACTTTGAAGACTGGGAGCATTACGCGCAAGGCTTCTACGAGTCGCAGACAGCCATGCAAAAATCACAAGCTGCCTTGAAGGCCGGCGACCTTGACTTAGCGCGACGCGAGATTACAGCGGCAAAGCCAGAGATCGTCATCGACCAGTACTCGAAGACGATCCGTCACGGAAACATAAGCCCCAGTGAAAAAGGAATACTCATCACGCTGAACTTGCGCTGGCTTCCTCATGTTGAAGCCCAGCGCCAGGCAGTAGGGCTGGAGCCGCTTCAAGTTGAGTTTGCGCCCACGAATCATGAACCCCTGGCCCAGGGTGCAGGTCACTACAGCTTCGATTTCGACGCTTCAAAGAAAGTAATTGAAGTTCTTGGCTCTTCGGAACTGGGCGTGGACGTGCAGCAATTCGAGGCCGGCGCAACGTGCTCCACCGGTATCGAGGTGCGCTCTCCAGTCACACTCGCGATAGGCGGCCTGGCGGGCGCGCAATTGTCGCCGGGAGCTTATCGCATGAAGCTCGACATGCCCGATGGATCACAGGTTGAAGTTGAATCGGGAGTCACCCGCCAGGCAGTAACATCCGCTTCGGAGATAAATGTCCGTGCAGTCGAAGGAAAGGTTCACTTCACACTCTCGCCAGTCTCCGGATCAACTCGCGTATGCGGGCAGGCTCTCAGTTTGCAACCTCCAGTGCAGTAATACGAGAATCCTGTTTCAACGCAACGCTTAGAGGATGCCGTACTTCTCGAAGGCGTCCTTTGCGGGCAGGCCTTCTTCCAGGGCGTTGCGCACCACTTTCTCTTTGTGTGCCTTGTCGAACGCTGCAACCATGATCTCCTGCTCCGCCGCCTGTGGCACCACGCAAACTCCATCCAGATCGCCGAAAACAATGTCCCCGGGAACGACGCGCACCTTCCCTATCTGAATCGGAATCCTGAAGTCCAGCACCTTGCCGCGCGGCCCCTGATCCTGCGCGTAACTGCCATGCGAAAACGTCGGAAATCCCAAGCCGAGAACTCCGCGCGTGTCACGCGAAAATCCATCCACTACAGCCCCCGCCGCTCCGCACTTCATGGCTCGGACGGTCATCAATTCACCCCAGAGCGCATAACTTGGCGAGGCGCCGGTACAGATATAGACCTCATCGGTCTTCAGATCGTCGAGCGCCTCCAGCATCAACCCAAACGGCCGCGCCGAGATAGGATTGTGCGATCCCTCAATTGCTTCATCGAAGCAGTCCGCCTCCAGCACAGTCATCGCCCGTCCGCACACAACCATGTTGCGTTCCAGCGGCACAATGGCTGGAGGCAGAAACTGATGCTGGAAACCCAGCTTGTCCATTACGTCCCCGATCACCGCGGAGAACAGTTCACTCCGCGCCGATTGAAACAATTCGTCATCCGATGAAAACATATATTGCACTCCAATTTGAAATCTTCTGACTGATGTCCCTTGAGATCACTTTGCCTCAACTAATGTAACGGAGAAACGACGCACTAAGGCTTCATCTCGATACGACCGATCTTCGGAATGAAAAGGCAAATGCCGCCGAGAACTATGAGGTAGGACATGCTGGCCCACGTGAGAATCGGCTGGTAGCTTCCCGTTCGCTTGAGAATGAGTCCAGTGATGGCAGCGGCAAACATGCCTCCAATCGCAGCTCCGGTGCCGGTAAGTCCCGTGATCGAAGCCACCGCCTGCCTCGGATAGATATCCGCCAGCATTGCATAAAGATTGGAAGCCCAGCCCTGGTGCCCTGCCATCGCCAAGCCGAGGACGCCGATGGCCACCCATGCGTGCTGAAAGTGACTGTCGAACGCCACCGGCACCACCAGGAGATTGCATGCCAGAACCGCGGTCTTGCGCGCCGCGTTAACGGTCCATCCGTGTTTGAGGAGTGTCGAAGAAAGCCAGCCGCCAAACAGCCCACCGAGATTGGCAATGGCATACATCACCATCAGTGGAAGGCCGACGTTGCGGAGAGTCAGCCCCCGGCTTTCGCTTAGAAACTTGGGCGCCCAGTAGAGGTAAAACCACCAGACCGGCTCCGTAATTGATCGGCCGATAAGAAACACCCAGGTCTCCCGATGCATCAGCAGGCGTCGGATGGGAATGGCCGCATCGACAGGCACTTCCAGCCCAGTGGCTGCATCCAGCTTTGGCGCAGGGCGGCGATAGAGAATAAGCCAAGTTGGAATCCAGATAAAGCCGACCATTCCGATCAGGATGAATGCGGCGCGCCATCCCAGGGTGAGAGCGATCCACGGAACAATCAGCGGCGCAAGGATGGCCCCGACAGTAGACCCGCTGTTGAACAGGCCCATGGCAAACGCACGCTCGCGCACAGGAAACCATTCAGCCGTCGCTTTCACGGCGGAAGGAAAGTTCCCTGCCTCTCCAAGACCAAGAAGAGGCCGTACGCTACCGAAGCCCACCACGGATCGCACAAATCCATGCGCGACTGCGGCGATGCTGCAGATGGTCATCGCCAGCGCGTAGCCGATGCGCGTTCCGATGCGGTCGATCACTGGCCCCGATACGAGCAGGCCAAACGCGAAGGTGGCTTGAAAGCCGGCGATCATCATGCCGTACTGGCTCTCTGACCAGCCCAATTCCTTTTGCAGAGGAATGACTAGAATGCCGAGCACCTGCCGGTCCATGTAGTTGATTGCGGTCGCGGCAAAGAGCAGCGCGCAGACGGTCCAGCGGAATGTGGAAACAGGAGAAATTTCGATCGAAGATTTATCCATAGATACCAGTCCCGCCATCGATTGCCTGAAAGCAATCCTAGCACTCAGAAATGTGCTGCATATTGAAGGCTCTCACCTGTCGGAACTGACAATTTCAGGCGCAAACATAGATGGCTCTAAACGGAATCGAGTTCGAAAAGTGAGGACATTGAAACCAACGAAATCGCATATGCTGAAAGCGTGCCTCTTGACTGGAATTGCCGAGCGCTCGCTGAAGGCCTTGCTTGCTACAGGAAAGGCGAGTTCTTCCAAGCGCATGAACATTGGGAGGCAGTCTGGCTCACATTAGCAGAGCCGGAGAAGAGTTTCCTGCAGGCCTTGATTCAAGTGACTGCCGCATTCCACCATCTCGCCGCCGGTAACTCCGCGGGAACAGCCTCGCTCTTGCGCAGAGCGTTGCGGCGGCTCGAGCGCTGCCCCTCGCATTTTGGAGGGATTGACGTCAAGCCTCTATCCGCAGAAATTTCCGAGTGGCTGCGAAGGATTGAGACCGGGGCACGGTCCTTCCCGGTGGCTCATCCGCAGATCCGCCCCACCGGACCGCCCCCAATCGATAATTCTTGAGCTGCTTTTATTGGCCTGCGGTGCGTGGCTTGATCAACTCGTCGAGATAGTCAGGTTTGTCATTCAAACGCACCAGGTGCGGGAACTGCGCGCCGCCATGATAGTTGATCGTGCATGTGCGGATGTATTCGTCCACAACGACGAGAAGTGCGATCGGCTGCGAACTATCCTTGGCCGCTTTGATTGCATCCTCGAGCAGGTCATGGTTGTAGACCCGGCCATTCACTCCGATGATCTTCATCCCGGAAGAGATCCCAGCCTCGAAAGCGGGGCTGCCGACGATGGCGTCGCCCACCGTGCCATCGGCGCCAACCTGAAGGCCGATTGAATAGACATCGCCGGCGCTGCCGCGGCGCCCCGTCGACCTTGAAGGCTGGCTGTTGATCTCTACCTTCCAGCCGCCGTTTTCGATACCGCCCACAGGTGCTTCCGCCGCAGTTGAGTCCAACCGGGTGTGGAAGAACGTGGCCCAGCCGAACGGCGCCACTGCATTCAGCGCGCTCACCAATTGGTCAAAGGTATAGGTCTTCACCTCCGCGCCGTTATTCGGGCCGCCGTGGAATGCCAGGCAGAAATCGTCAATCGATTTCTGGCCATGCGACTCCCGATGAATGATGGTGGCCACTTCAAGCCACAACAGGTCGCCTTCGTCGTAGTAGTCGGTACCGCGCCGCCAGTCCATCCAGCCACCTCTGCCGCTCATACCTGGCTCTCCGGCGGCAGTATCGAGTAACGGGCGCCAGGTGCGCCCTGGGCGTCCCGGACCAAGCATGGCGGCAATGCTTGCCATTTGTTCGTGATATTGCTCCGCTGTCCACAACCCGCTGCGCGCGGCCAGCATTGGCCCGAGGTAATCCGTAAGCCCCTCATATCCCCACAGCAGGTCCGTCTCCATGGGCTCTTCGTAGTACGGAACAGTCAGATCTGCAGGCCGGCGAAACTTTCCATTCCACGAGTGAACGAACTCATGCGCCAGCAAGCCGCCAAGCGACATGCCCGAAGTCGGCACGAGCAAGGCACGCTCAGGCAGCCGGCTATCATTTGACTCGTGATGCTCAAGCCCGAAGTGCATCACATGATCGCTCAGAGCAAGCAGAAAATGATAGTCGCGATAGTGGCGCGTTCCAAAAAGCTTGCCCGACTCGGCGACCAGATCGATCATCTCCTTTTGGTTTTCCGGGCTCATGTTTAGCGCCGCTTCGCTGTCGGCCGCCAGGTTGATTTCATGGTGGATCGGTTCGCCCGCTGGTGTAAGGTCAATCACGCGATAGTACTCGCCGGCAATGATGGGTGAGTCCACCAGCATGTCCAGAGAAATCTGCTTGAATGAGACTTGATTGCCGGATTGATTTTCAATCGGAAGAGACGTACCGAACTTCCATCCATCCGGCATCAGGAGCTTCGCTTCATAGGTCAATTGCTGAGCAGGAGTGCCTGCCGGATAGAGAATTACGTCGTTCCATTCGAGGACCATCAGCTTTTCGGTAGCTGAGCCACCAACTGGTTCAATAAAGTCGTACCTTGCATCGAGATGGTTGACACCAGCAGGTATGTCCAGGTGAAAGGTAAAAACATCCAGCAGATCGCGCTTCCACGGAATGGTCTTGCCGTCCGCCTCGAATTTGAGTCCGGTGAGGCTGGCGATGGGCCCATTCGGTCCATGCTCGCCGGGAATCCATTTTGGATAGTAGAGGGTCAGGGGCCCGGCCTTCACCGGGATCAATTCATGAGCGTGCAGCAGTTTTTGTTGAGTTTTGGTTGCATCAACCGTGAGCTGAATCGCCTCACCGGCCATCGCCGCAGGCGCGGCCGTAAGGAGAACTGCGATAAGACACAAAAATAGGCCAAGGCGGCAGCGCTGCATGCGAATACTCCCTTTCAAAAAGGACGGAAAATCTCAATAGAGAATCATACATTTAAGTGGTATCCACTTCTCGACAAGCTTGGACCAGATCAGTCAAGGCGTGCCGCACGGCGCTCCACCGACCATCAAGGTTTGGCCGGAGAGTTGGCCGGTGCTCTCGGATAAGTCTTCTCGACTTCGTCCTTTAACTGTGTGAACAAAATCAGACGAGGCGCATTCAAGCCGTTTGCGAACGTATGCGTCCAGATTGGCCCGCTCAGCTTTCCATTTGCGGTCGTTTGGCGTACCTCGAGCAGATCGTCCTCGGGGCCGGTCTCGCCGCCGACACCCAGTTCTGACCCGCGCGTGCGTTGCTGCCCTGGACCACGCCCGCCGCCCTGCTGCCCACCCATCGGACCACCGCCCATGGGATCTTGGTCGTCGGTCATATCACCGCCCACCCGCGCGCTCGCCAGCCGCCCCTTGCGAATCACAAATACCAGATCGGCATTCTCACGATCATAGATCAGGGTATAGCGGCCCCATTTCTTGAGAGCATCTTTGACATCCGCAATGGCCAGCTGATCGGCCGTATCCAGGTCTCGCTTGAATTCGTCACCGTCTATCGCTTCCACATACACAAACCGCGCGTGGTCGAAGACTTCTGGGAGCGTGGTCTTTTTTCCCTTCTTTTGTGCTGCGGCAACGGTTGGCAGCAACAGCAAAAGCAGCATGGTCACCTTAAAACGATTCATGCGAAAACCTCGGGCTGAAGGCGCAGATTGCCGCCGCCAGGATCAGCGATAGACACAAGATTACGCCGATTTCCCAAGGACCCGTAATTTTGAAATTCGTGAGCAGGTCCACCAGTTCCCTGATCTACCACCGAGCCAACATCACCATCAGGCCGAAGATGAGAATCGGAACCAGCGCCAGACCAGCATAGAGAAGCATCTTCCGCCCGCCAGGAAAGATTCGCTTGTGCAAAGCCGGCCGACGCGCGCCTTCTTCCACGCCCACCAGGTCCTGATGCTCCAACTCCCATGCCATCTCGAGGGCCGTTGGGTAGCGGTGGCGCGGGTCCCGCTCCATTGCCCGTTGAAGAATCTCCTGCAACTGGGGCGAAATCTCCGGGTTCAGTTTGCGCGCAGGCTTGGGATCGGTCAACACCCGCTCGTTCATCACCGCCAGTGGATTGGGCCCACTGAAGGGCGGCTCTCCGGTCAGCATTTCATAAAGCATCGCGCCCACTGCGTAGATGTCGCTGCGTTGGTCGCCGCGCTGGCCCTTCACCTGTTCCGGCGAAATGTAGTCCGGCGTACCCAGCATCGGCGACGGGCCGGCATAGGTCAGGCGTCGCGCGTCTTCCTTCATGGCAATACCGAAGTCGATGAGTTTGATATGGTCCTCGCCGTCGACCATCACGTTCTCCGGCTTCAGGTCGCGATGCACCACGCCGTGCTTGTGCATGTAGTCGAGAGCATCGCAAATGCCCAACGTAATCTTCACCGCGCGTTCTATCGGCAGCCTGCGCTCTTTGTCCAGACCTTGCTCATTCAAGATTGACCGAAGCAGTCTTCCATCCACCCACTCGATCACCATGTACAGGCGGCTGCGCTGCTCGCCGTCGTAGGTTTTCACGATTCCTGGGTGGTCCAGTTCCTGCCCGATCTCCTGCTCCCGCTTGAATCGCTCCAGCAGAATCGGGTCCGATTCCATTTCCGCATGCGGAACTTTTAGGGCCACCTGCCTGCCGCTGTTCAGGTCAGTTGCCCGGTAAAGCGTCGACATCCCGCTCCGAGCAACGGTCGCCTCCAGGCGGTAATGGTCCAGCGTATCTCCGGTTTCCATCGTGGTCATCAGTTCATCCAGCATAACAACTTAAGCCTTTCATGCGGATCGTAAAGAACCCGAAAGGAAATCGCATGGAAATCGTCGAAATTCGCCGCAGATCCCCGGGCGCACCTTACTGGAAACATTCGCTTTACTCGAATATGGGTGCCCTACCCTCGCCGTTCTGGGCGAAGCATAGTGAAGTCGAAGAATCTGCTTTCCTCCAATTTGTCGCTAAAGCATGAAACGCCACTGGAATCTGCGAATCAGTCTGCACCCACCCCCCGAGCTTCCGTTACTGGTCGGGAACTCAGCCCTCTCCCCGCTCGGAATCCCGCGCTCCGCCAGATATAGTTGTGGTTGGATCCCGTCATGCTCCGTTCTCCTCGATTCTGCGCTGTCTGCCTTGCGGTATTTTTCGCCTTCGCGGGGGTTCTGTCACCCTGCATCGCCCGCGCCGCAGCAGCAAAGGACCGCCGAGAGGCACCACAGGAGACGGGCTTCCTCAATCGAAAGATCCAGATCCGCGGCGCCACCTACCGCTTTCAGGTCTACCTGCCTGAAGATTGGCGACGCGACGACAACAGGCTTTGGCCCATCATCCTGTTTCTCCACGGTCGCGGCGAACGCGGTTCCGAGGGAATGTGGCAGACCCAGGTAGGACTTCCCGCCGCAGTGCGCGACCACCCCGAGCGCTGGCCCTTCGTCATCGTTATCCCGCAGTGCCAGCAGGGGCATTACTGGACCGATCCCGACATGCTTGACATGGCCATGGCAACGCTTGACCGGGAAACAGCCGAGTTCCACGGCGACCCCGACCGCACCTATCTCAGTGGCCTCTCCTTGGGCGGATACGGCTCCTGGGAACTGGCCCGCCTTCATCCTCATCGCTGGGCCGCGGTAGCCATTGTCGCTGGCGGGGTCTTTTGGAGTTATGCCCCAGATCGCTGGCAGAAGTCCGCAACGCTGCCCGGCGAGTACGCCCGCGCTTTGGGCCGTACCCCGGTCTGGCTCTTCCACGGAATTGACGACCACATGGTTGCGCCGCGCCAAAGCGAATTAATGTACGAGGCATTCAAAGCAGCCGGCGGCCGAATCCGCTTGTGGCTGTATCAGGGTTTGAAACACGATTCCTGGACCCGCGCCTACGGCGAGCCGGAGTTGCCACGTTGGCTGCTCGAACACCGCATTCAAATCGAGCAGTCTTCAAAGCCCGGTCATGCCGCCGCAACAGTGCCGGAACCACGCGCCTTCGCCGAGCGTCTCGTCATTCCCTTACACCCGGTCGCCATGCGCCTGACACCAGCACAGGTGGAAAACCTGCTTGGCGAATACATCGAATCGAACGGCAATACAGCCTTGACAGTGTTCTGGCAGGGCGAGCGCCTTTACGGCAGGGACCGCTTTGGCGATATCTCCGAGTTGGCTGCCGAGTCACCTACCCAGCTCTTTTATCCTGACGGCTCAAGCATCCCTCGGCTCGTCGCCCAGCGAGACAACGCGGGGCACGTCACGGCCATGGTCTTCCGCGACGACCGACATGAAGAACGATGGGAGAAGCGGGTCGGAGCCCCCAGCCACTAGCTCTCGGAACTGGCTGCATAAATCGGGCTTTGAAAGGGCGCGGCGGGGTACCCTCTGGGTCCCGCGCCGCCACAGTCGCATAAAATCTGGTGCTTTAGCCCCTTCGTGACATGCACTTGCTGGTCGGACAACATTCTTGCAACCAGTTCTGGAAGCAAGAAGCTCATTGGAACCCTTCCCGCCCAGTTTGCGTAGTAATCTTCGAAGCGGATCCCATAAGGTATCCCCACGAGGAGGCAGCATGTTTTGCAGTGGATGTGGTCAGGCTATGGTCCCTGAGCAGGCATATTGCCCCCAGTGCGGCCGCCCCTTGGCGCCGGCGGTTCCTCCCGTTCCCGGCTTGCAGTTCCTATTGGAGAGCTACGCGGGCAAGGTAAGAGCTCTCAGCATCTTCTGGTTTGTCTATGCGGGTCTGTCCCTGCTGCTGGGGTTAGCCGGGCTCACCTTCGCGAAGGCGTTCATGTCCGGAGGTTTCGGCCCCTGGATGCACGGTCCATGGATGCATGGCCCCATGTCGCCGGATTGGATGGGCCCGGCGTTCATCCATCTGATTTGGGTGTTTCTGGTGCTTCGCGCGGGCCTCGCCCTGGCTGCCGGATTCGGACTCATGGAGCACACGCAGTGGGGCCGCTTGGTAGCCATTGTGGCCGCCATCTTCAGCGTCCTCAAGTTCCCCTTCGGAACCGCCCTCGGCATCTGGACTCTGGTCGTCCTGCTCGGCTACCGCAACTCGTCGTTGTACGACCAGCTGTAAAAGCAGCTGCTAGCTCTTAGCCTCTACCCGCTAGCCTTCAGTTCTCGCGCAATATTTCAGGGCTACCGGGGAGATCGATCGCGCCCGATTTCGCCGCCACAATCGCCTTTGAGCTAGAGGCTAGAAGCTAGCAGCTAGAAGCTGCTTTCGCGCAGTACAATTTACCCATGAGCTTCCCTCAAATGCGGATGCGCCGCCTCCGGCGCAGCGAATCCATGCGCGCCCTGGTGCGCGAGACAGTTCTCGAGCCCGGCGACCTGATCTATCCCCTGTTTATCTGCCCCGGCGAAGGCATACGCCGCGAAGTCAGCTCCATGCCCGGCGTCTTCAACCTTTCCGTCGACGAAGCGATCCGCGAAGCCGAAGAAGCCGCCAGCTTGGGCCTTGGCGGCCTGCTGCTCTTCGGCCTGCCCGAAGCCAAGGACGAGCAGGGCACCGGCGCATGGGAAGAAGGCGGTATCGTGCAGCAAAGCCTGCGCGCCCTGCGTCAATCCGCTGCGTCCAAGAAACTGGTCCTCATCTCCGACGTCTGCCTCTGCGAGTACACCAGCCACGGCCATTGCGGCGTCATCATCGAAGGCCGCGATGGCTTCGAACTCGCCAATGACCCCACCCTCGAGATGCTGGCCCGCACCGCTGTCAGCCACGCCAAAGCCGGTGCAGATGTCGTCGCACCCAGCGACATGATGGACGGCCGAGTCAAAGCCATCCGCCGCGCCCTCGACACCGAAGGCTGCTCGCAGACACCCATCCTCAGCTACGCGTCCAAGTTCGCGTCCGCCTTTTACGGCCCCTTCCGCGAAGCCGCCGACTCAGCACCCCAGTTCGGTGATCGCAAAACCTACCAGATGGACGGCGCCAACCTTCGCGAAGCCATGCGCGAAATCGACCTCGACCTCGACGAAGGCGCTGACATGATCCTGATGAAGCCGGCCATGCCCTACCTCGATGTGATCCGCGCCGCCCGCGAGCGCGTCGGCGTCCCCATCGGTGCCTACCAGGTCTCGGGCGAGTACTCCATGCTCCAGGCCGCCTTCGAGAAAGGCTGGCTCGACCACGATCGCGCTATTCTCGAATCGCTGATGGGCATTCGCCGCGCCGGCGCCGACTTCGCCGTCACCTACTTCGCCAAGGAAGCCGCCAAACTCTTGGGCTGAACTCTGGGTGCCCCAGGTCTCGATTTTGAGACCTGGGATTCCAAAATTCGGCCCAAATCTAGAGCCTCTTGCGCAGGTATTCAAACACCACATACCCAATGAACGCCGAGATCATGGCGATCCCGAAATTCGTCAGTGTAAATATGTCGTAGAGAGCGCTCGCCATGCTCTTCCCCAACCCGTTGGCATGGGTGAATTCCCCCATCAACAGGTTCGAATAGAAGAGAAACACGATGAACGCAACCTCGATCACTGCCCGCAGGACAGGGATGAGTTGACGCCGATTTTTCGAAATCGGGCTCATGGATTTTCAATCGTAGCAAGACCCGCCCGGCAATCAAAGAAAAACCGGCGAACACAATCTCCTTTGCGTTCTGTCTAACCTATGCTTTCCTAATAGAACCCGCCTATGCGCAAGCACCTGGAAACCTACTTCGAATTTGCCCATCTGGGGACCAACTGGCGTACCGAGATTCTCGCCGGCGTCACCACGTTCCTCACCATGGCATATATCGTCCTGGTCAATCCGGCCATCCTGTCGGCCGCAGGCGTTCCACTTGCCGCCGCCACAGCCGCCACCTGCCTCTCAGCAGCGTTCGGCTCCATTCTCATGGGCATCGTTGCGCGCTATCCCATCGCGCTCGCTCCCGGCATGGGCCTCAACGCCTACTTCACTTACACCGTCTGCCTCAAGATGCACATCCCCTGGCAGACGGCTCTTGGCGCAGTCTTCCTCTCAGGCATCATCTTTCTTGCGCTCACCGTTGGCGGCATTCGCCAAATGATTCTGCGCTCCATTCCCCACGAACTCTACGCAGCGGTCGCCAGCGGCATCGGGCTCTTCATCGCCTTCATCGGCTTCCGCAACGCGGGCCTCGTCATCGGCGACGCGGAGACCCTGGTCGGCCTCGGCAATCTTCGCAATCCCACCACCGCCTTGGCTCTCCTTGGCCTCATCCTGATGGTCGCGCTTGAAATAAGAAAAGTCCGCGGCTCCATCCTCATCGGCGTACTCGCGACAACAGCCATCGCCTGGGCATGCGCTTTCGCAATCCTCCACACCAACACACAATTCAGCGGAGCCCCACCTTCCACCGCAGTCGCATGGGCACAAAATCTCTTCCGCTGGACGCCGGCGCCCGGCGGCTTCCACGCGCTCACGGGCACTGCTTTCAAGCTCGACATACGCGGCGCCCTCAACAAGGGCCTGCTCGAGATCGTCTTCGTCTTCTTCTTCGTCGACTTGTTCGACAACTTGGGGACGCTGGTCGCCGTAACCAAGAGAGCCGGCCTCATCGCCGCCGACCACTCCATCCCCCGTCTCAACAGAATTCTGCTGGCCGACGCAACCTCGACAGTCTTCGGCTCTCTCGCCGGAACTTCGACGGTGACCAGCTACGTGGAATCAACGGCCGGCGTAATGGCAGGCGGTCGCAGTGGCGTCACGGCTATCGTCACAGGGTTGCTTTTTCTTGGAGCAATCGTTGCCGCGCCGTTTGTGGGCTTCGTGCCCCCGGCAGCCACAGCTCCGGCGCTGATCCTGGTCGGTTCCCTCATGCTGGCCACCATCACTGAGATCCGCTGGACAGAGCCGCTGGTCGCCGTTCCCGCTTTCCTCACGCTGGTGCTGATTCCGCTCACTTACTCCATCGCCAACGGACTCGGCTTCGGCATCATCTCCTGGGCCGTGCTGCATCTCGCCACCGGTAAATTCAGCAAGAAGGATTGGCTCCTCTACATACTCGCAGCCCTTTTCCTCGCCCGCTTCATCTACCTCGGCGCAAGCTAGAATGGTTGTTACATTCCACACGTTAGCCTCAAGGGAGCAACCATGCACTGGTACTACTATCTGGCTTACTTCTTCGGCGGCGCATTTCTAGCCAACACGCTGCCTCACATAGGCAACGGCATCTCTGGACGCCCCTTCCAGAGCCCCTTCGCAAAACCACCGGGGAAAGGCTTGTCCTCCTCACGAGTCAATGTCCTCTGGGGCTTCTTTAATCTTTTCGTCGCCTACTTGCTCATATGCCGCGTAGGCAGCTTCGACCTGCACAACTGGCAGCATGTCCTCACGCTCGGCGCTGGCATGCTCATCATGTCGCTCAATCTTGCCTACGGATTCGGACGCTTCCACGGTGGATTGAGAGCCTAACCGCGCAACAAGGTGCCAGCTTCAGTCCAATCCCGCCCGCCGTGGGAAGAGAATCCGTAAGAAGCAAATCGGAACTGCCTGCCACCTTTCGCGCGCCCCTGAGCCCGCGTATACTTTTCGGCAAGGTAGAGCAAGGCAAGCCATGAACCCAACGTCGATCCTGATTCCAAGTTCCATGCAAGACGCGGCCATTCTCACCATCGTCCTCGCATTTGCAGGCTATCTCATCACATTTCTTACGTCCCGCGTTTCGGGCCGGCGCGCCGCCCGGTTGCGCCTGGTGGACCAACGCTTGAACGATTTCTACGGGCCGCTCTACGTGGCCACTGTGGCAGGCAACATCGCCTACACTTCGCTGCTCAAAAAACAGAACAAGACTCAGTGCCACCCCATCCGCGATGAGGATTTGAAGGAGTGGACGCTATGGATGACCACTATCTTCATGCCTCTGAATGATGTTCGCGAAAAGATCATCATCGAGAACGCACACCTGATCGTCGAAGAGCAGATGCCCCAATGCCTTCTCGACTTTGTCACGCATGTGGTGGGTTACAAGGCACTCATGGCCCAGTGGGCGAATGGGGATTACTCCGAGCGCCGCTCAATGATCGGCTGGCCGCCCGAGTTCGACACTTACGTCGAGCGCTCCTACAAGGCCCTCAAGTCGGAACAGACTCACCTGCTCCACAGCATCTTCTGGAGGCTCTATCGCCGCCTGAGAACCCGCAATCACAAATAAACAGGCACAGACTGGTCAAAGCTTCGAAACACTCCACGACGCCCCTCAGACAGATAATACCGGATTCAGCGACGTCACCTTGGCCACGGCCTTGGTCAGCCGCGCCTCTTGCGGCAGGCAGGAATCTAATCCAACTGTCTGCCTAGGCCGGCACTGGAAGCGACAGATTATTCCACAAACGCAGCGTGGGGGCAGCTTGATTGATGGTGTAAAAGTGAAGCCCTGGGGCTCCACCACGCAGCAGAGTCTCGCACAGACGCGTCACCACCTCCGCACCGAACTCCTGCAGCGCGGGCTTGTCGTCCTCGAGTTCTTCCAGGCGCAGCCGCACCCAGCGCGGCAGGTCTGCGCCGCATCCGCCGCAGAAGCGCACAGTGTTGGCAAAGCCGGTGATCGGCATGATGCCGGGCATGATCGGAATCGTGATGCCGGCCTTGGTGCAGCGGTCCACGAAATCGAAGTAGGCATCGGCATTGAAGAACAGTTGCGTCAGCGCCGCATCCGCACCCGCCTCCACCTTGCGGCGGAAATGCTCAAAGTCCTCGCTGGGCTTGTTCGCCTGCGGGTGCATCTCCGGATAGGCTGCCACTTCGATCAGAAAGTGATCCCCGTGCGTCTCGCGGATGAAGCTCACCAGTTCATTGGCGTAGTGAAACTCACCCGGCGCAGATGCGCTCATCGCAGTAGCCGGAAGGTCGCCGCGCAGAGCAACAATGCGCTTCACGCCCATCTCCCTGTAGCGATTGAGCAGTTCGCCAACATGAGCGCGCGTCGAGCCCACACAGGTAAGGTGCGGCGCCGCCTCAACACCCGCGTGCTCAACCACCGCGACCAGTGTCTGGTACGTGCCGTCTTGATCCGAACCTCCCGCCCCATATGTAACGGAAAAATAATTCGGCCCCACCGCCGCCAATTGATTGATCACAGCCGGCAGCTTCGCCACGCCCTCCGGCGTGCGCGGCGGAAACAACTCGAAAGAAAAGCTAAGCGCAGAACCCATGCGAATGCACTCACATCAAAACTGAATGAATGAAATTGCCGGTTGTCCAGCTTTCAGGACAACCGGCAACTATTCACTGTCCACTATTCACTGTCCACTGTCTTTAGTAGCCGGGTGCCCCAGGTCTCACTTCCGAGACCTGGGATTCCACGACACTCAAGCCGGGTAACTGACAACTGAAAACTGACCACTGTCCACTGCCCTTAGTACCGGTAGTTCTCCGCCTTGTAAGGCCCTTCCACCGGCACGCCCAGGTAATCGGCCTGCTTGGCGCTCAGCGTCGTCAGCTTCACGCCGATCTTCTCCAGATGCAACCGCGCCACTTCTTCGTCCAGCTTCTTCGGCAGCACATAGACGCCCACCTTGTAGGTGTCCTTGTTCGCCCAAAGATCCAACTGCGCCAGCGTCTGGTTGGCAAAGCTGTTGCTCATCACAAAGCTCGGATGCCCCGTCGCGCAGCCTAGGTTCACCAGCCGCCCTTCGGCCAACACAAAGATTCCATGGCCGTCGGGGAACTTGAAGAAATCCACCTGCGGCTTGATGTTCAGCTTGTCCACGCCCTTTTCTGCGGCCAGCCGATCCATCTGAATCTCGTTATCGAAGTGCCCGATGTTGCACACAATCGCCTGGTCCTTCATCTTCTTCATGTGTTCGAGCGTGATGATGTCGGTGTTGCCCGTGCACGTCACATAAATGTCACCGCGCCCAAGCGTATCTTCCACCGTCGTCACTTCGAAGCCTTCCATCGCCGCCTGCAACGCGTTGATGGGATCAACCTCAGTCACGATGCAGCGAGCGCCCATCCCACGAAGTGAGTGTGCGCAGCCCTTGCCCACATCGCCGTAGCCGCAGATCACAGCCACCTTGCCCGCGACCATCACGTCCGTCGCGCGCTTGATGCCGTCGGCCAGCGACTCGCGGCAGCCATACAGGTTGTCGAACTTGCTCTTGGTGACGGAGTCATTGACATTGACGGCAGGAACCAGCAGCTTCCCCGTCTCCATCATCTTGTAAAGGCGATGCACGCCCGTCGTCGTCTCTTCTGAAACGCCGCGCCATTCCTTCACAACCTTGTGCCAGTGCTTCGGGTCTTCGGCAAACACCTTCTTCAGCAGGTCCTTGATCACCTGCTCTTCGTGGTTGCCTGAGGGCGTATTCACCCAACCGTCGCCGTCTTCCAGTTCATAGCCCTTGTGGATCAGCAGCGTCACATCGCCGCCGTCATCCACCACCAGTTGCGGTCCCTTGCCACCTGTGTGGGCCAGCGCCTGGTACGTGCACCACCAGTACTCTTCCAGCGACTCGCCCTTCCACGCGAACACCGGAACCCCGGTCGCAGCAATCGCCGCAGCCGCATGGTCCTGCGTCGAGAAAATGTTGCAGCTCGCCCAGCGAACTTCCGCGCCCAGGCTAACCAGCGTCTCAATCAGAACCGCCGTCTGAATCGTCATGTGCAGCGAGCCCGTCACACGTACTCCGGCCAGCGGCTTCCCTGCCGCGTACTTGTTCCGGATCGAGATCAGGCCAGGCATCTCCTGCTCGGCGATGGTGATCTCCTTGCGGCCCCAGTCGGCCAGCGCCATGTCGGCCACTTTGTACTTCAAATCGGTCACTTCCAACGTCGAACTTGCCATGCGAATTCTCCTTATATCGTCCTATCGTGATATGTTGATATGTATCAGATTGCCGGTCCGCCGTCAATTACAAACTATGGCCTCCATCGTAAAAATCCTGCGCGTCGTAGCCGATCCCAACCGGCTCCGCATCCTCCTCCTCCTCAAGGGTGAGGAGCTCTCCGTGGCCGAATTGCAGGAAATCCTGGTCATGGGTCAGAGCACCATTTCCACCCACCTCTCCCAACTCAAGCAGGCGGGCCTGGTTGAAGACCGCCGCACCGGCAAGAGCAATCTCTACCGCCTCACAAATTTCGGCAACCCTTCTGAATTAAGCCCTTTAGACGAGATTCTAGGCCGGGCCAAGGTGGAGATCCCCGAAGCCGCCACCGACCTGGCCGCCATGCGCCGCGTCCTGCGCAAGCGTCAGGACAAGATGCGCAGCTTCTTTGATAGTGTGGCCGGCCGCCTTGGCCGCGACTACGTACCCGGCCGCTCCTGGAAGGGAGTTGCCGAGGCACTGCTTCGCCTCATGCCCCCCATGACTATCGCCGACCTGGGCACCGGCGAGGGTGCCTTTGCGCTCTTGTTAGCGCAGCGGGCAAAGAAGGTAATTGCCGTCGACACATCCGCAAAGATGATCGAAGTCGGCCGCGACCAGGCACTCCGCCATGGCGTAGAAAACGTCGACTTCCGCCTCGGCGACATGGAAGAAATCCCCATCGCCGACGCAGAAGTCGACCTCGCCTTCTTCTCGCAATCGCTCCATCACGCCCTGCACCCCGATCGCGCCGTGGAAGAGGCCTTCCGCATTCTCACCCCCGGCGGCCGCATTGTCCTCCTCGACCTCGCCAAGCACCGCTTCGAAGAAGCGCGCGAGCTCTACGCCGACGAGTGGCTGGGCTTCAGCGAAGTGGAACTCGAAACCATGCTGGAAAAAGCGGGCTTCACCGATGTGCAAACTTCCGTCGTCCACAAAGAGCCCGAGACGCCACAATTCCAGACCCTTCTTGCAGTCGCAAACAAACCCATCAAAAGTGCTTCCTGAATAACTCGGGAATCTATCAGTAGATGCCCGGCGCAGATAGGTTCCAGACGCGCACGCGGGGACGAATCCTAATTAATCTCCCAAGCCTCCAATTGGAGGCCTGGAAAACCGACTATTTTCCGGTATAGGAAACTCGCCAAATTGAATTCGACCCATCATCCGTAACTAGCAACGATCCGTCATGCGCAGTCGTCACACCTACGGGACGGCCCCAGACATCTCCGCTGGGCAGCACAAAGCCTGTAAGGAAATCTTCGTATCCGCCGTTGGACTTGCCGGTATGATGCAGCGGCACGCGAATCACTTCATAGCCCGTTCGAGTCGCCCTGTTCCATGAGCCGTGCTCCGATGCGAAGATATCTCCCTTGTATTCCGGCGGAAACTGCTTTCCTTCATAGAAGGTCATTTCCAGCGAGGCGTTGTGCGGCTGCAGCAGCACGTCCGGAGCAATCACTTTATTTTTCAGCTCTGGGTGCTTGCCTTCGTGGCGCGGGTCCTGATGCGGGCCGATATACCACCATGGCCAGCCATAAAAGCCGCCCTGTTCCACATGCGTAATGTAATCCGGAACCAGGTTGTCGCCCAGTGCGTCGCGCTCATTCACTGAACACCACAGTTGTCCGGTCAGCGGGTTCACGGCTAATCCAACCGCGTTGCGAATTCCAGACGCGTAGACGCGCATGTTCGAGCCGTCGGGATTGAATGCGAGTATCTTGGCGCGAAGCTTCTCATCCGGATGAGTATCCGGATCATCCACGTTCGAGCCCGATCCAACGGAAACAAACATCGTATTGCCATCGGGAGAGAACTGCACGTCACGCGTAACATGCCCGTGGGGTTCGCCGGCCAGGTCCGTCAGATGCTCGGCTTCTCCGCGTGCCTTCAGGTCCCCGTTCTCGTAGGGGAAGCGCACCACGGAGTTGGTGTTTCCGACATATACCCATTTCGGATTCGGACCAAGTGGGTAAAAAGCAATACCGAAGGGGTGTCCGAGACCAGTGGCAAAGATATTCGTGATCTCCGGCTTGCCGTCCGGAGTGATTCCGCGGAAAACGAGAATTTGCCCCTTGTCACTCTCAGCCACGAAAAAGTCGCCATTCGGAGCAGTACGAATCAGCCGTGGATTCTCGAGCCCGGTTGCGTAGAGTCCCACCTTGAAGCCGTTTGGCGCCTTCGGCCAGGCAGATTCCGGACGAGCAACAACCCGTGGGCCATTCCCTGCCGAATTCGTGGCAAATGGAGCGGGAAGATCCTGCACGGTGATCTTGCGCGGAGTCCCCGGCTTTTCAAAGCGAAAATCGGTGAACGGTGGCTTGGGCGCTGGCGCATTCAGAACTGCCGAGCTGGTTTCTTCGCTCGGGCTTGCGGCCGCCGGCTGCGTTCCAGCCATGGAGGGCATTGCTCTTAGGTAGCTGATGATTTGCCAGCGCTGCCGCTCCGCCACGCTCGCCCATGACGGCATCCCATTCGTCTTGTCGCCGCGGGTGATGTACCAGAAAATCTCGCCGGGCTTCGCCGTTTGCGTCGGACCATGGGCGAGTGCGGCAATGTTGGCCATTCCTTCGCCATTCTGACCGTGGCAGGCAGCACACTGTTTCGCGTAAATCTTCTGGCCTGCCTTGACGTTCAGCTCTCCCTGGTAGGGATTCTCTCGCCCGGCCACCGAAGCTGGGGCGTTATGAAAACTCCCGGTTTGAGCCGGCAATCCGGCCAATAACACAAGCGCAGCGACGATCGAACTGAAGCTCAACAGCAACCGGCTTAAAGCAATTCGTCCTGATTTCAATTCGTTACTCCTGGATGGGGAAGTTTGGGCCTATTCACGCGGCTCGACCTCGCGCTTTCGGTCCGAGGTGGTCATACAGAATCATAACCCCACCACCGAAGAATCACACCCAGGAGAATAGAGTTGGCAGGAACCACCAGACATTCACGCCCCTAATTGAACTTCAGCGGCAATTGCGCGTGCCCCTTTGGGTCCCCTTCCGCAGCAAAGTTTGCCCGGTGCTCTGCCGGAATCTCGACGCCGTCGACCCGCTTGTGGAAGCGCTTGAGCCGCTATTCCATGCGCAGAGCTTGCATCGGGTTCAAGCGCGAGGAACGCCATGCCGGAAGAGCACATGCCAGCGTGGCCACCAGGGCCACCACCATTGTGACCGCCGCAAATACGCTCCAGTCGAGCGGGCTAATGCCGTAGAGCAGTGTGCGCAGCAACCGCACGACGAAGGCGGCTACGATGAGTCCGGCGGCAAGACCCGCAACGGCGGGGCGCAGTCCATCCAGCAACAGAAGGCGGAGTACCGAGTTGCGCGATGCTCCAAGTGCGATGCGGATACCTATCTCGCTGGTTCTCTGCATACCAAGATACACAAGAACTCCGTAGAGCCCTACCGCGGCAAGCAGCAGGGCAATCACGGCAAACGCCAGCACCAGGGTTGAAGTAAAGCTCTCGTCCAGGGTCGATTTGCCGATCGACTGCTCCATCGTGAGCACGTTCGCCACCGGCAGGTCCGGATCGAACTGCGCCAGCAGTTTCTCGATCGGTGCGGCGAGGCTTGCCACATTCATATCAGATCGGACAGCAATGGCGGCGCTGGGCCAGCCACCCGAGTAAAGCGGAAAATACAAAGTCGGCGATTCTTCTTCCGTCAGCCCCCAGAGCGTGTTGCCGACCACGCCAACAATCTCGAACCCCTGAGGCGGAACGCCCAGAAAATCAAGCGCCTTCACGTGCTTGCCAATGGCATCCTGGCCCGGAAAATAACGGCGCGCAAACGATTCGCTTACGATCACCGAACGCGCTTTGTCGAGCGTTTCGCTGTCGGTGAAGTAGCGGCCACGAAGTAGCGGAATACCAATGGCACTGAAGTAGCCCGGATCTGCGCCGCGCACGATAGCGACCTGCGCGTCACCTGGCGTGACATCCGGCCGCTCGGGAATCGTGAAGCGCGCGTCTCCGCCGTAGCCCTGCCCCGGCAACGCTGTAGCTATGCCTGCCGCCTTCACACCGGGCAATGTCCGCAGCCTGGGCAACAGTTGTTCATAGAACGCCGCCACTTTCTCAGAACTGTTGTAGCGCGCATTCGGCAGCGAGAAGTGCATCGTCAGCATGTTCTTCGTGGCGCAACCAATGTCGCTCGAACGCAGATGCTGATAGCTCTTCAACAGCAGTCCCGCGGCAATTAGCAAAACCATCGTCAACCCACTTCGGCCGCCAGAAGAATCCTGCGCAGCCGCGCTCTTCCCCGTCCCGCGCTGCCGGTTCGCGGAGACTCCTGCAGCGGTTCCAGCAGAGGACTCCGCATCAGCGAGGCGGCCGGAATCAGACCCGCAAGCGCGCCGCTGGCAGCCATGATGCCGAGTCCGAAGAGGACTGACACCGCGTCCATTTGGATGGCGGTCACGCGCGCCATGTCGGGACGTGAAGCCACTAGCCAGCGCACCGCAACCCACGCCAGCGGCAGTCCCAGCACTCCTCCAGCCGCCGCAAGCGTCATGCTCTCTGTGACCTGCTCGCGCAACAGCCTCCAACGGCTTCCGCCCAGCGCCGCGCGAATTGTAATCTCCTTGCGCCGCGATGCCGAACGCGCCAGCAGCAGATTCGCCACATTCAAACACGCAATCAGCAGCACGCAACTGGTCGCGCACAACAGCACGTGGAGTTGCGTCTTTGCGTCATGCACCATGCCATCGAGCATTGTGCGGGCGTTTGCTACGGTACCGACCGACGGATCCGGAGTCTGCATGTGCACGCGCTTTTCCGCAGTGTCCACCTCGCTCCGTGCCTGCCCCAGCGTGGCGCCGGGCTTGAGCCGCGCCAGCACAAAGTAGTTGTGATTATCCACTCGCCGCATTTCGGCAGGACTCTTTTCGTGATAGATCGCAGCCCATAGCTGAACCGACAAATCCGGATAGCTGAACCATGCCGGCAGCATGCCCACAACGGTGTAAGGCCGCGCATCCAGCAGGATTGTCTTGCCCAGAATTTTCCTGTCGCCGGCATACCTTCGCATCCAAAGGCTATGTGTCAACACTACAGTTCCCGCCGCTTCCCGCCGATCGTCTGCCTGCCAAACAATCGCCCTGTTTCCGGGTCCACACCGAGCATTGAGAACAGATTCCATGAGCATTCGGCATAGCGAATTCTTTCTGGCAGGGGCCCTCCATCCCCTGAAAGGCTGATGCTGTCTGTGCCATAGATGGCCATCTGTTCCACGCTGGGCGCCTCCTGCCGCCACGCCGCGTACATACCGCCGGCTACGTAATTGTAGGGTCGCTTCCCGTTAGGACTCTGCTCGTAAAGTTGGATCAGCCGATCTGGGCCCCTGAACGGAAGCGGCTTCAAGAGCACCGATCGCACTACAGCAAAGATCGCCGAATTCGCGCCGATTCCCAGCGCCATCACCAGGATGGCAGCAACGGTAAAGCCCGGCGTCCGCGTTAACGTACGCGCAGCATACTTCAGGTCACGCCACACGCCTTCGATCAGCATCATCGTGTTGCTCTCCCACTCGCTCTCGTGCACGCGCCGCGCACTACCGAACTTCACATAAGCCCGCCTCCGCGCCTCTTCAGGCGAGAGCCCGCGAGCCTCGTTCTCCTCGATCTCCATTTCGAGATGCACCTCGATCTCGCGCGCCAACTCAGCATCACGACGGTTCCGGCTGAAAAATCGCTTCATGCTCATCGTTGCTCTCCCGCTTCGTGTCAGAAGTCAAGACGCCTGATCCAATGCACGTCGCATCTGGTCACGCCCCTCGGCGCCGCAAGAACCCGCAAGAACAGCACCTACCCGAGACTCTCGCCCATCACCCGGCCAATGGCCTCAACCATCTGCCTCCACCGGTTCGTCTCGGCCACCAGCTGCATGCGCCCCGCTGGCGTCAGTTTGTAGAACTTCGCCTTGCGATTGTTTTCGCTCACACCCCAGTAGGCTTCCAGCCATCCGCGATCCTCCAGCCGATGCAATGCCGGATACAGCGATCCCTGCTCGACTTCAAGCACATTCTCTGACGTGTGTTCAATTACATGCGCGATAGTGTGTCCGTGCGCAGGCCCCATCACCAGGGTGCGCAGAATCAGCATGTCCAGCGTCCCCTGCACCATATCTCCACTCGGTTGCTTCTTTTCACCCATCTTGAAACACTCCACTCGAACGTCTACGGGAGAAACATACACCACTCGAACGTCTATGGGAAGAAATATTTTCGGACTATTGGGCGCCGAATGAGACGGCAAGCAACTTGCCAGAATTTGCTCCGGAACTCGCGACGATCCGCGTATCCCGATTCAGTGAATGAACAACCCCGCCGCAAGTGGCGGGGAATTTGACCCGGATGGGATTCAATTCAGAGCCGCGCACCCTCCGCCTCGAGCAGTTGGCGTTTGCGGTCCACGCCCCATCGGTATCCGGTGAGCGAGCCGCTGGCGCCAACTACCCGATGGCACGGGACCAGCACCGAAACCCGATTCAGTGCGCAGGCCCGGGCCACAGCGCGAGTAGCCTTGGGCATGTCCATCTCACGAGCCAATTGGCTATAGGTGCGCGTCTCTCCCCGGGGGATAGTGCGCAGCGCCTGCCAAACCCGCAGTTGAAATGCAGTGCCGCGCAGATCCAACTCCGTTGATGTCTGCTTTTGGTTTAGCTTTCCACCGTTGCTGACAGCCTCCACGGCCGTCTCCACCAGCTTCGAGAGAGACGGATCGCGGCGCAGCTCGGCCTCTGGAAATTCAGTGCACAAGCTGGCTTCCGCCTCGGCTGAACTCCCCGCGAGCGCAAGCCAGCACAGGCCGCGCGCGGTCGATCCCACAACGATCCAGCCAAATGGAGAACGCGCCGTAGTGTAAGAAATACTTTCGCCCTTGCCGCCTTTGGCAAAGCGCGCCGGCGTCATGCCGAGTTGCGCGCCATCGTAGGCGCGGCTCGACGAGCCGAATCCTGCTTCGTAAATTGCGTTGGTCACGGTATCTCCCTGTTTGAGTGCGCTGCGCAACGAACGCGCTCTCAGCGCACGTTGGTAAGCGAGCGGGCTCACACCCATCTCACGTTTGAACAGCCGCTGCACGGTAAATGGGCTCATCGCAACCACACGCCCCAGTTCTTCAAGCCGCACCGGCTTGTCGAGATTGGCTTCAATGTAGGTACGAATCTTATCCAGAGGCTTGCTTTGAGCGGCAGATGGCTTGCACCTTTTGCATGGGCGAAATCCCGCAGCCTGCGCGTCTACAGCCGTGCGGAAAAAGCGCACATTCGCCCTGAGCGGCCGCCTGCTTGTGCAACCCGGTCGACAAAAGACGCCAGTAGTTGTCACCGCGTAAAAGAAAGTGGCTTCAGGATCGCGGCCCAGAACCTGCTTCCACGCAGCCTCGGAATCGATTACCTTAGGGGCGCCGACCTTGCGAACCAACTGGAGTTTCCTGCTCATGGAAACCATCGTCGCCCATCGGGCCGCATGCACGCTATCCGGTTCTTGCTCGCAATTCAGATTTTCTAAAATACTTTGCACGCCGTCCCGCTACGCAATCTCCTTGAGCACCGCCTCCGCACGCACGAGATCCTCTTCCGTATCCACACCGATGGTGTCGCGCGGCGCATCAGCCACATAGAGCGCAATCCCATTCTCCAGCAGCCGCAGTTGCTCAAGCCGCTCCAACTCTTCCAGCGGTGACGGCGGCAGCGCCGCAAAACGCTCCAGCGCGGCCTTCCGGTATGCATAGATCCCAAGGTGCTTGCGATAGCCGGTAAACCCCGTCGCGTCTCGGTCGAATGGGATTGTCGCCCGTGAAAAGTAGAGAGCGCGCCCATCGAGAGCCGTGACAACCTTCACGGCGTTGGGATTTGCGAACTCCTCCGGCGGACAGTGAACCGCCAGCGTGGAAACTTCCACCTCAGGCCGCTCGAACAGTCCCAGCAGCGGCGGAAAGAAATCCGACGTCAGCGTTGGTTCGTCGCCCTGAATGTTGACGTAAATATCGGCATCAATCTGCCGCGCCACTTCCCTCACCCGGTCCGACCCGCTCGGACACTCCGGCGAAGTCATCACCACGGAAACCCCGCGCTCTCTGCAAACCGTGGCCACTTCCTCTGAATCCGTCGCCACCACCACCGGGTCCATCAGTCCGCTGCTCGCCGCTGCGCGCCACACCCACTCCACCATCGGCCGGCCGGCAATCGTCCGCAGCACCTTGCGGCTCAGCCGCGTCGAACTCAGCCGCGCTGGAATCACCGCGGCAATACGGAACGTACTCATGCAGGCGAGTTTACAGGAGCAGGCGGCCAGCAATCACCCGCAGCGCTCAGCTCGCTCCCGGCAAGCACCTCCACACACTCTCTTCGCGGCTCGCTCGTCCAGGTTAGCCATTGCCGTCCGGGATTGACCTGCTATCCATGCCCCCGTATCATCAAGGTTGGGAGCCGTGCGCCGAATGCGGTCCGCACCTCCCCCTGGCGGGTCATTTCGACCTGCGCCTTCCAGGCATTCACCAGGCACGACACTGGCGGGGTAGCTCAGATGGTTAGAGCGACGGATTCATAACCCGTAGGTCGGCAGTTCGATCCTGCCTCCCGCCACCAATTAAATCAACAACATACGCTGGAATTAGGGTCTCAGTTTCGTCCCTCGGTTGCGCGGGAGTTGCGGATGGTTGCTGTTCCAACAACCGCTTTTCGGTCGATTTCTGATCCAATCAGTCCACATAGGAAACGTCTGCTCCAGGGATCAGGTGCCCATACGTGTCCACGGTAACCTGGATCGAGCTGTGCCCCATCTGCTCCTTCACAAAGCCGTGACCGTAAGCCTCCTTGTGGGCACGATTCGCACTTTGGTTCAGTACACGCAGAGGCCTGCCGAAATCCTTGCCGCCTTGAACGAGCGCATGTGGGGACGCAGCCAGGGAGGGTTCACCACCTGTCTCGTCCTTCGCGCCGATCCCGATGGATCATTGACTTTGGCCAATGCCGGCCATCTTCCTCCCTACGTTCAAGGCAAGGAGGTCCCCATCGAAAACGGCGTGCCATTGGGGCTGGAAGCGACCTCGAAGTACACCGAGTCCCGCTTTCAACTTGCGGAAGGTGACAAGTTGACCTTGGTAACCGACGGCATCGCGGAAGCCCGTAACAATTCGGGCGAGCTTTTCGGGTTTGAGCGCACCGCTGCCATCTCCATGGAACCGGCAAAGAACATCGTCGATACTGCCCAGCAATTCGGCCAGCGCGACGACATTACCGTTCTTACCCTGATGAGGATCGCTGCCGTCTCAGCTTGAGGTTTAGCTGGTGCAGTGAGGGACTCTGTGATTCATGCCATTCTCTATCTAGGGTCCCCACAAAAGTCCCCACAGTTGCGAAGCTCAGGACTGAAACGATCAAACGCGATTGGGGCCGCCAGTAGTCCATAGGACGCACCACTGACCGTAAGTTGGGTTGGTGCTTGCGTTCCAGCCTTGCAGGCGCAGATGCAAATCGTGACAACGAGAGAAGTGCGGAATAACGGGCCAATCCGTGCATAATGACCTCGACCTTTCCTTAATCAGGACCGCAGCTCCTTGAGAATGCGAAAAACGAAAGCAAATTGGAGACTCATTCTTCCGCCCTGACTCGCCTGAATCTTACGCTGTCCGCCGTCTGAGGTATTGCTAACAAGCCCTGGCTTCTCCACCTTCACTGCTATCTGGAGGCAGCTTCAGAGGACCGCAGCGCGAACAGACTCACCAATGCCGCAGCAGAGCAATCCCGCTCGATGAGATTTTCCGACTTTCCCGAGAGTGAGTCTTTCAACACCCCCCGGTCCTTCGCACTCAACAAGAGTCCAACGAACTTCACTCCCTGGGGTCCGGGTGGATTGCCACCAGTGCAACCTAAACCGCACGATTCACCTCCCCCTCCGGCGGAGCTATACTTTAGAACAATCTCGAACCCTTCGCGCAACTTTTGGGCCCTTCTAGTTTCAATGTGTTCGGAGCATCTATGAGCTTGCAGGCTTCAGCTCGTTGCGATATGTTCCGCGCGTTCTCTGAATTGCGGACGTTCCCGTTGTCCAATGCGACATCCTGTCGATTGGCGCCCACCTGCCCACAAATACCCGCGTACTCAGCGGTCCTTAGGAACAGATCGGGCGCGCATTGCCTGCCGGCGGCATTCCCGGCCTGCGCGTCTCAAACCCGATAATGCTATGAAGGAGAACGACCATGTCCATTTCCCGACGTGATTTATTGACCGAGGCGCCGATCCTTGGTCTTCTTGCCGCAATCGCACCTGAACTCAACGCCGCACAGGCGGAGACTCCCAAGGACTCAAATGAGGATGCCCCGCACGACTCCTACGCATTCTGGAATGGCTTCTTCGATTCAGTGAGTCCAGATGTTCAAGGCTCGGGCCAAAAGGCGGCAACGCGCGGCCCGGCGGATCAATTGCCCGATCCTGGCGTTCAGACGCAATATCTGCACTACAAGAGTGACGAGAAGAAACTGCGCTATGCCACGGAGATCGGCGAGGGAGAGTTGCTTGATCATGACGCCGACGTGGCTGTTGGCATCTCGCTTTCGCAGTACCGGCCTGCAATCGGCAGCACTGGGGCCAACGAGCACGCAGGGCAACTCCGCGTCGATACCACACAGATCTACCCCTTCAGGAATCTCCTTTCGCCGCTGGCATGGACGTCGATTGCCTCAGTGATCACAGGAAAAGGGGGCTTTGTTTCGCTCGACCACTTGGGTCTCAAAACAGACGAGGCGGCACAGGGAACGAGCAAGATTCTGCTCACGAAAGGCACCGGAAAGATAGCGGTCAACATCTCCAAGGCACCACAAACTTCAATGTTCGTGAAGGCGCTCAATATCATCATGCAGGGGCTGAAAACCGCGGCGCCATTGGTTTCACTGCCTGCCATCAGCGTGCCGGCTCTTAGCGCGTTTACGCAGACGATGAGTTATTGGGAAGATCGAACACGATTTATCATGGCAGGCAATCTCACCTCAGCCGTGGCTACCCGTCAGGCGCTGAAAGATCCTAAACGTGAGAGTCCATACATCGGCCTGATCTCCGGTGACTACCTGATGTTCGCGCAGCAACATGCTGACTCGCTGACCAAGGAGATGGGAAACCTCGACCTGGTGCAGGGTTACCTGGTGCGCAAAGATGCCGATCAGGATTTGCCTCTGCAGACTCGCGCGATGAGCGCCGTCCCCGATGTTTCGTACTTTTCCATACGTGTGAGTGTGAAGGCACTCGACTCGTCATCTTCGAGCTAAACGCCAAGGCACTGCCAAGACACAACAATCAAAGAATCTCAACGGACACAACCAAATGAACGCAATGCGCCGCTGCTGTGGTCAACCAATTCGCATAGTAGGGCCTGCGATCTTTTGAAGGAGAACGACCATGTCCATTTCTCGACGCGCATTTGTAACTAATACCTCAGCCCTCAGTCTGCTTGTGGCGCTTCTACCCGACCTTGCGGCCGCGCAAAGCGCAGCCTCGCAGGCTGCTCCAGAGGATACGCCGCACGACTCCTATGATTTCTGGAATGGTTTTTTCGACTCGGTGAATCCACTCAGCCACAACTATGGGCAAAAGGCCGCCTCGCGAGGACCGAAAGATCAGCTTCCCGATCCGAAAGCGGAGACTCAGTATCTGCACTATCGGAGCGACACGAAAAGGCTGCGCTATGCCACCGATATTGGGAAAGAGGAATTGCTGGACCACGAGGGTGATGTGGCCGTAAGTGTCGCTCTCTCGCAATACCGACCCGAAAACGGCGACAGCGCCGCCAACGCGCGTGCAGCGCAGCTTCGCGTCGATACTTGCCAGATACATCCATACATGAACATCATCGCTCCGCTGGCATGGACGGCCATTGCATCGCTGACGCCAGACAAGGCAGGCAATGTTTCGCTCGAACAGTTGGGATTCAGAAACCCTCAGGCAACACAGGGCACCAGCAAGATCCTGCTAACGCAGGGCACGGGAAAACTGGCTGTTAATGTCTCAAAGGCTGCAAGCACTTCAGTGTTTGTGAAAGCTCTCAACATAATGATGCAGGGGGCAAAGGTGATTGCCCCCATGGTTACCTTGCCGGCAATCAGCGTACCGGCACTCAGCGCTTTTACTGAAGTTCTCAGTTATTGGGAAGATCGCACGCGATTCATTATGGCTGGCAATCTGACTACCGCCGTGGCTACCCAGTCGGCGTTTGGCGATCCCGATCGGGAAGATCGCTATCTGGGATTGCTCTCCGCCGACTACCTGATGGTGCCGCAGGATCATACAGAGGAGTTGGCGAAGGAGCTGCCCAACCTGGACCTGGTGCAGGGCTACCTGGTGCGGAAGGATGCGGATCCAAATCTGCCGTTGTCGGCGCGCGCTGCGAGCGCTGTCCCTGGAATCACGTACGCTTCAATGCAAGTAAGTGTGGAACCGCTCGACGTCTCATCCACGGATAAACACTCTGCCGGCGGGAGTGACACTGAGTCTTCTGAAACCCGAAGCGGCAAATCACAGAGTAGCGGCAAAGCGCAAAAAGGCGGGAAGAAAAAATAATGACCGATTCTTCTCCCTGGAGTCGGCATGTAGAGCCGGGGGAAGGCCGTCATGGCGCCAATCATGAACTCGAAAAGGAAACCTGCTGCTGATCGGGGCGGATGATGAAGGGCTGGAAGAATTTCGGACTCATTGGATTGTGTTTGATGGCCATCCTTGTGATCCCTGTCAGTGCATTCTCTTCCCAGACAAAGATTGACTTCTCTTCCTTAGATCCCAACCAACCTTACAGGCTGTCGGGCACACTCTACCTACCGGAAAAAGCTTCGAGTCCGGTGCCTGCCATCATTCTGGTTCATGGCACCATGGGCATCGACCAGCGCGGCGAGCTTTATCGACAGCCGCTCCTCGATGTGGGAATCGGGATCTTCGAAGTCGACTTCAAGACTGGGATTTTCAGAGGCCCCATTGACCGGCCAAAGCCTGACGTCTTTTTGCCGATGGCCTTCGCCGCGCTCAAAGAATTGCGAAAACTATCCTCCGTCGATCCCAACCGAATCGGAATCATGGGCTTTTCTCTGGGTGGCAACATAGCTTTGAGAACAGCCATGGAAACAAACGTTGAGAAATGGATGGGAGACGACAAGGGATTTGTCGCATTTGTCATGTTCTATCCGGTGTGCAACCACTTCACAAAAGAGTTTGAGCAAAGCGGCAGCCAACTCACCGGCCGCCCGATGATCATCTTCTATGGGACCGAGGACGCTTTCGGCGAGGACAAGGCTGTTCCCGAACTCAAAAGCACGCTGGCAAAGAAGTACCACTTTCAGCTGACCACAGTTGAATATGCGGGAGCAACTCATGGATTCAACCTCGATTCGCCCGAGATGACCGCATACGACCCGGCTGCCAAGGGAATGAGGGTCCACATTAAATGGGACGCCGAAGCAGCAAACGATTCAGTAATCAAAGTGGTGGCATTCCTTCGTGAAAACCTGGCTGCCAAATGATCAATGCCAATTGATTGGAGTCGTGCAGAAGAAGTGAGACTGACTGACCAACCCAGCGCCAACCCCGTATGACGGAAGGTGAAAGATGAATCTGGCGCACAGATTCCGATTGATTGCATGCATAAGCTTTGGGCTGCTCGTGGCAACAGAAGCCCGCACGCAGAGTTCCCCAGTGCAAGATCAGATCAAGCTGCATGAACAGATCCTGGCTGAAAAACGTGCGGCGCGACAGGTGCAGGAGGAAGGACTCGAGCTGATTACGCTCGGCTATCTGTACCGGCAAGCTGGCCAGATGCGAAAGGCGATGGAGGACCTCAACGAAGCCCTCGCTATTGAACAGAGCGCAGACAATCAGCCCGGCGTGGCCATGACACAAAACACCTTGGGTCGTGTATATAGCGACCTGGGTCAGCAGCACCAGGCACTTTCGCGCTTCAATGAGGCTATTGCTATTTGGCGCAGATTGAGGATCCGGCAGGCGGAAGCGAACACTCTCAGCAACATTGGCAGAGCCTATAACGATTTGGGCCAACGGGATGTGGCCCTCAAGGAGCTGAACGAAGCGCTCGCGATCTGGCACGAACTCGACACCGGGCAAGTCGGGCCCAGACTCAGCAACAGAGACAAGCTGCACGACCTGGGGCAGCTAAGGAATCTGAGGGCACTGATTGAATCGCTCCCTTTGGACTTGCGTGAAGCTGGCGGCCGCGCCGGCGAGGCGAACACGCTGGACAATCTTGGAGAGACATACTCCGCCATGGGAAGGGGGCAGGAGGCCTTCAAATACTTCAACCAGGCAATTGCCATCTGGCGCGAAGTGGGAGAGCTGGGCGGCGAGGCACTTACCTTGAACAGCATGGGCAGGACGTTCGCTGATCTCGGGCAAAAGCAGAAATCCCTGGATGCTTATGCCCAGGCGCTGTCGATTTCGCGCAAAATCGGCAACCGGCAGGTCGAAGCGCTGACCCTCAACAACACTGGCCGGCTTTTTCGTGATCTGGGGCAACACCAGACGGCTCTCGACTACTTCAACCAGGCTCTGCCCATTTGGCGCGAAATTGGAAATCGAATCGGTGAGGGATTGGCTCTCAACGATATTGGCAGGGCTTATGCCGACATGGGTCAGCCGCAAAAGGCACTGGATTACAGCGGACAGGCGCTGCCTATCTGGCGGGAAACTGGAACCCGGCGCGGAGAAGCGATGACCCTCAACAATATGGGAAGGGATTGTTCCAACCTGGGAGAAATAGACAAAGCCCTGAAATACGACAGCGATGCCCTTCCCATCTGGCATGAGGTCGAGGACCGGCGTGGCGAGGCGCTGGCGATGATGACCATCGGGTGGGCGTACTCGGCGCGGAACCAGCCGGAAAAAGCTCTGGCTAGCGAACTGGCGGCATTGTCTTTGGCAAAGGCCGCGGGCGATCCGGAGATTCAAGGCGGCATTGAAACCACGCTGATGATCGGCTTCCGCGATCAGCATCGCCACGAGGACGCGATCTTCTTTGGGATGGATGCGGTGAGCGCATTCCAGCAGATTCGCAAGAACATCTCGGAGATGGACAAGGGCCTGCAAGCAGGATTCGCGCAATCCAAGTCGATGACCTATCGTGTGCTTGCGGAAATTCTGATTGAAGCCGGCCGGCTCGGCGAAGCCGAGGATATTCTCGACCTGCTCAAGGAGCAGGAGTTGATGGACATTGTGCGCACAGCCACCGCTGATACCGCGGCTAGAATCGAACCCTTGAAGCTCACCCGCGCACAGCAAAAGGCGCAAAGCGACATGGTGGATTTAGAAAAGACAGCCATGGTTTATGAGCAGGCCAGTGTGGAGGCAGCCGGCCTGCAGGCCAAGGGTTCGCGCACACCAGAGGAGGAGGCCCAACTCAAACAATTGAGCGCAAACATGGAGCAGGAAAGCGCGGCGATCCTGTCCTCATTCACCAGCACCATCGATTCGGACCTGGCGCAGAGATCAGACGCTCAGGCAGATGGAGCTGCGCACGACGATCAGTCCGCGCCGAGCTATCTGCAGAATACGCTGACAAAATTGGGCCCCCACGTATTGGGTATCCGGCTACTGCTGGGCAAAGATCACACCTATGAGATTGTGGTCAGGGCCAACGCAAGAAAGGAGTTCGAGTTGCAGGCCACTCCCGCCGAAGTGCGCAGTAAGGCACTTGAGGTACTCAAGGTTTTGCGCGCACGCAATTCCGATCCCAGGCCAAAGTTGGCCGAACTGTATGCCATGGTTGTGGCGCCAGTCGAAGAAGAGTTGAAGACGCTTGAAGGGCAGCCTCCCGCACACGGTGCTGTTCCCACGCTGCTCTGGTCGCTCGACGACGCATTGCGCTACTTGCCGATTGGCGCGCTCTATGATGGCCACCACTACATGATAGAGCGCTTCAATAACGTCCTCTTTACGCCGGAGAGTTACGGTCATATGACGGATTCACCGCTTACGAATGGGATTAAACCCAGCGTTCTGGCAATGGGCCTGTCAAAGAGCTACGGTGGGCTGCCGCCGCTGCCTGGTGTAATGCCAGAGCTGGATTCAGTGGTCCACGACCCCGCGGTGCCTGAATCACATGGACCGATGGAGGGAAAGCTGCTGCCTAATGAACAGTTCACGCTGGCTGCACTGAAAGCGGAGCTCAGCGAAGGCAACGGCTTCTCCGTAGTGCATATTGCCAGCCATTTCGTCGTGGAAGCGGGCGACGGCGAGGAACCGTACTTGATGCTCGGCGGAGAGAACGGTGGAGACGCGAATGGGTTCGCATGGAATCTCTCGAATATGGAGAATTCCCCGGTCACCTTTCACGGCACCAGGCTTCTAACGCTCTCGGCGTGCAGTACGGCGAGAGACTACACCTCCAGAAACGGCTTGGAGATGGATAGTCTGGGCATGGTTGCTCAGCAGAAGGATGCCGAAGCGGTGCTGGCCACGCTCTGGGATGTAAACGACGCCAGTACGAGCCGGTTAATGAGCGATTTCTATGGCCGTTGGGTCAAGAATCCTGCCGCGGGAAAAGCGGAGGCGTTGCGCCAGGCGCAGCTTGCATTCCTGCATGGGCCTGCCGTTGCTGCGAAGTCAGGAAGCGGGCGGGGATTTGAAATCGCGCAAGAGTCGTCATCAGAGACGCATAATGCCGGTTATTCTCATCCGTTCTATTGGGCTCCATTTGTCTTGATCGGCAACTATCAGTAGCTTCGCAATGGTTAGGCCAGTAGCTTCGCAATGGTTAGGCCCCATTTCGCCAATTCCCATAGCCCTTGCTCACATTCCGGCGGGGTGGATTGTCTAGGCCGAGAATACGGCCCTCAATTCCGCTCTCCGAAGCACCAGTCTTCCAATCAGGTCTCCACGAGCGTTTTCATTTCAGGCTGCCGCGCCGACTTTCTGTCCTTTCAACTCGTTGATGTTCACCGAGGGACAAACTTCCTTGGCGATCTCGCAGAGATGCTTGTGGCGCGTCAGTTAGACCAGTTCAGCTCAATACCCCCAATACTCGTGGCGGACGGGCAGTTGATTTAATTGATCCCGGCGCAACCGCCGGCTCGGCATGAATCGGTCCATCAGAGCGATGAAGTGGGCGTTGTGCGTCGGCTCCTGTATGCGGATAAATCTACCTGCCCCTCCCCGTGAAGCCATCCAACACTTGAAACGGAGCGGTCATAGACGTAGGGCAAGCCGAGTCAGAAAGAATGATCTGCAACCTTTCCGTCTTCTGTCCGGGAACTGGGACCAAAGTGACCCAATTGGGGGGCAGCGGCACGAGCGGGATTGGTAACGTCTTGTTGGTTTAATTGGTTCGTGTTGTTCCGCATTGGGGCTAGTTTTCCATTCATAACCCGTAGGTCGGCAGTTCGATCCTGCCCTCCGCCACCAGTTCTGAGCAACGACACACGAAGAAGTCCCAAACCCGCTCCGCCGGCACGTCTACGCGTATCTGTGTGGCCTTGCCCTCCGTAAGCAGATCCTCAAGAGAAACTTATACCAGTATCTCCGCCGCCAATAGACCGCGTGAGCAATTCTCCTGTTTACTCGGGCCAACGTGCGCACCAGCGCTACACTCAAGAGGAGATTATCCTTTCCCTATGTCTTCTTCTGGTCAGCTTCCTGATTCTCTCGGCGCGGAACCGCTGTCCATTGCGGTCATCAGCCCCGATGACCAGCGTCGCAACGCGGCAATCAGTGCTCTGGACAAGTTCCCCAACGGCCGAATCTGGGAATTCATGTCCTACCCTCCGGAAATCGACGCAGTGGCGCAGATGCTCAAACAGCGCTTCGACGTCGTCATCATTGACCTCGACAGTGACCCGGAATACACGCTTCAGCTGATCGAGCGAATCTGCACCGGAGGGTCGACAAATGTAATTGTGTATTCGGAGATCGCCGACCCTGGCATAATGGTCCGCTGCATGCGTGCGGGCTCCCGCGAGTTTCTCCGCCTGCCGATCACCACCACCGCCATGACCGAGGCTCTCGTGCGCGCCTGGGCCCGGCGTCTGGAAACTCCGCGGCCGGAGATCACAGAGCCAAGCTTGCCAGAAGAGACGACCGGCAAACTGCTTGTGTTTTTGAGCGCCAAGGGTGGTTCCGGAGTCACAACGCTGGCTTCCAGTTTCGCCGTATCGCTCGCCGAGCAGTCACGCCAACGCACTCTGCTTATCGATCTCAATCTCCCCATTGGAGACGCAGCGCTCAACCTTGGAATCAAGAGCCCATACTCTACCGCGAACGCGCTCGAGAATGCCACACGCCTCGATTCGCATTTTCTCTCATCCCTTCTGGTCCTGCATGTCTCGGGGTTGTTCGTTCTAGCCGCCCCCAGTGAAATGGTCCCTATGCAGCCCGTCGATGGCGCCATCGGCGCCCTGCTGAAAATTGCACTTCAGGATTTCCAATATGTCGTAATCGATGCCGGATCCAGAGCCGATCTCAAGCACACATTTAGCTTCGATGAATCCGCCACCCTCTACCTGGTCACACAACTCGGCATTCCTGAACTGCGTAACGCAAACCGTCTGATCAAGCGTCTCCCCACATTAGGCGGCCCCAAACTCGAAATCGTAATCAACCGATTCGACTCCGGCTCCGAGGGGATTGACGAAGGACTTGTGACCAAGGCCCTCACCCAGCCTGCACGCTGGAAAATTCCCAACGACTACACAGCTGTGCGCCGAATGCAGACTTCCGCCACCCCGCTCACGGGTGAGGACTCGGCCATTGCACAGGCAATCCGGGCAATGGCCGAATCCGTGTGCGGCCAACCCGCCGTCCCGAAAAAGGAAAAAGGATTCGGCCTCTTCTAGTATTACAACGTTAAGT